>JBFXIU010000232.1:0-5178 GCA_050175615.1 Porticoccaceae bacterium | reverse complement strand
TATGGACAGTTCATTGGTGGTCGGCAAATACCTATCTTCAAAGTTGTTTGTCAGCTATATTCAGAATTTGTTTTCTCCCCAGGGCAGTTTCGCCCTGCAATACCAGATCGGTGATAAACTGGGATTAAAAGCGGAATCCGGAGAAACCCAAAGCATTGACCTGCTGTACAGAATTGAACATTAAGCAACTGCCAATGGATCCTGTCACAAAACAGTCATATTCCTTGGCCATTATTTTCCGACTTGTAGACCCTGTGTGGTAAGCATTGCCAGAGGCTGTTAACACTAATTGGATTGTCTCTGTTGTGACTAAAAAAAGCGCCAATTGAGGCGCGAGGAGTGAATTTAGTGGTTCTAAATGAACGGCGAGCAAAGCTTCCGCTCCTGCTCACGCCCCTCACCTGCATCCATGCAGGCGACGACAGTGGCGCTTTTTTAGCCGCAACCTCCTCCACCCCAAAAAATGACCTCCAGCAGCGATAATCCAATTAGTGTTAACAGACCCTAATCATGAGTAAAAAAGACCCGCGCAACCCCAGTGACAATGCCCTGTCATTTTCTGACGAGGGCATTCCGTTTCCCAAGGAATTGTTTTTCCCCAAAGAATTAAGCTGGCTTGCCTTTAATGAGCGCGTCCTTCAGGAGGCGGCCGACACTCGCAACCCCATTGTCGAGCGCGTGCGCTTTCTCGGAATTTTTTCCAATAATCAGGATGAATTTTTCAAGGTGCGGGTCGCCGATGTTCGCCGCGCCGTCAAACTTGAAGAAAAGCAGGGGCAGGCCGGCGAGGCAGGAAAACTGCTGTCCCAAATCCAGGACAAAATTGTTCAACTGACCAGTAAGTTTGACGCCATTTACGAAGAAGTATTGCGCGAGCTGGAACACAAAAAGATTTTCTTTGTCACCGAAGCCACCTTGTCGGAAAAACAGGGCAAATGGCTCGACGACCATTTTCGCGAACATATTCTCCAGCATATGGTACCCATCTGGATTCGCGAAAATACCGCCCTCGACAGGCATCTCAACGACGAAACATCTTACCTGGCCGTACAGATCAAAAAAGGCAAGACCCGGCAGTACGCTATTCTCGATATTCCCGAAAGTGTACCCAGGTTTATCAATGTGCCGCCGGATCGGGGTCGCTCACGCAACTATTTTATGATGGTGGACGAAGTGATCCGCCACTGCCTTAACCAGATTTTTCACCCATTTTTGGATTACGATTCGGTCAAAGCCTGGTCGATGAAATTCTCCCGGGACTCGGAATACGAAATTTACGACGACCTGGAAATGAGCTTTGTCGAAAAACTGACCCTGGGGATGAAGCAACGCCTCACTGGCGAACCCGTGCGCCTCAGCTACGACAAAACCATGCCCAGCGAAATGGTCAGCCTGCTCTGCGAGCGCCTGGGCATCGAAAATGTCGACAGCGTGATTCCCGGCGGTCGCTACCGCAACTTCCGCGATTTTATCCGCTTTAAAAATCCGGGGGGAAAATGGCTGGAGCACAAGCCTCTGCCGCCGCTGCGTTGCAGCCAGTTCGACAGCCATCGCAATGTTTTTGAAGCCCTGGATCAGGGCGATGTTCTGCTCTACTACCCCTATGACCGTTTTAGCTATTTTTCCGATTTTGTCCGCCAGGCGGCCTTTGATCCCGCTGTCACCGAAATCAAGATTAATGTCTACCGGGTGGCATCCAATTCCCGCATTGTCGACTCCCTTATCGACGCCGCGCGCAACGGCAAAAATGTCAACGTCAACATTGAACTGCGCGCCAGATTTGACGAAGAACACAATCTGGAGTTGACGGAAAAACTCACCGATGCCGATATTAAGGTAACCCTGGGTATTCCCAGCCTCAAAGTGCACTCGAAACTCTGCGTGGTTACGCGAGAAATTGGTGATACTGTCAAACGCTATGCAGTGGTCAGTACCGGCAACTTTAACGAGAGCACCGCCCGCATTTATACGGATTTTGCTCTTTTTACTGCCAATCAGGATATCTGCAGCGACGCCCACAGTGTGTTTCGCTTTATAGAAACCAGCTATCGCCATCCGGGGCTAAATCACCTCTGGGTTTCTCCCCTCAATACCCGCAGTGAAATTATTCGCCTGATTGAGCGGGAAATTAAGCATGCGCGCAAAGGCCGCAAAGGGCTGATAAAGCTTAAGCTCAACAATCTGGTGGACGAGGAAATCGTCAGTTATCTCTACCGGGCGAGCCAGGCGGGCGTTATTATCAAAATTATTGTTCGCGGCATGTGCAGCCTTAAGCCTGGTATTAAAGGGGTCAGTGACAATATCAGCATTATCAGCATTGTCGACCGCTACCTGGAACATACGCGGCTGATGATTTTTGATAACAACGGCAGCCCGGAATTGTTTATTTCATCTGCAGACTGGATGAGCAGGAATCTGGATCAGCGCGTCGAAGTGACCTGCCCCATTTACGATCCCGAGCTCAAGAAACGACTGATCGCTATCACCGACATCCAACTCGGCGACAATCAGAAGGCGCGAATCATTAATGCCGAGCAAACCAATGCCTATAAACCCAGGGGCAACAAGCGTAAAAACCGCTCCCAGGAGAGCGTTTACAGGTTTCTATTAAATGAACAGGATAGAAAAGCGAAGGACAAGCAAGCGAAACCTTAGCCTGGAAACTATTAGCCTGGCAATAAAATACTGACGTACTGCGTTTTTAATGGCTTGCATTGGCCTATCGGCCAATAGCGGCACATCTGACCGCCATGGACAGTTAATCGAGCTGTTTACCACAGACCTCGAAACCGTCGACTCAATCTTCCTTGACCTGAATCAATGCTTCTTTGCTAAGCATACTCTTTAATTGACACTTAAATGATATCTCTTATCTATAACTATTGATAACTGTTATCGTTTGCATTATTATTCTGGCCGATCATCAACACTTGAAGGATTCAAAACAATGAGCTCACAGCCCCTCGTTTTTCTTCGCCGACGTCTTACAGTTGCCGTTGCCACCGCTCTATTACCCCTTGCTGGCCTTGCCCAGAACGAGCACGAGTCTCCCATGCCGGTCATTGAGGTGGTTGGCAAGAGTCTCGAAGACGTGTCAAAAATGACCGGATCTGTTGTTCTTGTCGATCGCGAGCAACTTGAACTGATTCAACCGCTGTCCACCGAAGACGCTCTGCGCCGGGTTCCAGGCATCAACGCCAAAAGTGAGGAAGAGACCGGAATCGTCGCCAATATCGGCATTCGCGGACTGTCCGCCAGCGAATCCAAATCCCTGATTCTGGAAGACGGCGTGCCCGTGGCGCCAGGGTTATTTATCGGCAACGAGCGCTATTTCAATCCCCGCATTCAGAGAATGGAAGGCATTGAGGTACTGAAGGGGTCGGCGTCGCTCCGCTACGGCCCGTCCACCATAGGTGGTGTGATCAACTATAAGACCAAGACCCCCGACGACGGTGTGCTGGTATCGGCGAGAGTCGGTTCCTTCGACACCAGGGAAGCAACTATCGAAGCCGGCGGCCGCAGCGAATCTGGCGATGCGTTCGCCGGCATCGTGGCAACCCACGCCGAAAGCGATGGCTTTATGGACAAGGGTTACGATATGGACGACATCATGGCCAAGGCGGGCATCCGCTTTAACGATGCCCATCGAGTGGGCATGAAATTCTCCTGGCATGAAAACGACGCCAACATTTCCTACCGCGGTCTGCTACTGGACGACTACTATGCAGGAAGCACCTATAATCCTGCGCCGGACGACTGGTTTCTCAGCGACCGTATCGGTTTTGACCTCAACCACGAATGGACACTGAGCGACCGCGCCACCCTCCAAACCCTGGTCTACTGGAGCGAAGTGACCCGCGACTATTGGCGTTACAACGTTAACACATCCGCGTCCAACGCCGCTGGCCGCTGGGTTTATACCGACGACCTGACCGGCAATAACCGCTCCTTTGAACGCTACGGCGTGGAAACCCGTCTAACGCTGACTCACAATCTTTTCGGCTTTGAAAATGAAGCGGAATTTGGCCTCCGTTTTATGGAAGAAGAATCTGATGACACCCGTATTCGCGCCACCCGCGCCGCAGACCGCACAGGGATTAACGACCGTCACATTGTCGATTCTGCCGACAGCATCGCCGGTTATGTGCAAAACCGCTTTATCATTTCCGAGCGCCTGGCGATCACCCCTGGCCTGCGGGTCGAGTCCTACGAGCAGGATCGCCTCGTGCTCACCGACAACAATGCATCGGCATCCACCTCCAACACCGAATTTCTACCCGGTGTCGGCGCCACCTATGAGCTGACCGATTCCGCGCAAATTTACGGCGGCGTCTACAAGGCCTTTTCCCCGGCCGCCAACGGCGTCGCCCTCGACGGCCTGACCGATCAAAACCTGGATGGCGAGCGCTCTGTGAACTACGAAATAGGTATCCGCGGCGTTCAGGATGCCCTCAGCTACGAGGTGGCCGCATTCTACATGGATTTTGATAACCAGGTCGTCACCGGCAACAGCGATCCGAATCTCTCCCAATCCAACGCAGGGGAAACCAAGCACCAGGGCATGGAATTCGTCCTCGGCTATGAACTGGGCGGCGGTTTCAGCATCGACGGCAACGCCACCTGGGTGCCAGAGTCAGAGTTCAAAACCGGAGAAAATCGTGGCAACCGCTTACCCTACGCGCCCAAGCACCTGGGAAATATTGCTCTCAACTACAGCGATGACAAACTGAGCGCCGCCTTGACCGCCCACTACCGCGGCGATCAGTTTGGCGACCCCAGCAACCGCGTCGAGCTTCCCGGCAACGCTGCCGGGGGTATTTGGGGTGGCAGAATACCTTCCTATACCCTGGTGGATCTGATGGCTCAATATAAGCTGAGTGAGAGCTTGACATTCTTCGGCGCCTTGAAAAATCTTACCGATAAACGCTACATCACCGGTTTGCGCCAGGGGATTTATGTCGGCCCCGAGCGCTCTGTCGAGGTGGGCATTCGCTATCACCTATGATTGGAAACATAGCTAATCGATAAGGCATTATCAGGTTGTGCAGAGGTTCCTTAAACAAAAATGCCCCGCTGTTTGCGGGGCATTTTTGTTTTCAACCACAGGGTTCGCTCCATTAACACTGTACAATTGCCTCAACAATAACTGCCACGGCTACGATTACACTGGCTCGATGG
>JBFXIU010000231.1:0-5194 GCA_050175615.1 Porticoccaceae bacterium | reverse complement strand
GCGACTGTCAACGCCATAACCATTGGCCACAAGGGCATTGGCAAGACGGCTTGATCGAGCATTAAGCTTGAAATAATTGGTGCGCTCTATAACGCCATCAACCCGGCGCCCCACTACTTCGGTGTTGCCGTGGCACTGGGCAGCATATGCGATTAGCCGGGACAAGATCAGCGGTACATCCATGGCATTTCCAAGCATACTTTTATTCCTCTGTGTATCTGGGTATTATATAAAACTTGTTCAGAACAAATTTTAGCCTAAAATAGCGTCATTGGCCACCACAGGGCAGGCCAATACCATTCTTGCAAACCAAAAACCCATGAGGTAGCCATGGACAGTCCCGTCAAAATCGACAATAGAGATAGCCTGGAAATTGTTACCCTTAACCGCCCCGACAGACAAAATGCCATTGATGTCGATATGGCCAACGCACTGACAGACTATTTTTCCGCCCTGCCCCATCGCCTCGATGTTCGCGTTGTAATTTTGCGCAGCGACGGCAAACATTTTTCTGCGGGAGCCGATCTCGACTCGCCGACGTTTGTGCCGCCAGGCTCTGGTCGCACTCAAAAGCAAATGGGAATGCAGCACCTGTATTCGGGGGTTGTACGGCTTATGCGCCAATGTCCCCAGCCTATTATTGCACTTATTCAAGGCGCTGCCGTTGGCGGCGGATTTTCCCTTGCTCTGGCAGCAGATGTGCGCATCGCATCACCGGATGCGCGCATGAATGCGGCCTACTTGCGCATAGGCCTGGGAGGCTGCGATATGGGCTCCGGATATTTATTACCGCGACTGGTAGGTGTTTCCGTGGCTTCAGAGCTTTTGCTTAGCGGCAACTTTATCAACGCAGAGCGGGCGCTGACCACGGGGCTCATCAGCCAGATTATCGACAGAAACGATCTGCTGGAGAGCGGCCTCAAACTGGCTAACGATATGCTGCAGGCGTCCCCCATGGGGCTGCGAATGACCAAGGAAACCCTCAACGGCTCACTCAGCGTTGGCTCCCTGGAAGCGGGGTTAATGTTGGAAGACCGCCAACAAGTGATGCTATTGGACACCGATGATCATCGCGAAGCGGTCAACGCGTTCAAGGAAAAACGCAAACCGGTGTACAAAAACTGCTAGGGAACCTCTGCACAACCTGATGATGCCTCAGGCTGTGCATGTCTACCATAGCTTTCGCGCCCAGCGTTGTTGGAATTCGCTTATTTGGAATGCCAAACCACGCTCATTCCGCCTAGCTGGAGGCAAAAATGGCATCCAGCAGAGATAATCCAATTAGTGTTAACAGACCCTAATTACGCAAACCAAACCCAATGATGGTGAAACAATGATGAACTGGCGACAAAACCGTGCCCCCTATTCCGATACCCATGAAATGTTGCGCGCCCAGGCCGAACGTTTTTTCACAACAGAAGTGGCACAGCACGGCGCTCGCTGGGAAGCCGAAGGGAAAACCGAACTCGACTACTGGAAACGAGCCGCCGCTGTCGGCCTTATTGCACCCCAGGTGCCAGAGGAATACGGCGGTGCCGGCCTGGATATCAGCTACAATTTTGTGATTACCGAAGAAATTCACTATGCCGGTGCGCCCAATACATTCACCACCCACTCAGATGTATGCGTGGATTACCTGATTCGATTTGGCACCGAGGAACAAAAGCAGCGTTGGCTGCCCGGCGTTGCCGACGGCAGCATCGTCATGGCCATTGTTCTCACCGAGCCAGGCGCAGGATCAGACCTCAGGGGCATACGCACACTGGCAAAGCGGGACGGTCAACACTTTATTGTCAACGGCTCTAAAACCTATATCAGCAATGGCCAGAACGCCAATCTGATGATTGTTGCCGCTCGCACCTCGCCGGAGTCAAAAAATCTGTCACTGTTTTTTGTCGAGTCCAATAGTGAGGGCTTTGCCCGCGGCCAAAATCTCGACAAAATCGGCCAGCATTCCGGCGATACCTCTGAGTTGTTTTTCAGCGACGTGCGTATACCCGCAGAAAACCTTCTTGGCGAAGAAGGCAAAGCCATGAGCTATATGGTTCAGGAGTTGCCCAAAGAGCGGATGTCCATTGCTGTCGGTTGCCAGGCTGGAACCCAGAGAGTTTTTGATGAAGTCGTCAAATTCACCAAAGACCGAACCGCCTTTGGTCAACGGGTGATTGATTTTCAAAACACCGGATTTTGTCTTGCCGACATGGCCACCAAGCTGCAGGTGGGCTGGGCTCATCTCGATTGGGCAATTACCCGGCTTATGGCTGGGCAACTCACCGTTACCGAAGCGGCAGCGGCCAAACTCTGGCATTCGGAAATGCAGTGGGAGGTCGTGGACATGGCGCTGCAGCTCCACGGTGGCGCAGGCTATATGAACGAATATCCCATTGCCAGACTATGGCGGGATGCCCGCGTCCACAGAATCTATGGCGGCACCTCGGAAATCATGAAAGAAGTGATTCGCCGCAGTATTGTTTAACTACGCCCAGTATAAAAATGCCCCGACAAGCAAACTTGCGGGGCATTTTTACGTTGCAGTGCTACAACATCGAAACCTAAAACCCCATAGGTTTAAACCATTGCTGGCCTCGTGTTGCGGCATGGCGGGAATAATCGAGAACCGGTTTCCAGGCCGCGTTCTTAAATGCCTGACTGCCGTCCTCCATACTCAGGAGACGCTCCACCGATTTTGAAAGCTCCTCGAAGTTACCCTCCTTCATGGCGGCAGCCAACCTTTCCGCAGCGGCTACCGTCTTAACACCGCCCTCGGCACTGGCCAGCAGCTGTTTGGCCAAGTCAGTCATTGCCTCAACCTCCTGCTGATCAACTTGATATTCAAGTCCCTGCTGCTGAATAAGGGCATTGATATGCCCCATCAACAGGCCAGCCTGCTCCTGCGCCAGAGAGTTTTCAGGATCAAGGGCGGGAAGGATACTCTCAGTGAGCGCCCGCATCATGGTTTTAAGACGTAGTTCTGTACTGGGTATCATTCCGCAGTCCCCTTTTCCAGCAATGCACATAGATCCGCCAAAAACGCATAGCCCGCTGCAGCCAGCCAGCTGAGCAGAACATCCTGATGGTTGTGGGCGTGGCGCGCTGCGTTAACCGAGGTTGCCAAGCAAATCGACACACATTTATAAAGACCCAATACCTGATAAAAATAGAGCGTCTTCATGTCAATGGCTCTGCCGGTGGCGGCGCTGTAGCGCTGGCAAAGCTCATCCAGAGACATCAGGCTGGATGCCAGCAAGACATCATTTTCAACTGTACTCCAGCTTTTTATGGCGGCCCAGGCCAGATCTTCGTGGAAATCACCGATATGAATCAATTCCCAATCGAGAATGGCGGTTATTTCACAGCTTGCTTCATCGTAGAGGTAATTGCCGGTGCGATAATCTGAATGGACAAAAACCAGATCTTCGTCTTTCGCTGCAGGAAGATTGTCCCGCATCCAGCGCTCTGCCAACCCCATCAAAGGGTAGCCATTGGTGGCGTCGTCTTGCCACACCGTCGTCCACCAATTCAGCTGCCAGCGGGCAGCCTGATAGGGATCTGCCGTGGGAGCCTGGAAGCAGGACAGTTTTTTCTCCCGCCAATCCAGGGCGTGCATTGCAGCCAGATGCTTCATAAAAGGGATGCTGAGGGCTTCCCTGGTGGCTTTATCAAAGGCCGTGCCAAAACCAGAGACATTGCTGGTGCTTTTACTGGGTTTGGTGACTCCGCCAATAAAATCAGTAATCAGTGCCGGGCGCCCGAGTTTGGTGCCGTCATTATCAGACCACATAGGTTTTGGCACCGGCACCACACCCTGCATGGCATCGAGAATGGCAAACTCCCGTTCGCGGTTTGTAACCACTGCGCTTTCCATGGGATCCATACGCAAGACGCAGCGCTGAGGTGATTTGTTGCGCTCGATAAGATCAAAGACGAACTGTTCTTTGGAGGCACCACCGCCCATTCGTTTTAAACCCTGAATCTCGGGCTGATCCAATGATGTGCCTGCAAGAAATCGCTTAAGAGATTCCTCAACTTCTGGGAGCGTACTGATTTTGTAGGGAGGTTGCTGGCGCAACAGCTTCGCCTCCGCAAGCATCTGGGCAATGGCGGGTTCCATCTCCAGCCCGCTGCCATTATCGAATTTGGGCATGGTTACCTTCTTATAGTCGTCAAATGATCAGGAATAGCGGCATTTATACGGTTCGATCCTTCATATGGCCGATAAGATCATTGGGCCACATCATTTCCAGCCACCCTGTACCTTGTTGACCATCTATGTTCAGGGTTAACGGGCATTCGAACATGGTAATCAGCGGATGAACAGGAAATGGAAAAACCCCGTAGGTTTCAGCATCAAGCGCGGTTACCCGCCCGGCACTATCTGTCACTTTGGCCGTCAACGACTTGGGTTTCAGCCCTTCTCTACAGGAAAAATCCACATCCAGGTCAGTCACCTGGGCAACGTGTCCGTCTTTATTAACGAAGCCCCAGAGGTGACTTTTGCCCAGCGCATAAAGCTGCCAGAAATGAACCGCGAGGGAGGGACTGGCCTGGGCGTGAACCCATTTCCAATGCTGGTTGACCCCCCAATCCCGCGTACCCCAGGAGTGATCCCGCTGGCCATAGCCATCAAAATTGATGGTGCGACCGTCGATAGTGACACTGCCATGGGCGCGCCCCTGTTGCTCAAAACGGTCATTGGCAATCCACTGGGGACAACCGTTTTTGTGGGTGCTATAGGCATAGGCCGGGTGATTGGCTTCAAAATGATAATCGACATTAATCCTTTCGCCCTTGAAAGTGGCATGGGCGGTTTTAAGGGGATCTTTCAACTGGACCTGAAGACCCCGAACGCGCCAATCGAAAAAATCCATGCTGTCTGGCACAGCGACGCCATCGCAAAATTCAAAAATAGGGGTGTCACCAATAGCCGGGCCAAACAAGCAGGCAGCGGCTCCAGCCTTGCCCGCACCGGTGACCCAGGTATAGAGGAATCCGCCAATACCCTCTTCAGGTATTTCAATCATGTAAACCAGAGATTCGCGAGCCACCTCGGAATTGTCCAGTTTGTGTCTGTTGTCGTGCTCTAAACCCAGAGCGGGAATATCAGTGGTTATTTCAGGAAACATGGCATTACCTTTAATTGATGAATAATCGTTAAGATTGTAATCGTTTTATCGAAAGAAGTATTGTTATGGTT
>JBFXIU010000230.1:0-5218 GCA_050175615.1 Porticoccaceae bacterium | reverse complement strand
GCTGACATTTTCACCGAGAATATTTTGCGCAATCTGACCCGCAGAACCTTCTTCGGGCAACTGCACCCTGGCGACCTTGGGTGGCACCAGGGGCACGGTGACATCAATAAGAATTTTGCCCTGAAGCTGCTCCTTGACGGTCTCAAGGGTGCTGCGGTGATGGGCGAAAGGAACCGTCATCGCAACAATATCGGCGGCGCCCGCAGCGGCAATATTGTCCATTGCGCTGACGTTAAGCGACTGCACGCCGCGTTCAGCCAGCACTTTTTGGAGCTCTTCAACGGCAGCCTCGGCCTTTTCTTTGGTACGGGAACCGATAATGACAGCATAGCCCGCTTGCAGCCAACGCCGAGCCAACCCCGTCCCCAATTCGCCAGTACCGCCCAGGATTGCCAATACAGGTAACTCATCACTCATAATACGTCCTTAAAAATCGTCTGGTTTTGACAAAAGCGAATACACTGATTGTCTGGCCAGCAGGCCCAAAGACAACAGTTATGATTATAAAATACCGGGCACTATACAGGTGCTACAGATTATTCGCAGCTCCAAAAATATATTACAGTCTTATGGCAAGCAGTCCTTTTTATTATGAACAACCATTTCCATCGCGACTCAAGCCCCATGCTTTAAGTCGACTTTTTGCCGGGTATTTCATTAGAGCACTCAGGAGTGCATAAAGCAACCACGTAGAGCGGTTGAGTCAGAGCCTGACTCAGTGTTCGCTAACGACCGCTGGCAAAGGGTAGCATAAGGAGTTTTAAAACCTTATTTTCCCTCTGCCCTTCTACACCCAACACCATCTCAGGCGTTCTTTGAGTTGCCGATCGACTGGCAAAAACACGATCCCAACAACTGAGGATAGTCCCATAATTACTGTCGGTGTCAGCCCTGATGGCATGGTGATGTACCCAGTGAATACCAGGAGTAATAATCACCGCCGACAGCCACTTTTCAACCACAGGGGCAAGCCGCACATTGGAATGATGAAATATGGCGGCCAGAGCAACTACAATCTCAAAAATCAGCACGGATGTCAGCGGTATGGCCAGAATCAGGATAAAGGGCGCACGCACCAGTGCCGACAACAATACTTCGCCAAAGTGAAAGCGCAGAGCCGACGTCACATCCAGCTGTTCATCAAGATGGTGAACCTGATGAAAACGCCACAGCAAGGGAATTCTATGGTTAGCCCTGTGCCAGGCGTAAATCCACAGATCCAGCACCAACAGATCAACTACAAGCCCCAGGCCACCCTGCAAATAGTACGGTCGCCACTGCAGCCCGGCCTCAGCGGCAAAGTGGGTAATGGCCAATACCAGGGCAGAAAGAAAAACCACATTGATTAACCAGAAACAGCCGTTCTGTAGCAAATGGGTTTTCTGGTTAAAACCTGAGGCGTCATTGGCCATCACCCAGTGGGAGGCAGGCTTTAACCGTTCCAGCACTGCAAACAGCAGCAGCCAAACCAGAATCAAGGCACCTTTCCAGGTCAGCAGTGCTTCCATCGTTGCTATAGACAACCTCTACATTGTGAGTATTCTGACCATTTTCAAAAGGACAATGCTCGACAGCAAATACGATAATAAAGGCAACAACGAATCACCGTCTATTGGAATAGCGCATTTGCCGTCGTTTTATCTGTAAGTTCGTTCAACGTCGAACCCGGTCAGCCTCGAGAAAATGTGCGCACAATATTGCGGTAGGCGTCTTCACTTTCAGCGGCATTCAGCGGCGGCACATAGGGCGTATGCAAAACCACATGGGGTGTAACCTTCTGCTGTTCTTTGAGTTTTTCTCTGCATTCATCCGGCGTTCCCGCAATGGCAAATCTTTCTACCAGGGCGTCGGAAGTCGCGTGCTCAAGCGCCTGAGGGCCTTTTTCCAGCAAGGCTTTAACCACCGCATTGCGATCCTCTGAAAGCCCTTCTTCATCAGCAATAAAGGTGCTGACCGGATAGGCCGCATAACACCCCACCTGTATCCGCGCCCTGCGCATGGCCACTTCGCGGTCATCGGAGACACTGCAAATCAGATAATTGGCCAGATCAATTTCAGATGGATCGCGCCCGGCCTTGGCCGCACCTTCGTCTATATGGGGAAACATATGCTTTTGGATAAAATTCGGCGTCAGGAAAAAACCCATGGCGCCACTGGCTTTGGCGCCGGCAAGCCGCAACATCGCCGGGCGCAGCGCGCCGATGTAAAGGGGTACTTCCGGGCGAGCCATAGGCCGGGAGCCGAAAGGATTAATAGGTGGAGTGGCAAAGCGGTAAAATTCCCCCTGATACTCCATTTGCTCGCCAGTGCGCAAATGCTGCCAGTAAAGGCGCATGATATGAATGTATTCCTTCACCCGCGTGGCCGGGCGGTCAATATCAGTGCCGTTGTAATGCTCGGCAAAATTGCCGCCCCCCGTGCCCACAACCACGCGCAGGCGACCACCGGAAAGTTCATCCACATCCGCTGCCGCATTAGCCATTTCAAAAGGGGTGCGCTGTGAAGAAGCTGCCAGGCCAATGCAGAGCTCGATATTCTTGGTGGTCAGCGCCGCCTGACTTTGCATAATAAAAGCGTTGCGATAAAACTCATAAGCCCAGACAGAATCAAAACCGCCCTGCTCCGCCAGTTGCGCCAATTCAGCAAATTTGTGTATGGGTTGATTTAACCCCGGCATGGAAATGCCAAGTCTGGGAATACGTTCTTTTGTCATAGCTCTACTCCTGATCGGATTAAAAAAAACAGCTTATTATTTGCCGGTTTTGACATGCTTGCGATAGGTTGCGGGGGGCACGCCAAAATGTTTACTAAAGTGTCTGGTGAGATGGCTTTGGGAAAAAAAACCGCACCTGGTTGCAACAGAGACAACATCCAGATCTGTTTCAGCCAAAAGTTTTTTTGCATGATTTATACGCTTATACATCAAGTATTGCAAAGGGGTTATACCCATTTCCTGTTTGAATCTACGAATTAACACAGAAGGCGATGTATTTAATTCATGGGCAATATCTTCAATATGGATCTTAATACCAACTGCTGTATCCAGTCTTTGCAATGCGTAGCTAACGGGGTAAGAATAACTGACCCTGAAATTTGAACCTGGAAAAATCAGCTCCTCATCGTCCTCACCAAAAAATTTCTGCACATACATTTCCAGGGATCGAAATGTGGCGTTGAAATATTCTTCAAAAAATGCACTGGACATTTTTCGATTATAAATATTAAACAGGTGAATACAGGATGAATAAATCAGTGAATTGGAAAAAGCGCCAACCTGAACCTGGCCATTTGTCGCCTGACGATGCTTATAATAAAGACGTTCCAAATGTTTACAGGTTTCTTTGTTTTCAAAGATCAGAACAGCAATATCCACATAACCATGGACACGCCACTGTAACTCTTTCATTTTTGGAATGATGGTGAAATCGCCGCCCATAACATAGTCTTGGGATTCGTCCCTGCCATCCAAAACCCGGCGTATTCTCGCTCGCCCGGCAATCTGAAAAGCCAGCATGGGGTATTTAAGCGCAGGCAAAGTATATTCGGGCAAATAAACTCGCCATCGCTGCAATGAACAGGCGCCCAGACCAGCCCCCACTATATGGGTAACTGCTTTGGCACCATGGACAATGTTCATAATTTCGGCTTGATCTATTACCGACAAAGCAACCACCCAATAACCTTGTTATATCTTTTGTCTTAAACCGCCAACACCCTGTAACAATAGCACGATAATGACAAAATATACCTGAACAAGTCAATAATGTGCAAATAATTGATTTTGTCGTGAAAGACTTTAAGGGTTTTTCTATCTATATTCTTACCAAGCCAAAGCAAACGATTTGTGGTGCTGGACAATAACGAATAAGCCATTATCAAACAACTTTAAACTCATTATTGCCAATCAATTCATCAACCTATTCTTGAGGCCTTAGCATGATAAAAGAAAATGATATTTACTTTCACACCCCGACCCCCACGCCTTTTGACTGGGCTGAAACCGGTTTTTTTAATTTCTATATTCCGGAAAAAAATATTCTTGGAATTGTCTATATTGTCCATCGTGCCGGCGTTGGCGCAACCGTAGCAGATATTGAAATCATCGACAGAATGTCCGCCCACACCTACGATGCCGCTTTCATCGACATGGGCAACCACTACGCTATTCCAGACAAAGCGGAAAATTTCACCCTCCCAAACGGACTTTCTTTCGAGGCTAAATCCATCAGGGAGTATCTCATCAAATACAGCGCCAAAGATGTGGAGATCGATCTTCATTGCACCAGCTGCATGGAGCCTTTCGATATTCATGACCCTTCGATGGACCCCATGGCCACTGATGAAAATAGCGGCAATTCAGAAACCACCGGATTTGGCGCTGCCTACACGGCTCATTTCGATATGGCAGTAAACGTCACAGGTTCGCTGCGAATTGGCAAAGACGTTTACCCCATCAAGTGCACCTCAACCATGGATCACAGCTGGGGGCCGCGACCTGAAACCAATATCAGCTCTATTTTGTGGGTCAACGCCCATTTTGATGATGGTTATGGTCTACACGCCATTTTCTCCTACGACCCATCTGCGCCCCAGGGCAAGCAGCATATTTTCAGACACGGTTACGCCCTGGTGAATGGTGTGGTTCGCGGCGCAAAGGCCGGCAATGCCAAAACAACAGAAAGAACAGACCTCGTTGCCACAACGACCGAAGTCAGCATTGTGGATATTGACGGCACCGAACATAAACTCAACGGGCAGGCGCTGAACCAGTATATCTGGAGACCCTATGGCAACAACCTGTCGCCTCTGGCCATGATGCGCTGGCGGGGAGAAGGCCGGGAAAATGGCATTGGCACCTATATGGAAGGCTTTCCACTCAACGCCCTGAGGCGATAGTTATGGCAAGCTTCAATACAGCAACAGCAGAGACGAAAAATGTTGACGATCTCGACCCTCACCTGGGCGCCATGCTCGATCGAAAACGTAAAAAACTGACCAGCGGTGAATACCGGCCTTTAGCCAAAGACGAGGTGACTGCGGCACTCAATCGACTCTTGGCTGCTCATCACATCAGCGACGCCAGTGTGGAAGATGTGCACAGGCTGGCGGGGGGGGCATCGAAAGAACAATTTCTGTTTACTTTGGCTCACGCCAATGGCAGCAAAGAAAAACTCGTTTTGCGGATGGATCCCACCAGCAGCGTTCTCGAAACCAGCCG
>JBFXIU010000229.1:0-5231 GCA_050175615.1 Porticoccaceae bacterium | reverse complement strand
TGCTGCCCGTCGGCCTGGGCGTAGTGCTCAATGTTTTTGCCGAGAACTGGGTTAAAAGTCTCAGACCGATACTGCCAGGATTTTCAGTGGTGGTGATCGCCGTGATTATCGCCACTGTGGTGGCATTGAATGCCGAACGCATAGCTACAGTAGCGCTGTGGATTTTTGCCGCAACCCTGCTCCACAACCTTTCCGGCATGGCAATCGGTTACTGGGTGGCAACCCTGCTTGGCTTCAACAACGTCGTCTGCCGCACCATTGCCATCGAAGTGGGCATGCAAAACTCCGGCTTGGCGGCCACCCTTGCGCTCAAATTTTTCGGCGCCGCCGCCGCGCTGCCCGGCGCTATTTTCAGCATCTGGCTAAATATCACCGGATCCATTTTTGCCAGCGTCTGTGTGCGCTGGGATGAAAAGCCGGTCAAAGAACAAACTATTCCCAAGCTATAACGCTTAACTGAAAATTCTAATGACAAAAGCTGGGGATAGAGCGCGAGCCTGCAAATCAAGTTACTCTGCCCCTTGTTACTCTGCCCCTTTGATTCCACACCGTTTTTTGGCTAGTCTTCAACGACGCATTCGGTGATTCTATGATCAAAAACAAAGAAACATTAACTGACTGGAACATAAAGACATTTTCTGAAGATGCCAAGCCCGGCCAGGTCGTGGATGAGCTGTTTCGAATTCACGCTGAATGGAAGGTGGCGACTGGCGACATACCTCCGTCTGAGGCGGTAATTGCCAGCAAATTCATCGATAATCTGCTGATTACCTTTATCGACATTCCACCCGTGGAAGCCACGCGGGAACCCAATCTAATCAACAAGGAGGCCGATGATCGCTATTCGATTTTGTATGTTCTGGAGGGTCACCACCTTTTTTCCCAGGGCGACAGAGAATTACAGCTGCAACCGCAGATGCTGACGGTGTGGAATATGTCCAAGCCGGTTCGCTTCTACACCAGCGAGCGGTTTAAATTGTTTTCGCTGATTGTGCCGGGAAAACAGATGCGCGCCCTGGTGCCGGATGTGGATGAAATCTGTTTGCGGCACCTCGATTCCAGTTATGGTGAAGGTTATCTGCTCGCCTCCCACATGAAAGCCTTATCAGAAACCGTCAACCATAAATCCTGGTTTGGCACCCCCGCCATTGCCGATGCCAGCCTTCGCTTTGCCGCGGCGACGATGAATTCCTCTCACCTGATGCGGGATGTGCCCCACTCACGCCCCAGTCTCTATCATGATATTCGCACCTATATTGCCAATAACCTGGGGGATCATTTTCTCACCCCCCAGACAATAGCCCGTCATTTTGAGATCTCGACGGCATACCTGCACCGCATCTTTCAAAAAGACCCATTGACCGTGTCAGGCCTGATTCGCCACAGCAGGCTGGCGCTGGCCAAAAATATGCTTGGCGACGACAACCTGAATCACCTCAGTATTACCGATATCTGCTATCAGTGCGGTTTCAGCGACTCTTCCCATTTCAGCCGCCTGTTTCAAAAAGAATTTGGCATGCGCCCCTCGGGTATTCGCAAAGCCCAGGCTCCCGACCAGACCAGCTAACCCATCAGCGCACCCAGAGGACAGTTCAACGAAACTCTGACTAATTCCGTTTTCGTCACTCCCGCGCAGGCGCACTACTGTCCGGAATATTTCACGCCGTCATTCCTGCGAAAGCAGGAATCCCTAATCGAAACCAACTGAACACCGGGGCATATGTGTGCAGTAGCCTAATAAAGCGGTAAATCAGCTGATTTTTCAACAATATTAGCACCCTGAGGGACTACCCTGAAAATCTTCCTAGGTTCCTGCCTGCGCAGGAACGACAGCTTTCGTTTAAGTCTCGATGTGGTCAGAACCACTCAACCTCCTTACTATTTCAGGCTTAAGGAAAGCAGCCTCTATTTATTCCGGACAGTAGTGCGCGCAGGCGGGAGTCCAGAAACAACAGCGAAGAATAGATCCCCCCTGTGCAGGAATGACATTAATCAGCGTGTTCTTAACAACCCACATCGACAATAGACCCTACTGGTAGTTTATGGATAGTCAAATTCTGTTCACTCTTGGACAAGACGAATCAGTGCCGACTACCTATTCTGGCGACTCTGAAACAGTTTGACTCGGCAGAGGACAAAACAATATGAACAGCAGAGTAGAGTTTTCCGTGAAGACGCGAGGTACGTTGACAGAGGATGCCGGCTTGTCCACAGACCCGGTACCACTCAGCGTTTACCGCTCTCGCGAATTTTATGAGCAGGAAAAAGAACAGATTTTCCGGCGCGCCTGGTTGCTGGTTGGCCGCGTGGAAGAGCTGCCGGAACCCGGTTGTTTTGTACGCAAGGAACTTCCTCCCTTTGGCTTTTCTGCCCTGATAACCCACTCGAAAAGCGGCAAAATTCAGGCTTTTTACAACGCCTGCCCCCACAGAGGCAGCACCATTGTCCACGAAGCAGAAGGCAAAAGTGGCCGCCTGGTGTGCCCCTATCACCGCTGGTCTTTCTCACACGACGGGGAGCTGGTGGGCATTACTGACGAAGGCAATTTTTTCGATATTGACAAGAAAAAATGCGGGTTAAAAACCATTGCCACCGACATCTGGGATGGCTGGATTTTTATCAATCTGCAACCAGAGCCTGAGGTTTCTCTGGAACGGTTTCTCGGCCCGCTAAAAGATTTTCTCGGCGGGGTCAATTACATCAGCCCCGACAACTATTTCTCTTTTACGGCAGAACTCGATTCCAACTGGAAGACCGCCGCAGATGCCTTTATTGAAACCTACCATATTCCGCATATTCATCCGGAAACCCTGGCCACCACCTTTTCTTCAGACATCAACCCCTATGCCCGCCTCCTCGATGCCAAACTTTTAGGGTCTCATCGTGCAGTTTCCATGTTTGGCAACAATGCCTACCAGCCCAAAAGCGGGAGCAGGGTTGAGGCCATTGGCCAGAGCCTTAGCGAAAGGGGCAGCGTTATTGCCGCCGCCAATAAAGAGGCTGCACAGGCATTTTTATCCCACCCAGCCGTCAATCCAACGGATTCACCCCATTGGTCTATGGATGTGAATGGGGTCTTTCCCCATGTCCAGATCGACTTTGGCCCCGGCGGCTTCTGGGTTCATCACTTCTGGCCAGCGGGGCACGACAAAACCGCCTATGAGGCGCGTTTTTATGCAGCGGAAGCACAAACATTTTCCGAGCGTTTCCAGCAGGAATTGTATATTACCCGAGTTGCCGAAGTGGTGCTGGAGGATCTGTGCAATCTTCTCCACACCCAGCAAGGCATCAATTCCGGGGCTTTCGATGTTATGCCGCTACAGGACAGTGAGATCGCTATCCGCCACTCCGTAGAGGAAGTCATCAAATGGGTCAATGCCGAATCAGTGAAGGACATATTGCCATGAACCAGTCAAATAACCAGCAACCACTGCCCGCAGGATTTGAAGCACTGCAACCTTATGTCGCCAAGTGGGCGGGAGCAACCAGCCTCCAGCGCATGACCACCCGCGCCGAGGCCGACTATGCCGAGATAAAGGATTTTTACGATGTCATGGTGGAAAAAGCAGAAGACGCCATTGCATTGATTAATCAATATCCACTGAAAGCAATGCCAGAAGACGTGGAAAATCTGGCAAAGCTGACATTGGCTCTCTGCCAGGCCGCAGTGGCCGTTGAATTTCACGGCCAGCCGCGGGCGCCGGGCACGCCCTACCCGAACAGTATCAAGCTTACTAAGGGCATGTTTCCGTTGGGTTGAGGATAAATTTTCAAGCGGGATTAAAGGATTCTTTTTGCTACGCCCCCTTTTTCCCTGCGGGTTGCCTGCGATGCTCTCTAAATCGCGGCGCTGTGGAACTCGTCGCTGTGCTCCTCAAACAGTCCTCGCTTAATCCGCCATTTAGCTGCGCTTCTCGGTGCCTTCGAAGGGGAATTCAGCACCGCGCAGTATCCGCTAAATTTAGCTTTTAAAATGCAATGCTTTTAATGCCCAGAACTGGCACCACTTCGTCCCCTTCGCAACGACCAGCAACGGAGGAAAATAACGGATAAGAGCGAGGACTGTCTGAGCCAAAAATTGGCCACAATTTTGGGCGAGTTCCGCAGCGACCGTTATTTTTCGAGTAGCACAGTGAACCCCGTAGGGGCGATGCGACGGGGTGCCCTTGGGGTTGTTAGGGGGCTTGGGCATGCAAGCCCCCTGACTCGCCGTTAAGTCGAAACAGCAAACTATTCGTAAATTCGATATCGGAATTTTGAATGAAATCGGTGTTGCTTTCGGGTTGAGGTTTCGCCCTGCTGGGCGAAATAAGAACATGGCAGCGCCGAATAAAATAGTGTTGATTGCACTTTTCGGTTTCGCCTGCTGGCGAGTCACTTTTTCTTTGTATGCCCAAAGAAAAACTAACGAAAAAGAAAGGGCACCCCGCTCCGGCACCCTGCGGGTTCCCTGCGATGCTCGCCAAACGGCGGCGCTGCGGAACTCGTCGCTGCGCTCCTCAAACAGTCCTCGCTTAATCCGCCATTCAGCTGCGCTTCTCGGTGCCTTCGAAGGGGAGGGGATATACTGAAAATCGATACGACCCCTTTTCCCCTTCTCGGTGCCTTCGAAGGGGGGGGGATGAACACCGCGCGAGATACGAAAAATATCACTTTTAAAATTCAATGTTTTTGATTAATCACTTTAATGGCTGGATCACTGGCTCTTACCTTCCCTTCTGTACTGACGAGTAGCGCAGATTTTGAAAGGACAAGGGCGAGGACTGTTTGAGGAGCGCAGCGACGAGTTCCGCAGCCCCTTTTCAAAATTGAGCAACGCAGTGAAGCCGTAGGCCAGTACAGCGGGTGCCCTTTTTGTTGGTTACTTATTTTTGGGCACGCAAAAATAAGTAACTCGCCCAGCAGGGCGAAATAAGAGCATGACAATACTGAAAAAATCGGTATAAGTTGCGCTTTTCGGTTTCGCCGGTAGGCGAAATAACAAACTATTCGTAAATTCGATCTCGGAATTTTGAATGAAGTCGGGGTTGGTTTCGGATTTCGGTTTCGCCCTGCTGGGCGAAATAAGAACATGGCAACGCCGAATAAAATAGTGTTGATTGCTCTTTTCGGTTTCGCCTGCTGGCGAGTCACTTTTTCTTTGTATGCCCAAAGAAAAACTAACGAAAAAGAAAGGGCACCCCGCTCCGGCACCCTGCGGGTTCCCTGCGATGCTCGCCAAACGGCGGCGC
>JBFXIU010000228.1:0-5273 GCA_050175615.1 Porticoccaceae bacterium | reverse complement strand
ACTTGAAAAATGTGGCGCTTGTATTGCTAGTTGTCCCAATGGTGCTATTGAACCGGGCAGTGAAATTTACTCAAAACTCACTAAGACAACTTTACATATACCAAAACTTAATCGTGAAAAATGCAATATCTGTGGAGCCTGTGCTAAGGGATGTTATTCTAAGGCTTTTTATTTAACATGTCGACAAATGAGTGTCGATGAAATAATGAAAATTATCAAAAAAGATATGCGATATTATCAAACCACAAATGGAGGGGTAACTTTATCTGGTGGGGAACCAATGGTCCAATCGGATTTCACTGCCGCTATTCTTAAAGAATGTAAATCTCTAGGTTTACATACTGCTTTAGATACAACAGGTTTTGCGGCATGGAGTGAGTATAAAAAAGTAATTGAATATGTTGATTTGTTTTTATTTGACCTGAAATGTATGTCTTCAGATCGATCGGAAGATCTAGTCGGTGTACCGAATGAATTGATTCTGGAGAATGCGAAAAGACTTGCGAAAATTGGTAAAAAAATTCAAATCCGTTACCCCATAATACCAACTTTGAATGATCAGAAAGAAAATATGGTATCAACGGCTTCATTTTGTAAGGATCTGGGAGACGCTGTAACAATGATACAACTTTTGCCTTATCACAGATTAGGGACCGTAAAATATGAACGGATCGGAAAAGATTACACTTTAAGTGATCTTGAACCTATGAGTGATATTCAGGCGGAAGAATATGCAAAAATTTTCCATAGTTATGGTTTGAAAACAATAGTTGGATAAAGATAATTAAAATAGTATTTCAAGTTCTGAAAATTAATTAAAACATTTAACAGTTTAACCAATTGATGTTATTAGACTTTTTAGGTTGAGTTATAAAGGTGAAAAAATTAGCCAACTTTTAGCCAACTGCCAACGAAAACCATTGGCTTGCTTGTGAGTTCATTGTTCAAGAATGGCATAATCAAGCCATTCTGAAACAGTTTAAAACACGTTTTTAATTCCGAGAGGTCGGGGGTTCGAATCCCTCAGGGCAGGACATAAAACGCATTTTAATCCCATTCGCAAGTATTTTGCGGATGGGATTTTTTTGGCGTAGTTGGGGCGCATCGGGCGGCTACATCTGAAACAAGGGTCCTTTGATCTCAAGTTCGGCGGCTTCGGCCAGTCGCTGAATTCCCTCGATGGCCAGGCTGACGGTGCTTTCGACATGGATAAAATCGGTGGCGCTGGCATCGAAGAGCAGATTGCCCTGGGCCGGGAATTCATCATCGCCATCCCAGAACAGAAATTTGATCGGCAGGCAGTCAAAGGAATTGATGCGATAACCGACATCGGCGTGGGCAAGGTTGACGCCGCCGAGGCGTTCACAGGCCCTGGCCAGCTTGTCAGGCTGGCCGGAAAAGGTCAGCGCAAAGGGAACGAGAACATTCTTTTCAAAAGCGGGGGCAAACGGAGAGGCGCCGCTGAGTTCGCGGAAGGGCACCCATTTGTCGCGAAAATGAGCCTGTGGCGAGACAAAGCCGAACAGGGTGTAGATATTGAGCTGGCTGACGACTTCCGCCGGCTGAAGATCGGCCAGGGTGACAATGTAACCGGTCTGGGAATGGATGCCGAATTTGCGGCCAAAGAGGGTCAGGGTCAGATAGTCCCCCTGAATCGTGATTTCAGGCAATGCTTTTAGTAGCTGTGACTGGTCCATCGCCAGAAATTTTTGACGCCAGTCAGCACAGGCTTTTAAATAATTATTGGTTGTATCGTTTAACATGATGGTCTCCTTCAATTTAAGTGTAGTCGCAGCGGGTGTTTTTCCGTCGTTGTCCGTTTCAGTTTAACAGGATTATTTGATTAACTCAACAAAAAAAACAACCGATAGATAAATCGGCAGTTTTGGCGTACAATCAAAAGAAAAAAGCTTAACGCTTGGGGGTGCTGGTTGCTGCGGTGGGATTGAATGAATTCAAAACATTTTAATCAATCCATCTGCGGTTTTTAGGACGATAACCCTTGACAAACTGCGCAAAATATCATATTATCGTAAAAAGACTCTTTGCACTGCATATTTTTCGACAGTACAAACTGAGCAGGCGATAAATTTTAAAGGCGGGAGCGTTTAAAATTTGTGGGGCCGGGTCACAAGGTGACAGCAGATGCGTATATTTGACATCTGTGGGACAGTAGTTTACTTGCTATTGTTTCACAGGTGTTTTTTTGATGGCACAAAAGAGACAAGGCATGGGAATTGCGGCTGTGGTGGAGTGAAAAAATCTCACTATTGGAGGCAAGATCATGGAAAAAAAGAATGGTACGAACAACGAAACCAGCAACGGCACGAAGAAAGAAACCAGCAACGCCAACCAACCGGTGTTTCTGAGCGTCTCCCAACTGGACAAAAGTTATGGCAGCGGCGCGGCCCGGGTCAAGGTTCTTGACGGGGTGACAACGAGCCTGGCGGCGGGGCAGATCTGCGTTATTCTGGGACCGTCAGGCAGCGGTAAATCGACCTTTTTAAATGCCGTCGGCGGTCTGGAACGGATTGATGGCGGCCGCATCATCATTGACGGGCAGGATATTTCGCGGCTGGACCCCGCCAGTCTGGGCCGTTATCGCCGTGATAAACTGGGCTTTGTGTTTCAGTTTTACAACCTGATCCCCAATCTGACGGTTAAAGAAAACATTGAGGTCGGTCAATATCTCAGCCAAAAGCCACTGGAAATGGACGCGCTGCTGCATACCCTGGGGCTCTGGGAGCATCGCGACAAGTTCCCCAATCAGCTCTCCGGGGGCCAGCAGCAGCGCTGCGCCATCGGCCGGGCGCTGATCAAGAATCCTGCCCTGCTGCTCTGTGATGAGCTCACGGGAGCCCTGGATTATCAGACCGCCAAGGAAATTCTGGCCCTGCTCGAAACCATCAATCAAACCTACCATAATACCATTATTATTGTCACCCACAACGAACCGATCAAGCAGATGGCTCATCGGGTGTTAAAACTGCATGACGGCCGGATTGTCACCGACGAGGTCAACGACCACCCGATTGCCGCCAGCGAGCTGCAGTGGTAAGGGGGGCGTGGTCATGAAAAATCCTTTGCGCAAGCGTTTCAAACGCGATTTGATCAGCAACCGCGGCCGCTATCTGGCGATCTTTGCGATGCTGACGGTGACCATTGCGATCATGTCGGGGTTTTTGGCGGTGGCCGATGGCGCCCAGACGGTGTTAGATCAGAACCGGGCCGATGCCAAGATCGAGGATGGCTCCTTTACCACCGCCGGGGCATTAAGCAGTGCCGCCCGGGCCGCCGCCGAAAAACGGGGCGTGACGATTTACCAGAATGATTATCGCGAGCTGCCCTTGTCAGATGATGCCACCCTGCGGATCTACCCGGAGCGGGCGGATATTAATCTGGTCACGATGATCACCGGGCGCCGCCCCGCGGCCGCTGACGAAATGGCCCTGGACCGGCTGTTTGCCGCGAGCTATGGGCTGGCCATCGGCGACACCGTGACCGTCGATGGGGTCCCGCTGACGATCACCGGCACCATCAGCCTGCCGGATTACAGCTCGCTGTTTAAAAACAATGCCGATCTGATGATGGATTCCTTTCATTTCGGGGTCGGTGTCGTCACCCCAGCCACCTTTGCGGGCTGGCCGGCCACTGACATCGTCAACGGCTATGGCTATCGCTTTGACAATCGCGATTTGAGCATCACCGCCCAGCGGCAGCTGGCCACCGCAATCAAGGATCAGCTGATCGCCAGCGGGGTGCTGCTGACCGGCTTTGTCAGCGCCGAGAACAACCAGAGCATCACCTTTATCGACGATGATATGGGTTCGGATGTGCCGATGATGAAGGTGCTGCTGTCGCTGATTATTCTGATCATGGCCTTTGTTTTTGCGATTGTGATCAGCAGCACCATCGACGCGGAAGCGGCGATGATCGGGACGCTGCTGGCCTCGGGCTATACCAAAGCGGAACTGCTGCGCCATTATCTGAGTATGCCGGTGGCGGTGACCCTGATCAGCGCGCTGCTGGGCAATCTGATCGGTTATCTGGTGATGCCGGATTTCTTTAAGGTGATGTACGACAGCAGCTACAGCCTGCCGCCGATGACGATTACGGTCAACCGCGAAGCGCTGCTGCTGACCACGGTCGTGCCGCTGGTGCTGATGGTGGTGATCAATTTTGTGACCCTGGCGCGGAAACTGGCGCTGTCACCGCTGCAGTTTTTACGGAAAGAACTGCACCAGAACCGCCACCGCCGGGCCGTCAAACTGCCGCGGATCTCCTTCTTTTCGCGTTTTCGGCTGCGGGTGATCTTGCAGAACAAGGCCAGTTATCTGACCCTGTTTATCGGGATCTTTCTGGCCAGTTTTATCCTGATGTTCGGGCTGGCGATCACGCCGATGATCAGCCATTATGTGGACAGCATTGAAGCCGCGGCGGTGTCGGACTATCAGTATCTGTTAAAAGCCCCGGCCGAACCGCAAAACCCCGGGTCGGCCGAAAAAATGACGGTGGCGGGGCTGGAAACCTGGTACCCGCCGGCCGCTAAAAACATCGAAGTGGCCTTCTGGGGGCTCCGGGAGGATTCCCGCTATTTTCCCGAATTGCCCCTGGCGGCGGACGAAACCGGGGTCTATCTGTCCGACGGGCTGGCTAAAAAGCTGGGCGCCACCGCCGGCGCGCGGCTGGATTTTGTCAATCCCTATACCAATCAGGAAGATACCGTCACGGTGTTGGGCATCGTCGACTATCCCGGGGGGCTGACGGTCTTTCTCAGTCAGGCCCAGCTCAACGCCCTGCTTGATCGCGAGGCGGACTATTTTAACGGCTATTTTTCCGATCAGGAATTGACCTTTGCCGATAGAAACGTGGTGGCGACGGTGATCACCCCGGCGGAGATGGCCAAATTCGGGGATCAGATGCTGTCCTCTTTTAATCAGCTGGCGCCGCTGTGTTTGTTTGCGGCGGTGGTCATTTATCTGGTGCTGATGGTGGTGCTGACCAAACTGGTGATCGACAAAAACGCCCTCTATATTTCCTATTTAAAGGTCTTTGGTTATGAGACCGCGGAAATCAGCAAGCTTTATCTAAGAGCGACAACCACGGTGGTGCTGGGATCGCTGATTTTGTCGCTGCCGCTGGTCAAGCTGGGGATTCAGGGCAGCTTTTACCTGGTCCAGCTGAAACTCAGCGGTTATCTGCCGGTCTATCTGCCGCTGTATCTTTATCCGCTGATTGTCGCGATCGGGTTGGCTTCCTACCTCGGCATCAAT
>JBFXIU010000227.1:0-5302 GCA_050175615.1 Porticoccaceae bacterium | reverse complement strand
CTCCAGAGGCTAGAAATGTCAATCCACCCCAAAAAACAGGAAATTCCGCTTCAAAAGGAAGTAATGGATCGCTCCAAGGTGTTGAAAGTCACAGCAATACGGAGCGGCTTAAGGACTTTTAAACAAATAAATGAATTGTAAATTTGTCACAACCGTCCTTGCGACCGTTGTGAGCTTGTCTTCCTTTGCTGGGGATGAAACCTGCTTTCCCCAGCAAATTGGCCTGCATGTAGAAGACAGCAAAGGCGTTCGCTCATATATCGCGGTGGCCAAGTCTGAGCCTTTGACTCCAGATGTAGATTCTTATCTTTCTGCTTATGACGAAGCTACCGGAGAAGCCAAGAGGATGTTGGCGGAAGCGTCGGATTCCACAGCTAAAACTGTGCAGCTTTCTGGCGTAGTGTTCGAAAGATGCCAAACCAACGATATGGTATATGTCAGAGCCGTACTGGAACCCAAGAACAGTGATCGTGCCGATACATTGGGTCGGCAAATATCGGATTCGATCTCAAATATTCCCCCCCCCCCAAACACTCTGAAAATTGAAGACGTTGGGAATTGGGGCTAGCGGACAATGAATCACTATGAATTCTACCGGTAGTTGGTACACAAACCGGTACACAAGCGGTACGATAAGGGTGATTTTTCCTTTAATTCTGCGTAGTTGGGGCGTGGATGAAGTCGACTTATCGGCTGACTCCTGCCTATTTTTCAAGTTGTTGAAAGATGAATGATTGTCCACGACTACAGGACATCGTAGGATGGGTGGAGTGCAGCGATACCCATCGCCCATACCTGATAATCCTTCATAGCTTGCCAATAAACCCCATTGCAAAGGACTGCAATTCATGACCGCCTACCGCCGTGACAACACCCCGGGAGCAACCTGGTTTTTCACCCTCAACTTGGCGGAACGCCGGAGCGATTTACTCACAACAAGAGTTGATCTGTTGAGATCCTCTTTTGCTGCCGTGATGCGCAGCCATCCCTGGCGTATCGACGCCATTGTGATCCTGCCCGATCACCTCCACGCCCTTTGCACGCTGCCGACCGGGGATGCGGACTTTTCCCTGCGCTGGCGATTGATCAAAACTGGCTTTTCTCGTGCATTGCCAAGGGGGGAGGGCATTTCTGCAAGTCGGCAGAGCAAGGGCGAGCGGGGTATTTGGCAGCGCCGCTACTGGGAACACCGCATTCGCGATGAATGGGATTTTGTTCGGCATGTGGATTACATCCATCACAATCCGCGCAAGCATGGGCATGTGCAGCGGGTGAAGGACTGGCCATGGTCATCGTTTCACCGTTATGTGCGGATGGATCTGTTGCCGGAAGATTGGGTCGGTGGTGGTGATGAAATTGATGCCGGTGAAAGATCACCGTGAAGGAGGAGTCTCTCTGCATTCACCCCAGAAGCACCGTGGGATGGGTGGAGCAACGCTATAACCATCAAACCACAGGGAAGCTTGCACCCTGTTGCCCGGGTCGCCGGCCGCAAAAGGTTCAACTTCAGGATGCTGTGTCGCTGTTATTGTGCCCAGGGAGAGGCCCTGCATTTGTCGAAAGTGATGGGTATCGGGTTGCTCCACCCATCCTACGGACTCAGGGGGGGGCTGCATTTGTCGAAAGTGATGGGTATCGGGTTGCTCCACCCATCCTACGGACTCAGGGGAGGTTCCGCATTTGTCGAAAATGATAGGTATCGCGTTGCTCTGTCCATTCTGCTGACTCTGAGTGTGTCCGCGAATTGGCAAAGCTATACGGAATCTGTACAATTTTTGATCAAATATAGCTTGTTGCCATAAAAAACCAGTCTGCGTATTCCAAAAAAATCTTCTTTATGACAATTCACTTTAAGTTGAATTGGCAGCCTAATGTTTTTGTTTGTGATAATGATTTTGGCTCAGCTTGCTCTTGGCTCAAACTGCGTAAGTTGCCGAAATTTAAGTGCATTTTCTTGAATTTTTCCCGATCTGATCCCTTGACTTGGCATTTATCAGGCATATAGTGTCAGCTTGTGGGAGAAAGTGGGGCAATGTGGCAAATTCTTCCAAAACTGAATGGGGAAGCGTGTGTTTCGAGGCAGCAACGAAATCAATCTTGATACCAAGGGGCGCCTGGCGATCCCTGCGCGGTATCGGGATGCGTTGATGTCCCAATGCGGCGGAAGTCTGGTGGCCACCATTGATATCAAGGATAAATGCCTGTTTATCTACCCCCTTCCCGAGTGGGAAAAAATTGAAAATCAGATCGCAGCCCTGCCCACGTTCAATGATAGCACTCGGCGTATGCAGCGCCTGCTAATTGGCCATGCCCGCGATATCGATCTTGATGCCTCTGGCCGTATTTTGGTGCCGCCGGAGCTGCGCAAGCATGCGGAAATCGATAAAAAGGTCATGCTTGTGGGGCAGCGTCACCGTTTTGAGCTTTGGAGTCTGGAAAACTGGAATGCGAGCTGCGGCACCTGGCTTGAAGAAGCCGCCGGTGAGCTCTCTGTTCCAGACGCAATGCAATCCCTTTCACTGTAAGGGGAGTTGGCGAAATGAGCGAGCAGGTTACACATAAAACTGTGTTACTCGATGAGGCCGTGGCGGCGCTGGTCACTGACGCCGACGGTTTTTATATCGATGGCACTTTCGGCCGTGGCGGCCACAGCGCGGCGATTCTGGCGAAACTGTCGGCCAATGGCCGCCTGCTGGCGGTGGATAAAGACCCGGAAGCGGAGCGCGCAGCGAAGCTGCGTTTTGGCGCTGACAGCCGTTTTGAATTTGTGCGCGGTTCGTTCAAGGATATTGCCAGTTATGCGGCGGTTCGCGGTCAGTCTGGCCGGGTTGCCGGCGTACTGCTGGATCTGGGCGTGTCGTCGCCCCAGCTTGATCAGGGAGAGAGAGGCTTTAGTTTTATGCAGGACGGTCCACTGGACATGCGTATGGATCCAGAGTCGGGAATGAGCGCAGCAGACTGGCTCGCCGTTGCCGACGAAAAAGACATTGCCACCGTGCTTTGGGAGTACGGTGAAGAAAAATTTTCCCGGCGCATGGCCAAAGCCATAGTGCGCGCCCGCCAACAGCAGCCCATAGTGCGCACCGGGCAACTGGCCGCCATTATTGCCGAGGCCAATCCCTCCTGGGAGCGGGGTAAAAATCCGGCGACGCGAGCTTTTCAGGCCATCCGCATTTATATCAATCGCGAACTCGACGACCTTCATGATCTGCTTGCCGATATTGTCGATGTGTTGAAGATCGGCGGTCGTTTGGTGGTGATCAGTTTTCACTCACTGGAAGACCGCATAGTGAAGCGCTTTATTCGCCTCCAGGAAAAAGGTCCGCCGATTCCTCGCGGCTTGCCGGTTGCGGAAGCGGATATCGTGCGCCCGATGAGAGCCGTGGGCAAAGCGTTAAAACCCGGCGACGAAGAATGTGAGCTCAATGTCCGCGCCCGCAGTGCGGTGATGCGTGTGGCCGAGAAAACAGCATGAGCAGCCATAGGGGTGGGGGTGGTCAATGACAGCGACAAAAGCGGCAGCGGTGTTGTGGCTGGTGGTGATTTTGTCGGCGCTGGCGGTGGTTTACGCCAGCCATCGCTGCCGCCTGCTCTACAGTGAGTTGGCGATATTGCAGCAAACCGAAAATAACCTTCAGGTGGCCTGGGGGCAGTATTTGCTTGAGCAGAGCTCCCTGGCTTCACTGTCGAGAATTGAAAAAATAGCCATTAACGAGTTGGGAATGAGAGTTCCCGAAATTAAAGAAGTGATTATGGTGCAGCCTTGAGCAATAAGCGCAACAGAGAACCGGCGATTCCCCGCTGGCGATACCTTTTGGTATTGCTGCTGTTGTTGTGCCTGCCCGCTGCCGCCCTGTTTCATATCGCCGGCCTTCAGGTGGTTCGCGACCTGGATCGCGGTTTCAAGTTCCTTCAGGGGCAGGGCGACGCGCGAACCGTGCGCACTGAGACAATTCCCGCCTACCGCGGCCTAATCACCGATCGCCGCGGCGAGCCTTTGGCGGTGAGTACGCCGGTGGTGTCCATTTGGGCCAACCCTCAGCTGATTGACACCCAGGGGCAAGCCTTTGTGGCCTTGACCCAGGATCTGGGCGTGGTCGCAGACCAGCTTCGCGACCGTATCAGCCGTTATCGCAATAAAGAGTTTATGTATCTGGCGCGCCATCTGATGCCGCTGGAGGCGGAAAAAATCCTCGCCCATAAAGTCCCTGGTGTCTATGGGCAGCAGGAGTACAGACGTTTTTATCCGGCGGGGGAAGTGGCAGCCCAGCTGGTGGGCTTTACCAATATTGACGATCAGGGGCAGGAGGGCATTGAACTGGCCTACGAAAAAAGCCTTTCCGGGGAGCCCGGTGCGAAGCGGGTTGTCAAGGATCTTAAAGGCCGCGTTATTAAGGATGTCGGCCTGCTGGAAAGTGAAAAAGCAGGCCGTGATATTGCCCTTAGCATAGATCTGCGTCTTCAATATCTGGCCTATAGGGAATTGAAAGCGGCAGTCAATCGCTTTCGAGCCGCCTCCGGCTCCCTGGTGATGCTCGACGTGGAAACCGGCGAGGTGCTGGCGATGGTCAATCAGCCATCCTATAACCCAAACAACAGAGCGGGTATGGACATCAATGGTTTGCGCAACCGGGTAATGACCGATCTTATCGAGCCTGGCTCCACCATGAAGCCGCTAACCATGTTCGCAGCGCTGGAGAGTGGCAAATTCAAACCCGAAACAACCCTCGAAACCAGTCCGGGCTATATCTGGGTAGCTGGTAAAACCTTTGCCGATCACTCCAATTATGGTCTGCTCGACATGAGGGGCATTCTGAAAAAATCCAGCCAGGTGGGCACCACCAAAATTGCCCTGGAACTGGATCCCAATATGGTTCGCGACATGTTTTCCCGCTTTGGCGTCGGCGATCCTCCGGGAACGGGGTTTCCCGGTGAAAGCCCCGGCATGCTGCCCGAGCACCGCAAATGGCGAACCATTGAGCAGGTGACCATGTCTTTTGGCTATGGCATTGCCGCCACGCCGCTGCAGGTGGCACGCGCCTACAGCATTCTCGCTGCCGATGGCGTCAAAAAGCCGGTGTCTCTGCTTAAAGTCAAGCAGCCGCCGGTTGGTGAGCAGGTGGTTGACCCTGTGATTGCGCGACAGATTCGCGAAATGCTGGTTGCTGTTACCGAGCCGGGCGGCACTGCAACCCGCGCCGCCATTGCCGGCTACTCGGTGGCCGGAAAATCGGGCACCTCCCATATGTTGGGGGCCAAGGGTCGATACGAAGCCAGGCGTTTGGTGGGCGTGGTTGCGGGT
>JBFXIU010000226.1:0-5338 GCA_050175615.1 Porticoccaceae bacterium | reverse complement strand
GCGTGGTTATATTATTCACAGTAATTCAAGAACCTATCCCCAAAAATGTTATTGAACGCAAAATATGGAAAAATGAAGACAGAAACACACAACAGGTGATGTAGTTCTGTATTTTGGGGATAGGTTCAAGGATCACCTCACCTAATTCTTAGTCTTTTGTCGCTACATAAAAAATACCAGCCTCGCACCATGTGGGATCGGATAGAGGATGCTTGGTGGTGAAGAGGAGGGCATTTTCCGTTGCTCCCCAGCGTTTTTCCAACACAAACCATTCATCATTATAGCCACTTACCATAAGTATTCCAGGGCTTGGGGTCATGCGAGCGAGCACCTCAAGGTCAGCACGTTCTTTGCCTCTAAGAGGAGACGCCATCATTGCCTCAGAACGCCCATCGGCAATGTGCAGGCGAACAAGAAAATTGTCCTTGCGTGCCGCCAGCAGCATTCCAAGAGATTCGTCCCAACCCAGAAGACGTTCATAGACCGTATCGCCTGGCAGCAAACGCACGGTGCCAGTACCGATATCGAGAATGCCGAGATGTCCTTGGCGAAGAAAGGCCACATGCGAACCATCCTTGGATGGCCGTAGCGAGGTGTAACCTCCATCGTTTGTGAGACGACGATGATTGCCGTCGACCCCATAACACCATAAATCGCCGGAGGATTCGTTGTCACCACGAATGATCATGCCAACGAACATTTCGACCTTTTCTGCCACATCACCTACCATATTCAGCACTGCAGGATAGTACGCCAAAACTGCGGCGAGAAGTTTTGGGCGCAACACGGATTCGGCCCGGGCGTTCCTATCGATAACGGATGGATCTGTTACAGCATTGGATGGATCGGCCACCGCCTGGGACGGTAGCAACTGTGAAAACCCCACAACAACCAAAAGCGCTCCGACTATTGCCCACATCGCGAACGGTATTTTGAAAATAGACATGGTTCTATCCTCCTGATTTTTCATAGCGTACTGTAAACGCCGATATAAAAGATGTTTAAATGACTTACTCCGGCCCCGGAAGTCGATGCGCGCAATGCTGGTTGTTGGGACCAGGACGACGGAAGCCGATCCTTCCTTCATGGAAAGAACAGATACGGCATTATTTGTCTGACTGATCAGCAGGCCATCCACTGTCGAGCCGCCGGGTACCGCCGACGACTGTAGGGAGATGGTCACCTGGGAATCAAATTCTCCAAAACCAGGGACGATCGCGGCAAGCAGGACCACATAAGCAAATAACGCCAAGCAGACAATCAGTCCACTGGCGCCAACCATACCCAGTCGCCTGAAGTCCGGTTTGCGCCTCCAATCGGCAAACGTAGTTGCCGCAGTGGCCAGTACGAACGCCACAGCGCCCAGGGCCAATCCCGACGTCACGAGCCGGGCTATTGCGGAGACGCTGTTTTTACCAATCACAAGTGGCAGCATGCCCGCCGTATTGTTTGCCGGCTCGATGGTCCACCACAGAAGGTCTTGTAGGCCAACCACCTCTAATGCCGGAAGCAAGAGAACGAAGAAGGCTACGACAGACATGAAGCCAATGGTCATTCCGGATAATCCCCTTGTTCTTTCTTTGCATCTCCGCCGGAATCTTCGGGTTATCAGCCACGTAAAGCATAGCAGGGGGCTGAAAAGCGCAGCCGCGCAGACCATCATTAGGAGCAATCCAGCGGCAACGTTGGCATAGGACAATTGCGAAATGTCCATGTCAAGAGGCAATCCATACAGCTTGAATTGAATCCGTCGCACCATATAGGACAATATTACAAACACGCCAGCCATTGAGGCCGCTATCGTCCCAACAAATTTCAAATCTTCGCGAAAATCAATATTATTCATGACGTCCCATTAAAACCCATGCGGCCCATCTCATAGGAGGTTGTGAAGTATTATTGTCCCTGGGGGATTGTTTTCGATACTCACATATCGTATGATGCAATGCAATGGCTGCTGGATTACTACCCTTTATCTTGGCTAAAAATTTAGAAATGATATCAGCCGATGATTTGTCCTCTACAGGCCATAGTGTGATTAATACTCGTTCTGCGCCGGCAGCCAGAAAAGCTCTGGCAAGATTCATCAATTCGTCACCTGAAAATTGCTGCCCTCTGATTGACTTACAGGCACTTAATATTACGAGTCCCATGCCAGTCAGCGTTCCTCGTTTGAGATCACGCATGGATAACGTGTCGGAGCCAGCAAGCAGAAGTTCGAGTTCTTTTCCCTGTCCCCAATCGGTAACGGTCCTCTCTTCTTCCTGAGTATGGGAGGACAGCAGGGCCACCCGATGGCGCGGCAGTTCTGCCAGAACCCTCTGCCGGGTTGCCGATTCATTGAGCAGAATGGTGGCTCCAGGAAATAATCTCGCTGCCTGTCTCACCTCTTCCTTTGAGTAAACAAGAGGCTTAGGGCCCTCTGACAGCCCCACAGCCAAAAGCGGGCCTTGATGCGGAATAGGGTTTTGGGGCAGTTGGCTGGCAATTGATAGACTGGGAAGAGAAGTTAGAATCCACTTCTCTCCCCACTCCCCCGAGGTTTCGCCTAAGGCGCCGAACGGAACCAGGGCAAGGAATTTATGAGGTATGATCGTCATCCGCGTCTCTTTCTGTAACGTAGCCAACTCCTTTGCCACGGGAGCGCATAGCAGGTGCGTAAGGGCACGACGCGGCTCCTCCGATGGAAGATTGAGACTCATAACTTGGCAAAGGTCATCAACTGCTTTGCGCAACACCACGTCATCGGTGTCGATTCGGCCACTGTATAGATTCCCGTCCGGCACTATGAGCCAAACATAGGCCGCTTGGTTGGTAACAAAATAGACTAGATAGACTGTGTTCTCGCGACGGGCCAATGTGACGGCGGCATCAGCAGTGATGGTGTTCGAAACCTTCGTGCTGGGGGTTTCATTCACAAAGGCGTATTCCGGACCCAGCTTAACGCCTTGCGGATCAAGAATATCTAACAATGCCCGCGCCCGCGCCCGTTCGGCCATTTCCAACGCGGTGCGTTCATTACCGGTGCGATCCATCAAGAAAGCTACGTATTCCTCATAAACATCCGCTGGGGATAAAATCGAACCGAAGTAACCAACCTTTGTTTCGTCCGTGACCAGCCGCACACGCAAAGATTCAATATTGTCAATCGCCTTCTGAAAATACGTTTCCGCCAAGGCGTAATCGCCACCTTGAACCTCCACCCGAGCGGCCTGAGCATACAATTCCCAAGTTTCCCCCATATGGTGCTTCCCGGCAATGGCAATAGCATCACGAATGGAGGCACGGGCCTCAGGCAGTTGGCCTTGCCGCAACCTCAACCCGGATAACAGTCTTCCGCTGTTCGCGACGTTGATTGAACCACTGTCAATGGACTTCCACACGGTGATTGCCCGTTCCACACGGGCAGCCGCTTCCGCCCACCGCCTCCGGCCCATTTCAGCCATGGCGCTCCGCTCCAAGACAATTGCAATATCAATGTTGCGCCCCCGACAAAGGACGGGATTGGTAAGTGTCTTTTTATCCGCTTCGTAGCGGGCAATCGCCTGGTCAAAGAGGGCCACGGCGGTATCGATGTCGCCTGATCGCTCGGCCTTAATCGCCCTGTCCTTGAGATTGATGGGATCATCATGAGCCAAACTCTTGTCGTCAGCAGGAGGTAACGGTTGGGGTGACGTGCCACCTATAGAAAGTCGCACAATCTCCAGGCCTGTGATAGCAAGGAGCTTTTGTGTTTCATAAATACCGGGCAAGCCCAAAATTTCCCGATAACGCTGGCGGGCCTCTTCAAACCGTCCGCACCATACCAAGGTCGTCGCCTCTTCATTCAACGTGTCGGCCAGCCGCTGGATGTCATTGGCCTTTCGATAAACTTGCGCCAATTTGGCGAACGCCGTTGCCGCACCCTGGAGATCGCCGTCGTTGCGCATCCTTCGTGCAACGAGGCCGGGGTCGCCATTGAGAGGCGAAGCCCATGTTTCCTTTATTGATTTAGCCACCCGCCAAAGACGCGCATGGCGCTTCCATGCCTGCTCGGTGAGGGTTTCGGTTCTGCCGGCGCTCTGACGTGTCAGGCTGATGGTGCCGTGCAATGGGGCTTCCCCCAGGCTGGAGTGGGAGACCGGATCGTCCTGCCAAGTCCCTGAGTAAAGGGTACCATCGCCGGTTACTTCCACCAGAGTCGCTGACCCATCCTGAACGTTTTTCATGCGCAGCACACATCGTTTGCCCACGCGGTTTCCAGTAAAAGAGGAAAAAATATTGTTGGCATCTTCGGTTCCGCCGCTCACAGGGCCAACGGATTCGGCTCCCGCCGGGATGAATTTCCCCGATAACCGGCCAGCAATCTTGTCGTTATCGAAGAATATATCTGCCGATCCCACAGCTCGCCCAGCCAGGGTGGAATTACCCATGACGTCCATCTCCACTACCCAATGGGAACGTTGCCCCGGAGGATTGGGCAAATCACTGACACGCGTCGCGAACCACGGGCCTATTGAAGACACGGTGGTGGGATTCCATGCAGTTTGGAGCGTATTGCCGTTGGGTTGAAGCTCGAAACTGCCATTCCCGCTGTACTTGAGGGAGTCGCGCCAACGAAAGGAAAGGGTTGAGCCAGTAAGGACTCCCTCTATGACGCCTTCATTGTAAAAATAGGATCCAATTACATGAGAACCATCTTGTTCCAGGGCAATGATGCCGAAAGGGCTTGCCCAGATACCTGTCAACTCATTTTCGGTTTGATGATCCAAACCTTTAAAACCTGTTTCGATAGAATTATTTCTCATTTTCTCGGAAGCGTCAATTCTTTGTTTTAAAATAGATATCTGCGCTTCAACTTGTTTTAATTGGTAACATGCGCTATCAATGTGATAAACATTACAATGTGCTTCAAGTATCTCTGCCTCTTTCATTGTATTGGCTAATTGAACTTTTTGGGTTTCAAGCGGTTTCATTGCAGCGACGGCTCCTCCGAAAGAAGAACCATACCAAGTCATTACTATTAAAAATCCCATAATAAAAGTTTTACTGAGCATAATGCCACCTCACAAAAGTTTTGCTTCCGGCCCAAGAATATCAACCTGAAGTAAGCCATTGCTTATCTCGACGCCGGGTTCCTCAACGAAATTCCGGTCTGGTCGATCAAGGGGGCCAAAGGGACGCCCTTTATATTTTCATATTCAGAATTGATTCATATTCTCACATAAGGCTAACAATATGTTCAGTAGATCTGTATATCATTCAAGCTTGAATATCTAACTGCATAACATGATTATTTTAATGTTAGCCAGATCTGCATAAGTCCTTTTTAAAATTACCATTATTGGAATGATTAAAC
>JBFXIU010000225.1:0-5385 GCA_050175615.1 Porticoccaceae bacterium | reverse complement strand
CACATAGAGTCGCTCAATGCGATGGGCGTATTTACCCAGGCGCACATGAACCTGGCGGGTGGTATAGAGCAGTTTTTCACAATCTCCGTCACAGTTGGCACCCCCGGGAATCAACAGCCGCCACTTGGGTTTGCGATCGGCCAACCGCCAGGGATTGCCATTTTTATCTGCAAGCGCCAGCCTTTCCAGGGAGACAGCGGGTTCCAAAAGCCTGCCGTGGTTGGTGGTGCCAAGCCCGGCAAGCAGTTGATCGCGCTCCTCCTGAGTATCGGGCATCATCAAAAAGCCCAACAAAATAGTTGCCAGAATAATGGCAAACATCAAAATCACCTGCAAAGGTGCCGTAAACCGCGATGGTGCTTCACTCATTCAGTTAACTCCCGGAAGGGCTTTCAATCTACAATTCTTTCAACCTAGCGTTCTTTCATTCTGTGGCTTTTAATGACAGCGCCAAGGTTGGAGTTGGCAAAAACAGACAGAATTACCAATGCCGCGGCCATGGTAAACCACTGCGCCGCATAGCCTTTATGTTTTTCAGGTATCACATTCACTATCTCCCACCCCGTCGCCAGTGCTCCCGGAGAATCCTGATCCAGCCTGATTGTGTAAGGGAAAAATGTCCTGCCAAGGCGCCTGGCCATTAATGTGCCATCAAAATTTTGCAAAACCTGGGGCCAGTGTTCACGCCACACTTCATCCCCCACAGTGAATGGCTTGTCCAGCATCCGGTAAAGATGGCCATGCAATGTTACCGCAGTCGTTAACTCGGGAATTTGCGGTAACTGAGTGCGATCCAATGAGCCCGCAATCCAGCCCCTGTTCACCCATATCCAGGGTTTCTCTGGGGCTGTCTCCACAGGGGTCATCACTTCAAATCCCGGCCTTCCATTTCGCACCCGGTTTTCCAATAACAGAGTCCGATCATTTATTAGATGTCCATGTGCTTTTACACGGCGGTACTGGTGATCCGCAGAGGAATCAATGCTGGCGATGGCCTGGGGTGCGGCGGTTTCCCTCGCACGATACTCGTCAAGCAACGCCTGCTTTTCTTCAGCCCGCTGCAATTGCCAAAACCCCAGGCTAATGGTCAGGGGTAAAAAAAATGCAGCAAAAACCAGCATGGCGATATTAATCTGCCATTTGAAGGTAACCTGTTGCTGCATCGCTGTGACCATCTATGGTTAAATCACTGTTTTCCGCAGGGAATAATCACCATGCTTCTGAAATTTTTCATCGTCATCTTGTTCATTGCCGTGGTAATAAGCCTGAGTAGCGGCCTTTATTTCCTGATGAAAGATGTCGGCAATCCTCGCAAAAGAACCCTTTACGCCCTCGGCATTCGCGTTTCTCTCGCCGCCGTGCTTGTGGCCACTATTGTCTATGGTTTTGCCAGTGGCAAACTGAAAAGTACGGCGCCCTGGGACAAGCATCTGCACCCGGAAAGCACCCGCCAGGAATAAACTGACGAAGCCAAGTCGCAAAGCTGGGAAATGTTCATCTTGCAAATATGAAATGGCCAGGAATTTTCCTGGCCATTTGCTGTTGGCGTCTGTATTCGGGAACTCTGTTACGACCCCAGGACATAGACAAAAATAAACAAGCCAACCCAAACGACATCGACAAAGTGCCAGTACCAGGATGAGGCCTCAAAGCCAAAACAATCATCGTGGCTGAAATGGCCTTTCAGTCCCCTGATTAATTGAATCAACAGCATAAAAGTACCCAGAGTTACGTGGGCGCCGTGGAAACCGGTAAGCAGGAAGAAAGTGGTTCCGTAGATACCGGACTCAAGAGTCAGACCAAGGTCGCGGTAGGCTTCAATATATTCTTCAACCTGGAAGAATAGAAAAGCAATACCCAAAATCACGGTAGCCGCCAGCCAGGTATTAAAGCCTTTGCGGTTTTCCTTTTTCAGAGCGGTATGGGCAAAATGTACGGTAACACTGGAAGTCAACAGCAGGATGGTATTCAGCAACGGCAGGTGCCAGGGGTCAATGATGTCTTTAGGCCCCTGAAACTGGGCGGCGTCGCCATTGACAGCCATGTCCGGTGTTGCATACAGCGGCCAGGAAAACTCAAAGCCATTCCACAGTAGATCCGAACTGGCTTCCAAATGCGAAGAAGACACCATGCGCACATAGAAAAGGGCGCCAAAAAAGGCGGCAAAGAACATGACTTCGGAAAAGATAAACCAGCCCATTCCCCAGACATAGGATCTTTTCAGTTGCGCACTGTTCATACCCGCCATGTTCTCTTTGATCACCAGGTTAAACCAGGTGTAGAGAACAAAAGCCAGAACCACACTGCCGAGCAGGAAAACCATCGCCGTGCCGCCCTGTACCCAAGTAGCGGCGCCATAGGCGGTCAGACCCATTCCCAGCGCAGTGAAGAGTGGCAGTTTACTGCTCTCGGGAACGTAATAGTTGCTATCAGTTGCCATTATTTTTCTCCGAATTTGTACCGCTTTTCCGAAACATTATTAATAAGTAGAGGCTGCCAAAGGCGCTTCGCTGCGCCCGGTGATATCAAACAACGTGTAAGACAGAGTGATGGTATGAACTGCACTGGGCAGATCCCTGTCGACAATAAAAACTACCGGTAACTCTGCATCTTCACCCGCAGCCAGCGGCTGTTGATTGAAACAAAAACACTCTGTCTTGAGGAAATAGCGCGCCGCATTTATGGGCGATACGCTGGGAATCGCCTGCGCCACCATATCCCGATCGGTGGTATTTCTCGCCAAAAACTTTATTGGCACGGCTTGCCCGGGGTGCACCTGCACCTCATGCACCATGGGTTTAAACTCCCAGGGCATGTCGCCGTTGTTGGTGACCACAAATTGCACGCGAATCGTTCTGCTTTCATCAATCACCGATTCTTCAGCGACATATTTTCCGCCTGTTTTACCGCCCAGACCGGTGATGTCACAAAAGACGTCATAGATGGGCGGCAACACAAAAATGGCGAAAAAAAACATGGCAACAGCACCGCCGAGGAGCTTAACAACCAACCGCTGCGTTGGGCTTGTCGCCATATTTTCTGCTCCTATTTCACTTCTGGAGGCGTTGAAAAGGTGTGGTAGGGCGCGGGGGTGGCCACAGTCCACTCCAGACCTTCAGCCCCATCCCAGGTTTTGGGCTCGGTTACCGGTTTGCCCGCTACGATGGTGGCGATCACATTGTAGAGGAACAGCAACTGGGCGGCGCCGTACATGAACGCGCCAATGCTCGAAACCATATTCCAGTCGGCGAATTGCAAGGCGTAGTCTGCGTAACGCCGGGGCATACCCGCCAAGCCGAGAAAATGCTGGGGGAAGAAGGTGATGTTGAAACCGATAAAGGCAATCCAGAATTGCAGCTTGCCCATGGTTTCGTTGTACATTTTGCCGCACCACTTCGGCAGCCAGTAGTACACTGCACCTGTACCAGAGAATACGGCGCCGGCCACCATGACATAGTGAAAGTGAGCCACCACAAAATAGGTGTCGTGGTACTGAATATCAGAAGGCGCAATGGCCAACATCAATCCGGTAAAGCCGCCGATGGTAAACAGAATCACAAAGGCGATGGCAAAAAGCATGGGCGTTTCAAACGACATCGCACCTTTGAACATGGTGGCGACCCAGTTGAACACTTTCACCCCGGTGGGCACCGCAATCAGCATGGTGGCGTACATGAAATACAACTCACCCGTCAGCGGCATACCCACGGTGAACATGTGGTGCGCCCAGACGATGAACGACAGGAACGCAATCGCTGCGGTGGCATAGACCATGGAAGAGTAACCAAACAGTGGCTTGCGGCTGAAGGTGGGAATAATTGCCGAAATCACACCGAAAGCAGGCAGAATGATGATGTACACCTCGGGATGGCCAAAGAACCAGAACACGTGCTGGAACAATACGGGGTCGCCACCGCCGGCGGCATCAAAGAAGCTGGTGCCGAAATTGATGTCCATCAGCATCATGGTAACCGCGCCCGCCAGCACCGGCATAACGGCGATCAGCAGGAAGGCGGTAATCAACCAGGTCCACACGAACAGGGGCATTTTCATCATGGTCATGCCAGGAGCGCGCAGATTGAGCACGGTAGCGATGATATTGATGGAGCCCATGATTGAGGACGCACCCATGATATGAATGGCAAAAATGAAATAATTAACCGATGGCGGTGCGTAAGTAGTCGATAGGGGCGCATAGAATGTCCAACCGAAGTTGGGCGCGCCACCCTCCATAAACAGCGTGGAGGACAGAATCGCAAACGCAAAGGGCAGTATCCAGAAGCTGAGATTATTCATCCTCGGCAGAGCCATATCCGGCGCGCCGATCTGAAGGGGAATCATCCAGTTCGCCAGCCCGACAAACGCCGGCATAATGGCGCCAAACACCATCACCAGGCCGTGCATTGTCGTCATCTGGTTAAAGAATTCCGGACGAATAATTTGCATGCCGGGCTGAAAAAGCTCGGCGCGAATGACCATTGCAAAAAAGCCACCCAGCAGAAACATGGCAAAACTGAACCAGAGGTACATTGTGCCAATGTCTTTGTGATTTGTGGTAAAGAGCCAGCGGCCAATACCTTTAGCGGGACCATGTGCCATGATATTACCCTCCCTTATTGGCCTTGTTTGAATTTAAGAACATCGATGGGCTGAACCACATCGCCCAGGTCGTTGCCCCAGGCATTGCGCTCGTAGGTAATAATCGCGGCAATATCCACTTCAGACAGCTGGGCGCCAAAGGCCTGCATGGCAGTGCCTGGCTTACCATTGACAACGATATCGAGATGGCCATTGAGCTCGCCAGTGGTGATAGCACCGCCTTTCATGGCGGGGAACACCCCGGGAATACCTTCACCATTAGTCTGGTGGCAGGCGGCGCAGGAGCGGTTGTAAGCTTCCTCACCCTTGGCCATCAGCTCATCTTTAGTGAATACTTTTTCAGTGAGCTCGCGCATAGCAGCAGCTTCGGCCTTTTTATTGCCAATCCACTCTTGGTATTCATCTTTCTCAACGACGCGAACAACCACAGGCATAAAGGCGTGACCCTGGCCACAGAGCTCAGTACAGGCGCCGCGGTAAATACCGGTTTTTTCTACTTTCGCCCAGGTTTCATTGATAAATCCAGGAATGGCATCTTTCTTGACACCGAAATCGGTCATCCACCAGGAGTGAATCACGTCCTTGGCGGTTATGAGGAAACGAACCTTGGTATCGACGGGGATTACCAGAGGCTCATTGACCTCCTGAAGGTAAAACTCACCCTTGTCGTCATTGTTATAGATTTCAGTTTCCGGTGTTGCCAGCTCGCTCATTACGGCGACATCTTCACCGAGGTATGCGTATTGCCACTTCCACTGATAGCCCGTGACCTTGATGTCCAGCTCG
>JBFXIU010000224.1:0-5395 GCA_050175615.1 Porticoccaceae bacterium | reverse complement strand
ATACGAAAAACAGCCCGCCCCTGAACCACCTCCAGCGACATCACCACTTCGTCGCTGAGTAGCGCGTAAAATGCCACCGCTTTTTCGAGCAACTCCCCCAGGGTGCGGCAGTGTTTAACCAGTTCGCGCATGGTTTTAAAGGCGCCCACTCGGCAGGGTGAGGAGCTAAAGCCCATAAATTCGTCACCGAGCTCCACCTGGACGCTTTTGAATAGGCGCGCCACCTGATCTGTATGAATGCGGCGCTGGGGGTCGTTACCAAGCTGAGGATTGATTCCTGCAGCAATCAGTAGGCGTTGGCGTTTTTGGTCGTCGCCAGCCAGGCCGTTCATTGACGTCAGCACATGATGCATGCAAATTGTCGCCATAGGCAAAACGTCCTTTTAGGTGAGGATATAAGCAATAATGACTAGGGTGATGCGATTATATGATATTTTTGGCGAGTTTTTATGATTAAAACTGCCCTGTCGCCAGTATCGGCAACCCGTTAGAGTCTGCAACACTGAACCCATTGAAGGCAATTAATGGTAACTTTAGGCCATTGGGCAGCAAGGCGGCGCCACTGCACTTTGCTGGCCACCCTGGTTACTTGAGCCCCATGGCCATAACATCTACAAATCATCAGGAATATCTTATGCACGAGATCATTCACCAACTCGAAGAAAAACGCCAACAGGCTCGCTTGGGTGGCGGCCTTAAGCGTATTGAAGCCCAGCACGCCAAAGGCAAGCTCAGCGCCCGCGAGCGTATCGACCTGCTTCTCGATCCGGGTTCCTTTGAAGAGTGGGACATGTTTGTGGAGCACCGCTGCACCGACTTCGACATGGATAAAGACCACACCCCCGGCGATGGGGTTGTCACCGGTTATGGCACCATCAATGGCCGCCTGGTGTTTATTTTCAGCCAGGATTTCACCGTGTTTGGCGGTTCCCTGTCGGAAACCCATGCGGAAAAAATCTGCAAAATCATGGATCAGGCCATGAAGGTCGGCGCTCCGGTGATCGGCCTCAACGATTCCGGCGGCGCCCGCATTCAGGAAGGTGTAGCCTCCCTTGGCGGCTATGCCGATGTCTTTCAGCGCAATGTGATGGCCTCCGGTGTGATTCCGCAAATCTCCATGATTATGGGACCCTGTGCCGGTGGCGCTGTCTATTCGCCGGCAATGACAGATTTCATCTTTATGGTCAAAGACAGTTCCTATATGTTTGTCACGGGCCCCGATGTGGTCAAAACCGTGACCCACGAATCGGTGACCGCAGAACAGCTCGGCGGCGCTGTAACCCATACCAGCAAATCCGGTGTTGCCGATCTGGCGCTGGAAAACGATGTCGAAGCCCTGCTGATGCTGCGCCGCTTCATCAACTACCTGCCTGCGAATAACAAAGAAAAGCCCCCCGTTTGGCCGACAGACGATGTTCACGAGCGCATGGATATGTCTCTGGATACTCTGGTTCCCCAGGATCCCAACAAACCCTACGACATGAAAGAGCTTATTTATAAAGTCGCCGATGAAAATGAGTTTTTTGAAATTCAGCCCGACTACGCCAAAAATATTATTGTCGGTTTTATTCGCATGGACGGCTCCACCGTCGGCGTCGTTGCCAACCAGCCATTGGTGCTGGCGGGCTGCCTCGATATCGACTCCTCGAAAAAAGCCGGGCGCTTTGTGCGCTTCTGCGATGCCTTCAATATTCCCATTCTCACCCTTGTCGATGTTCCCGGCTTTATGCCCGGCACCAAACAGGAGTACGGCGGCATCATCAAGCACGGCGCCAAACTGCTCTATGCCTATGCGGAGGCCACAGTGCCCAAGGTCACGGTAATCACCCGCAAAGCCTACGGCGGCGCCTACGATGTGATGAGCTCCAAGCATCTGCGCGGTGACGTCAATTTTGCCTGGCCCACTGCGGAAATCGCCGTTATGGGTCCCAAAGGTGCGGTGGAAATCATTTTCAGGAAAGACCTTGGCGATCAGGCGAAAATTGATGCCCGCACCGACGCCTACCGGGAAAAATTTGCCAATCCCTTTATTGCCGGCAAGCGCGGCTTTATCGATGATGTCATCATGCCCCACGAGACCCGCAAACGGGTGTGCCGCTCGCTGGCCATGTTGCGGGATAAATCCATTGCCAATCCCTGGCGCAAGCACGGCAATATTCCGCTCTAACGACGGTTGAAAGCAACACAAGCCGATAACATCGACACAACAACGAACAAAAGAAGACCCTTATGTTTAATAAAATTCTTGTGGCAAACCGCGGTGAAATCGCCTGCCGCGTTTTTAAAACCGCCAAACGCATGGGTATTGGCACTGTGGCGGTTTATTCCGACGCCGATGCTGACGCCCTTCACGTCCATATGGCTGACGAAGCGGTAAATATAGGGCCGGCAGCATCCAGCCAGAGCTATCTGGTTATCGACAAAATCATTGCCGCCTGTAAAAAAACCGGCGCCGATGCGGTTCATCCCGGTTACGGCTTTCTCTCGGAAAACCGGCTGTTTCAGGAAGCGCTGGTTAAAGAGGGTATTGCCTTTATCGGCCCGGGCTCTCACGCCATCGCCGCCATGGGCGACAAAATCGAATCCAAGAAACTGGCCAAGGAAGCTGGCGTCAACACTGTGCCAGGCTATCTCGGTGTAATTAAAGACGCAGAGGAAGCGGTGCAAATTTCCCGTGATATTGGCTACCCGGTCATGCTGAAAGCCTCTGCGGGGGGCGGCGGCAAGGGCATGCGTTTGGCCTGGAATGATGAAGAAGCCCGCGAGGGTTTTATTTCCGCCACCAACGAGGCCAGGTCTTCCTTCGGCGACGATCGCGTGTTTGTGGAAAAATTTATTGAACAGCCCCGCCATATCGAAATTCAGGTGATTGCCGACAGTCACGGCAACACCTGTTATCTTGGCGAACGGGAATGTTCTATCCAACGTCGCCACCAGAAAGTCATTGAAGAAGCGCCCTCCCCCTTTGTCAACGAAACGATTCGTAAAGCCATGGGTGAACAGGCCTGTGCCTTGGCACGCGCGGTTGACTACCAATCTGCAGGCACGGTGGAATTTATTGTCGGCGGCGCCACCGGAGAGTTCTATTTCCTTGAAATGAACACCAGGCTGCAGGTGGAGCACCCTGTCACCGAAAAAGTGACCGGGCTGGATCTTGTCGAGCTGATGATTCGCATTGCCGCAGGGGAAAAACTGCCCTTCCGCCAGGAAGACGTTAAATTGGAGGGTTGGGCTATCGAAAGCCGGGTTTATGCGGAAGACCCTTTCCGCAACTTTATGCCCTCCACAGGCCGCCTCACCCACTACCGCCCGCCCCAAGAGGGCGACAGTATACGGGTGGATACCGGGGTCTATGAGGGCGGCGAAGTGTCGATGTTTTACGACCCCATGATCGCCAAACTGGTGACCTACGGCAAAAACCGCGAGGAAGCCATCGACAACATGGTCGATGCCCTGGATGCCTACTATATTCGCGGCGTCAGCCACAATATCAGCTTTCTCAACGCCTTGATGGTGCATCCGCGCTTCAAATCGGGCGAGCTCACCACCAACTTTATCGCCGAAGAGTTTCCCAATGGTTTCAGTGCTGAGAACCTCAGCCATCCCAACCCGGATTTGGCCATTATTGTCGCTGCCGCGGTTAATCAGAATTACCGCAACCGTTCAGGTCGGCTCAGCGGCCAGGTGACGGGTATTGGCTACAGTATTCCCAACGCATGGAAAGTCATTGTTGGCGACAGAACCGCAGATGTCAGTGTGGTCACACAGGCAAAAGGTTATGCAGTTACCGTCGACGGCAAACCCTACGATCTGATCACCGAGTGGAAACGCACCGAATCTCTGTTCCGCGGCACATTAAATGGCAAGGAAATCTGTGTACAGGTTGACCGTGAAGATATAGGCTACCGGGTTTTCAGCCGGGGCTGCGAATTCAAAATTCTGGTATTAAGCCCCATCGCTGCAGAACTCAACAAGCATATGCTGGAGAAAGTGCCGCAGGATCTGTCCCGATTTTTGCTCTCCCCCATGCCTGGCCTGTTGGTGGCATTAAAAGTGTCATCAGGGCAGGAAGTGAAACAGGGAGAAGAACTTGCGGTTGTCGAGGCCATGAAAATGGAAAACAGTCTGCGCGCCCTTGAGGATGGCGTCGTCAAAGAAGTGCTCGCAGACGTTGGCGCCAGCCTTATGGTCGATCAGCCCATTTTGGAATTTGAATAACCGGAACCATGCGAAAAATTGATCCTCAGGCTCTCGCCGCCAACATTCTCAACAATGACCGCCGCGCCCTGGCGCAGGGAATTACCCTGGTGGAATCCACCAGGGTCGACCACAGGGAGCAAGCCAACATACTGCTGGAAACTCTGGCTCAGTATTCAGGAAATTCCGTGCGCGTCGGCATCACGGGGGTTCCCGGGGTCGGCAAATCCACCTTTATCGAATCTTTTGGCGGCCTGCTTATCGACAAAGGCCATCGGGTTGCGGTGCTCGCTGTAGACCCAAGCTCTTCCATCAGCGGCGGCTCCATCCTCGGCGACAAAACGCGAATGGAGTCCCTGAGCCGGCGGGAGGAAGCGTTTATTCGCCCCTCGCCTGCCGGAAAAACCCTCGGTGGTGTTGCCCGCCGCACACGGGAAACCTTGCTGCTCTGCGAAGCCGCGGGCTACGACCATATTATTGTTGAAACCGTGGGCGTGGGGCAGTCGGAAACCATGGTCTCGGAAATGACCGATATGTTTTTGCTGCTGTTGCTCCCCGGCGGCGGTGACGAACTCCAGGGCATGAAGCGCGGTATTACCGAGCTGGCGGATCTTATTCTGGTGAATAAAGCCGATGGCGACCAAAAAACCACCGCCAACCACACTGTGGCCGATTACCGCTCGGCGCTGCAGTTTTTGTCCCGCAAGCACCAGAGTTGGGAGCCAAAAGTTGCCGCCTGTTCCGCCATTGGCAATCAGGGCATAGAAGCTGTTTTTGAACAGGTTCGCGCCTTTGTGGAAACTCTGAAAAACTCGGGGGAATGGGATTACCGTCGCTCCCGCCAGGCATTGGATTGGCTGTGGCGCGAGGTCTCCGATGGCCTGCTTTACGACCTCAAGCACAACTCCATACTCAAAAACAACATTCCCGTCATAGAAAACGCCGTTATGTCCGGCGACAAACCGCCCACCGTAGCGGCGCTGGAAATTGTCGACCTCTATAAACAAACCAGAGAAACAACATCATGATTGGCAAACTCAACCATGTCGCCATTGTAGTGCCCGACCTCCAGGCAGCAGCACAAAAATACAAAGATACCTTGGGAGCAAAGGTCTCTGAAGCCCAGGATCTCCCAGAGCACGGCGTCACCACGGTCTTCGTCGAGCTGCCCAATACCAAGATCGAATTGCTCCACCCT
>JBFXIU010000223.1:0-5422 GCA_050175615.1 Porticoccaceae bacterium | reverse complement strand
TGCCCTGCCAGTTCTTTATGTAGCTGCCTTCCTGATAGCCATTGTCCTGGCGGAAAAAATTGAGCACGTTCTTGCCCACATAGCGCACATAGAGCTCGTTTAAATCCATGTCGACAGCGGCCATAAGACGGGCGAAAAGATTGACATTAAATGCTTTTGTTTCCAATGTGTTAAGGGTGAACTCTTCCAACAGTTCTCGAAAATCCTCTTTGCCTTCGGGAATCTCCAGCTCTCTGGCCATCGCCTCGACAAGCTGTGTTTCCTCATTGTCCGACAACAACAGAATACTGAGACCGAAATGCCAGATATCCACCAGCTCAAGTTTGACCTGATCCACATCCGGCAGCTGTTTTTTCCACCACTTCCAGCCGTAGTGATCCATCAGCTCGGCGCATTCCGTCCAGATGGCTCTGTACCAGGCAAAGCCCTGTTCCCGCCAGCGTTCATTCACCCTGGTGTTCATGGCATCCTGCATTTGCAGCATGGTGGTGAGCATGGTGGCCATTGATGAATTCACGGCTTTTCCTCGAAATTGAACTGTTCCGCCATCAGGCGCGTACAAACTGGTTATGGTACTTTTCCTGGCCTATGGTGGTTTCAGGGCCGTGGCCGGTTACCACATCCGCATTTTCATCCAGTGTATAAATACGTTCGCGAATAGACTTCACTATCTGCTCAAAATTACCGCCGGGGAAATCGGTGCGGCCAATACTGCCGAGAAACAAAGTATCACCTGCAATCAACAGGTTAGCATCTTCAAACCAGAAACTGGTTGAACCCGGAGTGTGCCCTGGCGTGTGGAGGGTGACACCGCCGCAGCAACCTAAATCCTGGTCATCCTTGAGGTATTTATCCGGGGACGGCAGTTTAACCGGCGGCAGGCCAAAACGGCGGCAATGGCTTTCCACCTCATCCCAGAGAAACATATCGTCCTCGTGAAGATGGATAGGCGCGCCCGTGGCTTTTTGAATTTCGCCAGCGGCGAGAATATGATCCAGATGGGCATGGGTATGAATAATGGCGACAACAGAAAGATTCATAGTCTTGAGGGTATTGAGAATAACGTCGGCGTCGCCACCCGGGTCGACGACAATGGCCTTACCCGTGAGCCTGTCGCCAATAATGGTGCAATTACATTGTAATGGCCCCACAGGAAAGGATTTGCGAACAATAGAATTTTGTTCAGTGGCAGTCATAACAACACCTGCTAAAGAGAATAAAGTGGCGAAATTGTAGCACAAGGATTTTTCACTGGCAGTTTGCCCAGACGCGGGAGGCGCCCGCCCCCCTTTAAGAGCCTGTTCAGGTTTTGTCAGTTATTTGCGCCCCAGCGAAAATGGCTGATGGCCAAAGGTTTGCGGCTCTATACCGGGCTTTAACTTCCAGTCCTTGCCAAAATCTTCGGTGGCATGGACATATTTTGAGGGTCTGCTGTCGAGATTGCGAAGGTGCTCGGCGAACTCCTCCAGGTATTGTTGGCGCATGTTGTCTTCGCTGTAGCGGGTTGACCAGGCAACATAGGGGTCAAGCACATCAAAGCCCACATAGGCAAGGGTGCCGTATTGAAGATGCCAAAGTACAGCATCCAGATGCCCCATAACGCCGCCCTCATCGACCATGCCGGGAAAACAGCCCGTGGTGGTAGACACCATAGCCCTTTTGCCTTTGAGGCCGCCATGGTTAAAGCGACCCAACTGTCCATACATGAGGCCGTTGACAAAGACGCGATCAAACCAGCCTTTCATAATGGCGGGCACCGAATACCACCACAGGGGAAATTGCAGTATCAGCAGATCGCACCAGAGCACCTTTTCGATTTCTGCGGCAATGTCATCGCTAAAGGTTTTATGCTCCACCGCATATTTTTGCTCGCGATCGTATTGCATATGGTCGGGAAAGCGACGCTCCTTGAAATCACTGGCGGAAGCCACCGGGTTAAAACCCATCTGGTAGAGGTCGGACACTCGCACCTCATGCCCCTGTGCAGCCAGAGTTGCCTTTGCCGCCCCAAGCATGGCGGCATTGAAAGAGGCGGGTTGTGAATGGGCGTAAACGATCAGAACTTTCATCAGCGACTAACTCCGCAAAAAAGCCACAGCCTATTCATTTCCAGAAAAGGATGCAAACATTTAATACGCAGCATTACAAAATATCCTTGATACACGCCCTGATGCATCTATTTCAGTGTTGAATGACACTGATTTAAGTTCGCCATCCCAGCGAGGCTGGAATCGGAGAACCTCGACACGATGAAAACTGGATTCCCGCCTACGCGCACTACTGTCCGGAATAAATAGAGGCTGCTTTCCTTAAGCCTGGAAAAGTAAGGAGGTTGAATGATTCTGAGCACATCGAGACTTAAACGAAAGCTGTCGTTCCTGCGTAGGCAGGAACCTAGGAAGATTTTCAGGGTAGCCCCTCAGGCTGCTAAGATTGCTGAAAAATCAGCTGATTTACCGCTTTATAGGCTACTGCACACAAATGCCCTGGTATTCAGTGGGGCTCGATTAAGGATTCCTGCCCCCGATCAGGTCGAGGGTGACGTTCCTTCGCAGGAATGACGGCGTGAAATATCCCGGGCAGTGCGCCCACGCGGTAATGACGGAAGTCTTGGGTTTCGCGCTAGGCTTTAGGTTTGGTGCCAGATGGCGGCATAGATTTCAGCGTTATATCGCCACCATTTCAAAGTCGATTTTGGCAGAGCCACACTGGGGGCAAATCCAGTCTTCGGAGACATCCTCCCAGCGGGTGCCGGGAGCGATGCCGTCATCCGGCCAGCCTTCGGCCTCGTTGTAAATGAGGCCGCAGTTCAAACAAATATAAGACTTAAACTCATCAGTCATAGTCAACTTCCTTCAATCAAATTTCAGCAATCAATCCCTGGTGATGGTCACCATCTGGCGGTGGTAGCCGTTGACAAAGCATGAAGGAATACGCTCTGGAGGGCTGATTTTTTTAACGGTCATATTGCGTTTTAGCATCTCCTCAATCAGGGTCGTCAACTGCAACTCTGCGAGCCGGGAACCCAAACAGCGGTGAATGCCATAACCAAAGGCCAGATGCCTGCGGGAATTGGCGCGATTGACGTCAAAGCGGTCGGCATCAGCAAAGACTTCCTCTTCGCGATTGGCCGACCTGTACCAGAGAATCACTTTGTCGCCCTTGCGCATTTTATGGCCGCGAAACTCGGTATCTTCAACAAGGGTGCGGCGCATATGGGCAATGGGGGTTTGCAGACGGATGGCCTCGGTTACTGCTGTAGGAATCAGCGAATGATCAGCCTTAACCTTCTCCCACTCTTCAGGATAGGCGTTGATTTGCTGGATCAGACCTGTCATCGAGTTGCGGGTGGTATCGTTGCCACCGACAACCAGCAGGGCAATATTGCCAAGGAAGCTCTGCTCATCGAGATTGGACATGTGCTCGGAATGCGCCATCATCGACAGTAAATCCCCTTGCGGCGGCATAGCCCGGCGCTCGTCAAAAAGTTTTTTGAAGTAGGCCGCCATTTCAAAGAGAATTTTTTCCCGCTCGGCGTTGAGCACAGGATCGGTGCCAATATCGATATTCGCCGCCCAATCGGACCAATAGGGCAACAACTGGCGCTCTTCCCAGGGGAAATCGAACAAAGTGGCCAGCATTCGCGTGGTGAGCTCCTTTGATACCCGCTCCACCCAGTCAAAGGGTTCGCCCACCGGAAGGCCATCCAGCAGACTGCTGGTGCGTTCGCGAATCAGATCTGCATGTTTTCTCAACTCCGCCGGTTGCACAGCGGGCGCCACAGACTGGCGCTGCTGGGAGTGCTCTGGCTCATCCATGGCGATAAACATCCGCAGCTGCACATCCAGATCCTGCATATCCAGAATAGTGATACCGCCATAAGCCCATGACGAGGAAAAAATTTCCGGTTTGGCCTCGATGGCGACAATATCATCGTATCTGGAGATAGACCAGAAAGGCCCGAACTGGCTGTCCTGCAAATAATGGATTGGTGCCTCTTCACGAAGCCGCTTGAAAAAAGGTTTCCAACGTTCATCAATCGCGAGCCTGGGATCACTGACATCCAGGCGCTCCAATGGCACCCTGTAGGGATCAACAATATCAACTTCTGCAGCAGTGGTTATGAATTGCGTGTTCATCATGCGCCTCCTGGGGAAATATACCCACAATGTAGTAGGTTATTGGTATAGCCCATAGTAAGGAGACAAGCGCTCAGCAATGAGGACATTTTTTGACAATATAGGGACATAAAAAGACAACCAGTCTTTCCCATGGGCGCCGCTGATTCCGTTCCGATTACAATATGTGCTGTAGCCCATTCAGAAAAAATGTTTCCTATTCTGCGATCTGTGAAAAATAAACCCATGACGACAAATCGACGTTCAGAATGGCACAAGACATGAAAAATCTACGGAAAAACTTCTTATCGTCGCCATGGAGCCTGTTAATAAAAACTTTTTTGCTTGTAACCCCCCAGTTAACCTTGGGTTATGAAACAGGCGATATTCTTTTGCGGCTGGGTTACGCCAATATTGATCCGCGGGAAAAAATTGACACCATAATCCTTAATGAGAACATAAAGCTGGGAGGTCTCAGCATTGAAAGTCAGCAAACGCCTCTGGCAACCACTACTGTTTTTTTAAATAAGAATTGGGGCATAGAAGTGTTATTGCCCCTGGCAGACCTGCAAATTGATGTCAACGGACAGGGCGGCTCCTTGGAAGGGCTATCAATAGGTTCTACAGATGCCAGACCTTTGTCAGTTCTAGTTCAGTATTATTTTTGTGGCGATTCCGATCGCTCGGCAAACCTGTTCTGGGTAAAACCCTATATCGGCATTGGCATCAATTACACTCGCCTCTCTAACGTCCGGATTAACAGCAACACTATCGACCAACTTAATATCGACACCATTGAGACTCTGACTGTAAAAGACGCTTACGGGATGGCCTTTCAGGCTGGAGTTGATATGCCCATTACAGACAAACTCAGCCTGAATTTTTCCACCAGTTTTCTTGATATCGACACCAAGGCATGGACCCAGCTGCGGTCAGATGGCGAACTTTTCGAAGGCAACACAGCACTCCGCCTGCGAAAAAATCCAAACGTCAGCGTACTTGGTATCTCCTACCGTTTATAATCAGGGTCTCGTCTTATCTCTGAGATTGAAGTAACTCCTGATAATTACTCCAACCCAACAAAATTTAGGGAAACTCTGATTAATTCCGCTTTCGTCACTCCCGCGTAGGCGGGAGCCCAGGAAAATCAAGCGCTTATAGATTCCCGCCTGCGCGGACTACTGTCCGGAATAAATAGAGGCTGCTTTCCTTAAGCCTGAAATAGTAAGGAGGTTGAGTGGTTCTGACCACCTCGAGACTTAAACGAAAGCTGTCGTTCCTGCGCAGGCAGGAACCTAGGAAGA
>JBFXIU010000222.1:0-5445 GCA_050175615.1 Porticoccaceae bacterium | reverse complement strand
GCGCTGGAAAACCAATTGCACATCATCGGCGTCGGCGGTATCGACAGCGCGGATGCTGCGCGGGAAAAAATTCAGGCTGGGGCTACGTTGTTACAGATATATACAAGCTTTATCTATTAAGGCCCGCGATTGATCCGCGATATTGTCGACGCTCTTTGACTCTCGGTAGTATCTCGGCGGGTACTTCTCTTTTGTAGCGCCGCGTTTTGGCGCTCTCCTAATCGAATCGGTAACCCTTTTCTATCCTCAGCGGTATTGGGCAGCATCAGCTCAGCTGCTTAAACCACCGATCACCCAGCCGCCAAAGTGGCCAGTAATCTGGCCGAAAAAATCTCTTTATTGGTCGAATTAATCCCCGCCTGGGGTGTGTTTCTGTGTCTCAAAACCCTGAGTTTATTGTTTATTGCCAAATAGTTTACATAAAATGAACATTGTGTATAATTCGAGGGCGTTCTCTGTTATGCCCGGCAAGACAATTACCAGCCATTGTCGGCCAGGAGGCGGCGCATTCGCGTTTGTCAGGTCTATCAGGCTGGCGGAGAAAGCTCTCAATTGAAGCTCAAAACCAATAATGTGGGGAAGCAGGATATGATAAACATTAAGAAACAGGCTCTTTGCGGAGCCGTAGTCACTGGTCTGGCATCATTAGTTACAGTTGACGCGCTGGCGGCATCTTCATTTGCCCTTGAGGAAATTGTTGTAACCGCGCAAAAGCGTTCGGAGAGCGCTCAGGATGTGGGCATGTCCATTACGGCTCTGTCCGGTGACAGTCTCAAAGCAAGCGGCGTTGTCACTACCAGTGATCTTGGTAAAGTTGTTCCCGGTTTTGTGTATACAAAAACCCCCAGAGGAACGCCGACCTATGCTCTTCGCGGTATAGGGTTTGATGATAACTCCTTGGCGTCTGCACCTACGGTGTCTACTTACCTGGATGAAATTCCAATGGCCTATCCGGTAATGACACGCTTTTCTGCGTTCGACCTGGCACAGGTCGAAGTTCTTAAGGGGCCGCAGGGTATTCTCTTCGGTCAAAACTCCACCGGCGGCGCCATTAACTTCATTTCCCAGAAGCCTTCCGATGAGTTTGAAGCCGGTATCGAGGCCAGTTACGGTAAATTTAACACCTTTGAAACCCAGGGCTATATCAGTGGTGCTCTTTCCGACACCTTCCGGGTTCGCGCCAGTGGTATGTCTATTCAGTCCGATGAAGGCTGGCAAAAAAGTGTTACCCGTGACGACGAGCTGGGTGAGCAGGATGTATTCTCGGGCAGATTGATTGCCGACTGGACGCCTACTGAAAACCTGGGGGTGGTTTTGACACTGCAGGGCTGGGTCGACAAATCCGATACCCAGGCGGCACAGTTGCTGGAAACCCACCATTCCATCGATGCCACTGCTGTTGCGGCCTATGACGCCTATCCCCGCGCCGCCAATAATGCCGAGTCCGCAGACTGGGATGCGAATCCCGTTCGGCCTCTGGAACGCGACGACCAGTTTTTCCAGCCTTCTCTGCGGATCGATTACAGCCTCTCTGATGCTATTACCCTGACCTCAATCACGGCATATTCCGACTACGAGCAGGATTTTAATCAGGATACCGATGGCGCCAATCTGCAAAATTTCAGCTTGACCAATATCGGCAGCATCGAGTCCCTGAGCCAAGAGCTGCGTTTGACCGGCGATCACGGTGATCTCAAATGGATACTGGGTGTGAACTACACCGAGGACGAAACTGTCGACGACACCTATTACTATTTCGCCAATAATTCGGTGAATGGCGCCCTGGGTATTGCCGAAGCCTTCTCCAGTGCGGACCAGGACATGGAAACCCGCGCCGTTTTTGGTAACGTTGCCTGGACATTTACGGATTCCCTCACCCTGAATATCGGCGCCCGTTATACAGAAGACGAGCGCACCTACGCTGGCTGTACCGGTGATACCGGCGACGGCACCATGGCGGCGGCGTTTAACGGCCTGTGGCAGGCAGTTTTCGGTGTTGATAACAATATTCAGCCCGGTGGCTGCACCACGGGTACCAATGGTGTCGCCGGTCTTGTCCACAGGGAGCTGGACGAAGACAATGTCAGCTGGCGACTGGGTCTTGACTGGCAGATTAATGAAGATTTGCTGAGCTACGCCAACGTCAGTAAAGGCTACAAGTCGGGCAGTATTCCCGCTGTAAATTCATCCACATCCGCCCAGATTGAGCCAGTGACCCAGGAGTCGGTGCTGGCCTACGAGGTGGGTTTCAAGAGCACTCTGCTCGATGACAGAATGCGCCTCAACGGTGCGGCCTTCTACTACGATTACGAAGACAAGCAGCTGCGCGGACGGATTCTCGATCTTGTCTTCGGGCCGCTGGAAGCGCTGGTCAATATTCCCGAGTCCGAAGTTTACGGCGCCGAGATCGGCATGGATCTGGTTCCTGTTGAAGGGCTGACTCTGTCGTTGAACGCGTCTTATACTGAAACTGAAGTTACGGATGAGTTTTTGAACTATGACCCGCTGGCCAATGAAATTGATTATAACGGGCTGTCCTTTCCCCATACGCCAGAGCTGCATATTACCGCCAATGTCAACTATGAGCGCGAGATTACTGATGCGGTCATAGGTTTTGCCGGATTCAGCGTTCTTCACCAGGATGAAACCACCGGGCTTTTCAACGATCCCGCTGTGCTGGCGGCATCGCCAATTTCACCGTTTCGCCCGGGCGTCAATGCCGATCCCAACACCTTTGATGTGGATTCCTACACCACGGTTGATGCCAGATTCGGTATTGAAAGCGTGGACGGTAGCTGGAAAACCTGGATCTGGGGTCGCAATATTTTTGATGAGTACTACTGGAATAATGCCACCCAGTCCCTGGATAACTTCTACCGCTTGAGCTCAATGCCGAGAACCTATGGCATTGCTGCATCCTATCAGTTCTAAACGGTTTTTTAGCCTTTGTGTCGACCCGATCACCGCTGCCGGTGGTCGGGTTTTTTGTTTAACAGCAGTTCCCTGAGCAAGGTTGTCTATCCATCGCGAAGGATAGTTGCCGTTCAGATTCAATTGTCTATGCCGCTCCGGCCATTGCTATTGTTTGTGCTGCATTAGTGCTGGGCGAGTCGCTGTCATTTCGGCAGATGTTAGGCGCGTTTTCTATTGTCGGCTCGGTTTTTCCCTCATTTTGTGGTCAGCACCTGGGCGCATAACCCGCCATTCGTCGGAGTGTCTGAAATAAAACAGTCAAAAAGGTTGAAAAATAAACATAGTGTTCATTATACTTAAACAGTAAGATTATTTTTGTCTTGTTAATTTCAGTCATCTGGCTTTGTCCAGGTGAAAACAACCGAGGAGCATAAAATGCATAATACAAGTCCGAATATTATCTGGTTCAAAGATTCCCTGGGAACGGAGCTCCCCGAAGTAGGCGGCAAAGGCGCTAATTTGGGTAGGCTGACTGCAGCTGGGTTTGATGTTCCCCCTGGATTCGTTGTCGGTACCGCTGCCTATATCACCCATATGGAGAACCTCAGGGAAACGATTTCCAACGAGCTGGCATCGGTCAGCTTTGATGACGCTGTCAATCTCGATACCTGCACCGCCAAAATTCGCGAGTTGATTACTGATGCGTCCATGCCGACGCAGGTCGCTCAGGGTATTGCCCAGGCCTATAAGCAAATGGGCGATAAGCTCTATGTTGCCGTGCGTTCATCTGGCACTTCTGAGGATCTCGAAGGCGCTTCTTTCGCCGGTCTTCACGATACCTATCTGGATATTCGCGGTGAAGAAGACGTTATCGATGCGGTGAAGCGCTGCTGGGCATCCATGTGGTCTGCAAGGGCGACGTTTTACCGCAATTCCCAGGGCTTTGATCACTTCAGCTCGTCAATCGCTGTTGTCGTCCAGGCCATGGTGGAATCGGAAGTCTCCGGTGTAATGTTTACCGGCAACCCCCTGAACGCCGCCACTGACCAGCTTATGATTAATGCCAGCTGGGGTCTCGGCGAAGCGGTGGTTTCCGGTATTGTCACACCCGACGAAATCATTGTTCGCCACCGCGATCTGAAAATTCTCAACAAAACCCTGGGCTCCAAAGCTGTGCGCATTGTGCGTAACCAAGAGACCGGTCGTGGTATTGTCGAACAACAGGTAGAAACTGAGAATCAAGAACGTTTCTGTATGACTGATGCTCAGTTCAGCGAGTTGGCGGCACTTGGCCGTCGTATTCAGAAAACCTACGGCGAGTTTCCTCAGGATATTGAGTGGGCCTATCAAAATGGCCAGTTTTACGTGTTGCAAGCGCGCCCGGTCACCGGTGTAGAGTTTTCCTGGGATGCGGATATTACCGGCAGCGTTCAGGGCAACGACGACGGCATCGAATTTGACGAAATCTGGTCGCGCAATTTCCCTGAAGAGATGTGGACTGGCGCCATATCGCCGCTGATGTTCTCCTGGCGTTGTTGGGGTCTCAACCAGTGCCACAGTGTTGGTGTGCGCGCCTTCGGTTACCCGGAGCTCGATTACACAACCCGCAGGCTGTGGATCTACAACAAAGGGGTTTCTTACCATAACTGCAAAGCCGATCTGGAAATGATCAAGCTGGCGGTGCCGCCTCAGTTGCGCCCTGCCATGCTGGAGAAAATCCCTGTTGCCTGGCACGAGGAAGCACTGAACGCGCCCTTTGACTGGGATCGCTATATGAACATGTTCCAGACCGTTGAGAAAAATCGTCCCGATATGGGGCTCAACTGGTGGCGAGTCATTCGCGACGACTTTATCAACAATGCCAAATATCGCGATGACACCAAGCCGCTGTCAAAAGAAGAGTTGGCAACTTTTTCCGATTACGATCTCAAGCAATACATTGCCAAAGTGGTAAGGCTGGAGGTGGCTTCCTATGATCCCCCCTGGAACGGCCTGCTGTGGTACATGCGTGAAGCCCTCGGCTGGATTAACTGGATGCTGGAAAACTGGTACGACGGCGACAGAACCAATCTGTTTATGGCGCTGGTAACCGGCACCAGAAAACCCACGATCACCACCATTGAAAACCACCGTGTATGGCAGTTGGCCGACCTCATTTACAAGTCGCCCGAGCTGACATCCTTGCTGGAAATGTACCCTGACGCGCGCTTTTTCGATTATGTCGAGCAATGTGTCGACGGCCCGGCATTCAAAAAACTTCACGATGAACATATGCGTCTTGGTGGCCACCGCGGCCATCCCGATCGCGATATTGAATTTGATCGCCGCGCCGACAATCCCGCAGTTGATGTTGCCCTGTTTAAAGGCCTAATGGGCACGCCTGATCCCCTGGTTCAGGAAGAGACGATGCGCGCGAAGCTGGAAGACAATATTGAGCATGTGTATCAGAACTTGATGGCACAGGACAACGGTTTGATGAAATCCCAGGCGTTCCGTTTCCTGATTGATTTCGCCCACAACAGCCTTGAGTTT
>JBFXIU010000221.1:0-5518 GCA_050175615.1 Porticoccaceae bacterium | reverse complement strand
CTCTTCCGATCTCTGGCCAGGAATTGCCGACTTCAACAATCAAAACGCCATTATCACTGAGGTGATTTGCAGCTTCCGCCAGCAGACGGCGGGTAAAATCGAGGCCGTCATCACCGGAGGCCAGAGCCAGTTGCGGCTCGTGGCGATACTCTTCAGGCATCGCATCCATGTCTGCGGCGTCCACATAGGGCGGATTACTGACAATCAGGTCATAGACTCTGCCATCAAGATTTTCAAACAAGTCTGACTCTATTGCAGTGACTCTGTCCCACAGTTTGTGCCTATCGATATTGTTGTTGGCGACCGCAAGGGCATCAGTGGAAATATCACTGAGATCGACCTTTGCCTCAGGAAAGGCATAGGCACAGGCAATGCCGATACAACCGCTGCCAGTACAGAGGTCGAGAACGCGCTCCGGGTCTTCAGGCAGCCAGGGTTGAAAGCCCTGTTCAATCATTTCGGCAATGGGTGATCGGGGGATCAGCACCCGCTCATCAACGGAAAATTTCAGCCCCGCAAACCAGGCCTCGCCAGTCAGATAGGGCGCCGGCACACGCTCGTTAACCCGCCGCGCCACCAAGGTGACAATTTGCCGCTTTTCGTCGCGGGTCAGGTTGGCATCGAGAAAGCGTTGATCCCCGGTGGGCGGCAAGCCCAGAACATGACAGATAAGATGCAACGCTTCGTCCCAGCCGTTATCGGTGCCATGACCGTAATAAATACCGGCACGATTAAAGGCGGATACCGCCCAGCGGAGAAAATCCCGCAGGGTTTTCAGATCTTCTTCAATGTCTTTTTGCTGTTCCATAAATTTCCCGGCTAAAATAGCCATTGTATCTGCAAGCCAAAAATTTCGCTTTACCTTTATGCCGCTCTGGCTTAGGGTTGCAGCCTTAGTTGAGTACATCAGTAGGAATTAAAAATGAAAGAGGCCTTTGCTGAAATTATCACCAGTGTCGGCGAAAATCTGCAGCGTCCAGGGTTGGTGGACACCCCGGAACGGGCGGCAAAAGCCTTTGAATTTTTAACCAAGGGCTATCGCCAGAACCTCGACGATGTCATCAACGGCGCCCTCTTTCCCAGTGATTCCAGTGAAATGGTCATCGTCACCGACATCGAACTCTATTCGCTGTGTGAACACCACTTGTTGCCCTTTATTGGCAAATGCCATGTCGCCTATATTCCCAACGGCAAGGTTCTCGGCTTGTCCAAGGTGGCGCGTATTGTCGACATGTACGCCCGCCGCCTGCAGATTCAGGAAAATCTGGTCATGCAAATCGCCAACACTATTGAAAGTGTCACCGGCGCTTTGGGTGTGGCGGTGATCATTGAAGCTAGGCATATGTGCATGATGATGCGCGGCGTCGAAAAACAGAACTCCTCCATGAAAACCTCCGCCATGCTCGGCTCGTTCCGCACCAACCAGGCCACCCGCTCAGAATTTCTGTCGTTACTGCCCTAAATTTACCGTTCCAAAAACGTTCTGATTGTTTCCGCCACCTCCGCGCAAGATTCCTCCATATGCAGATGGTGGCTGGTATCAAAAAGCAGGGTGGAAATCCGCGGATTGAGCTCCAATAGGCTTTGGTAGTAAGGCTTGACTGAGGCTCCCGCCAACAGCAACAGTGTGGGACAGGCAATAGCGCGAACAAAGACGCGACAGTGGTCTTCGGTCAATTTGAATTCGGAAGCCCCTCGAAGGCGCTGATCCGCCCTCCAGAAATAACCCTCCCCGTTTTTAGCCAGACCGCGGCTGGCAATGGCTTCAGCCGCTCTTTGGGATAGTCCCAGCTCACCCCGACATCTGGACGCCACCACCTCTTCATAAGAGGGATAGATTCTCGGCGCTTTCTGGCGATAAAAATTGCTATCAGATATTGCCTGGTGCAACTGCCTGGGAGCATCCTCTGCCTTCACCGGCGCCGGCAGCAAACCATCGAGCAGTATCAAGCGGGTGATTTTTTCGGGAAAGGTAGCGGCAAAGAGGCTGGCAACAATGGCGCCCCGGGAATGCCCCAGCAACACAAACTGATCCCAACCGAGCTGGCTGACAAGCTGATGCATATCGGCCACATCCTGCCAGATATTGTAGGCGGCATCCGCCGAGCGGTGGTCGCTAAGGCCGTGCCCGGCGAGATCAGGGGCGACAATATGGGCAGGGGGCAGCAGGGGAGCGAGAAAATCGAAGCTGGCGCTGTTGTCGAGCCAGCCATGCAAAGCAAGGATTTTTATCGGCGCTGATGGCCGCCATTGTTTCAATGCAATGGTGCGCCCGGCAACGGAAAACTCTAATTCTGTTGCCAGCATAGCAACCTCTTCAGGGCTGAATGTTGGCGATCAGGGTGCCACCGCCGCGAACCAAGGCAATGACATCCACCGCAAACAGTGCGGAGGTGCCAACCCCATAGCCAAGATGGTCTTCATCGCACAACCAATTGAGAAAATTACCCAGCAGGGGCTGGTGCCCCACCAGTAACAGTGGCCAGCGGTTTTCACTTTCCAGCATCGCTGCCAGGCCGGAAATACTGGCTTCCGGCCGCAGAGCCGTTGAAATCAGGCATTCTTTGCTATTTACCGGCAGGCAGTCGAGGGCAATTTCAGCACTTTGTCTCGCCCGCACCAGGGGGCTGCACACAATGGCTGCGAGAGGGCTGTCGATGTTCTCTGCACAACGCTGGAAAACCCTGGCGGATTCAGTTCTGCCCAAATCCGTCAGGTTGCGCTGCTCGTCCAGCGCAGCTCTGCCAGCTTCACCGTGGCGGGCGAAATAAAGCCGCACGGGGCTCAGGGTTCTCGAGTATTGCCAAAGGAAGGCTTGGCGTCATTGTCTTGACCTTCATGGTCTTCTAATGATTGTGGCGAAGACCCGGAAGCTGGTTCCGTTGTCTCCTCCGCACCAGAAGAAGGCGGGGCAGTGTCCAATCGCTGATTTTCACCATCGTCGCCATCCTCTTCTGGACTCTGTGGCCAATCCTGAAAAGGAAAGGGTTTTTCTTCGCTGCCAAAACAGAGAAACTGAAAATTCTGCTGCATCCAGATCGCAATGCCCTGGCCAAGTCTGCGCAAATTACCGTTGCCCTCGCCGTTAATCAGAACAAGGACGAACTGGATCACAGCAATTACCGCGATTGCGAGCCTTGCCAGCCAGGACAACAGCCAGAAAAGCAACATATAGACCAGACGTATCCACAGATCGGGGTTTGTTACGTTGGATTGCCTGTCTTCAGACATTGATGCACCTCACAGATTGACCTGGTCAAATTTTCGAATACGCCTTGCGTCTATGTTCTATATTCAGCAGTGGCAATTAAGCAGCAGTGGGCAATAAAAGCCTATTGAGTCGCTGCACAAATTCAGCCGGATTATCAAGTTGCTCACCTGCGGATAATAGCGCCTGATTATAGATCACCCAGGCCAGATCTTCACTGCGCGTGCTGTCATCACCGGAAAATATCGCCATCAGCGGATGATCGGGATTGATTTCCAGCACCGGCTTGGATTCGGGCGCCTTTTGTCCTGCAGCTTCGAGGATTTTGCGCATCTGCACACCCAGGTCGTGCTCGCCGCCAACCAGACAGGCCGGGGATTCGGTCAAACGCTTGGTAATACGCACATCGGCAACGGTATCGGCCAGGTAGCCCTTGATGGTCTCGGTAAGCGCCGAGGTTTTTGGGGTGTCACTTTTCTCTGCATCATCGGACTGCTGTTCGTCCGCATCCAGATCCAACTCGCCTTTGGCCACATTCTGGAACTGAACACCCTCAAATTCGGTGAGGTAACTCATCAGCCACTCATCAATGCGATCGGTAAGCAAAAGCACCTCGATACCTTTCTTGCGGAAAATTTCCAGGTAAGGGCTGTTTTTGGCGGCCTTGAAATTGTCGCCAATAAGGAAGTAAATTTTCTTCTGCTCATCGCCTTTTTGAGCTTTCGCCCTGGCCAGATAGTCTTCCAGAGAGGTTCTCTCCTCCTCATCCGCAGACTGGGTACTGGCAAAGCGAAGCAGCTTGGCGATGCGCTCACGATTAACAAAATCCTCCGCCAGGCCTTCTTTAAGTACGGAGCCGAAGTGTTTCCAGAAAATTTTGTAATCGTCCGGTTTGTCTTTGCCCATGGTTTCCAGCATGTCCAGCACTCTTTTGGTGAGGGCGTTGCGAATGCTGCTGACGGCGGCGCTGTCCTGAAGAATTTCCCGGGACACATTCAAGGGCAGATCGTTGGAGTCCACCACCCCTTTAACAAAACGCAGATACAGGGGCAGAAACTGCTCGGCGTCATCCATGATAAAGGTGCGCTGAACATAGAGTTTTACACCGCGGGGAGATTCGCGTTGATAGAGATCGAACAGCGGTTCAGTGGGAATATACAGCAGGCTGATATAGTCGAGCTTGCCTTCAACCCGATTGTGGCTCCAGCTCAGGGGGTCGCGAAAATCGTGGGACACATGCTTGTAGAAATTTTTGTAGTCGTCGTCAGCAAGTTCATTTTTTGACTTCACCCAGAGCGCGGTGGCGTCGTTGACCACTTCCCACTGATCTTCTTCAGTCTGCTCTGCGTCGGCGTCGTCGCCGGTTTTCAGTTTTTGCAGCGACACCGGCACGGCGATATGGTCAGAGTATTTTTTGATGATCGCGCGCAGTCGCCAGTGATCGGCAAACTCCCGATCTTCCTCTTTCAGGTAAAGCGTAATGCTGGTGCCCCGATCCGGCTTATCGATGGTCTCAACGGAGAATTCCGCCTCGCCTTCGCTGATCCAGCGCACGGCTTCTTCAGGAGCGCTGCCAGCGCGGCGGGTTTCAACTTTGATTTTATCGGCAACAATAAAACCGGAGTAAAAGCCAACGCCAAACTGGCCAATCAATTGAGAATCTTTTTTCTGGTCGCCGCTGAGGGCTTCGAGAAACTGGGCGGTGCCCGATTTGGCAATGGTGCCCAGATTTTCAATCACTTCCGCACGCGACATGCCAATGCCGTTGTCGCTGATGGTCAAGGTGCCGCTGTCTTTGTCAAAGGTGATTTTAATCGCCGGTTCGGCGCCACCTTCCAACAGCTCTGGAGAGTGCAGGGATTCAAAGCGCAATTTGTCGCAGGCATCAGAGGCATTGGAAATCAACTCGCGCAAAAAGATTTCTTTGTTGCTGTACATCGAGTGGATCATCAGGTGCAGGATTTTTTTGGCTTCAGTCTGGAAACCCAGGGTTTCGGGGTTGGCAGCTGCTGTCATTGGATCACTCCTTTGTGGAAATTGATAAGCGGGTCTTGAAGCTGGGGGACGAGGTATTTTTGTTAACGCTCATCGCACCACGGGCTTCCTGGAGTTCAATAAATTGGGGCGAAGTGATGAATTTCAAGGTTGACGCCGAGATCGATTGACCCTCATATTTTTCGTTGCTGTCCCGTCCTAAAATACGTTGACGGTTTTTGATGAATGCGGCTGCCCTGGGCAGCCGCTTTTCTTTCTATGCACTTCTTCGGGTGTTTTCATGCCGAGGCTCAGGTGCGGCCTCATCCGGTTGTA
>JBFXIU010000220.1:0-5568 GCA_050175615.1 Porticoccaceae bacterium | reverse complement strand
GGGGGTTGCGGCTAAAAAGCGTCACTGTCGTCGCCTGCATGGATGCAGGTGAGGGGGGTGAGTCGGAGCGGAAGCTTTGCTCGTTGTTCATTTAGAACCACTAAATTCTCTCCTTGCGTCTCGCCTAAAGCGCCTACTTTTGGAAATTGACGCTTTTTTAGTCGCAACAGGGGCAATCCAGTTAGTGTTAACAGACCCTAGTTGGCAGAGCCGACAAACGAGGCGATACCCTGTTCCTCGATAGCTGCCAAAGCTTCAGCCAGAGCATCATCATCACTATCAAAAGGATCTTCCCACATGGTGGAGTTGTTGCCTTCGTCGACAATTTCAAGCAGCCAGCCGCCTTCTCCATCATCGTAAATCTCTATGCTGACAACTTCCCCGTCCTGCTCGAAACGCTGGCTTAAAGGGGACATCTTTACATCATAATCATCGGTCATTGCAGTTGTTTCCCCTTTGTTGTTGAGGTGGCAGAGATTGTTGTTTAGGATCCCAGTTTCAATGTTTTGATACCATAATTCAATCATTATTACGCAGAGGCGTTATCTCTTTGCGCGGGAAATTTGATATTGCCGAAGGTTGATGTCGAGATCTTCAGGGTTGAGCGGGTGTTAGGGGTCATCGACTTTTATCCACTGGGCATTTTGTCTGGTGACTTCGAAGCGTGTCCAGAGCCTGAACTCTTCGCGGCTGCAAATACCGGTTTCATAGCTACCATCACCGGCAATTACCTTGTAAATCACCTGCTCTTTGTGGGGGTCACCGTGATTGGAGGCATCGATGATTTGGCGAATACTCCAGAGGTTGCCAATTTTGCCATTGCTATAAAAGCGGCCTTCAATAATTTTTTCCGGGTGGGTGATATTTTTCTCGGCATGAAGTTTTGCCAGTTCCAGAAGTTGGGCAAGGTCTTCAGCGGTAATATCCATGTAGGAGTCAAACTCCTGCATAGCCGCAGCAAAGTCCTCATGGGTAAGTTCGTACTGACGTTGTAATTGCTTGCCGGCAACAGTCTTGCGGCGATGTAGCAAATGTACGGGGTAACGTCGCCAGCGAAACAGGCAGTTGAAGGCAACGGCAACCACAAGAATCAGGACAACATTTACAAGAATTGGCGCAATAACATAACCGTAACCCAGATCAAAAATATTCGAGCCGCCGATGACTGCGGTCAGCGCCGTCGCCCCTCCCGGGGGGTGTATGCAGTGCAGGTAATACATAAATAATACCGACAGGCTGACAGCCAAAGCAGCGGCATAAATGGTATGGGGAATATATCGCTGACAAAAAACGCCGATTAGGGCTGATATCAGGTGTCCGCCAAACACTGCCCAGGGTTGGGAAAGGAGTCCATGGGGAACAGCAAACAATAAAACTGCGCTGGCGCCCATGGAGGCAATAACCAGGTTCTGGCCGGTTTGATTTAAATAACCCTGCTCAAATAAGCCGTTGGTTACCTGATAAATTCCTGCGATAGCGATAAAGGCGCCAAGGGCAGAAATCAGTTTCTCGGTATGGGTTGTGGCCTTTTTTTCAATGCCAAGGAGTAATTTGAATTCGGTATATAGATTTTTCACTGCCACGAAATACTCGTTATTGCACCAATAAGGTGCGACATCCTAGTGGCAAAATCATGAAATCACAACCGGCGCCGAAACTATTTAAACCGCTATGGCTGAGGGATTTGATTGAAACCCAGAACCAAAAAATAACTTTAATTCATGATTGTTATCAAAATAATACATTTTATTTATTCTTTAGCTGGAACTATAGTTCGTTCCGTAACAGATTGACTTATAGGAGAGGCACCATGTTAGTCACATACGTAGTCATTCTAATCACCGGAATTCTTGGTTCAGCTATCGCCTGGAACGATTTGAAGCAATCTGCCAAGCGCGAAGCCAAAGAAAGCTGATACCGCATTTTATTTCCTACTCCCCTGGAAATTTTTTGGAGCCTTCTGGCTCCTTTTTTTTAAAGTCATGCATCAGCAATTGGCGTTGCCTGCCTTTCAGTCTGTTTCGGCGTCATTTCCGCCACCGAAAGCCTTAACCAGAACAGGAATGAAGTTGGCAAACTCCCCGGCCATAATGGTAAAGTCGATATCAAACTGCTCTCCAGCACTCTCCGCATCCACTTCTCCCAGTTTGTCGTCAATAAGATCACCAAAACGAAGGCGTTTGAGGCTGAAATTTTCGTCGATAATACAGTCAATACCGCCTGACCAGCACAACGCCATTTTGCTGACATACATGCCTGAGGCAAGGTGACTGCGTATTTCATCCGAAAAGAGATCCTGATTTTTGCAACGAATAACACCGCCTTCATCATCGGTGTCGCGGAGTTCGCACTCGCCACCAAGGGTAAAGTCCTCGGGTAATTGCCCCTCGGCCAGCCAGGTCGTCAGCGTGGGTGGAATAGGGTGATGGGTTTTCATGGAAGCAACGGGTAGACTACCCAATACCGTCCGCAATTCGCTGATCAGTTCTTCGGCGCTTTTGTGAGAAGCGCTGTCGACAATCAACAGCCCTAGCGCCAGATCAATGTAAGCATAGAGTTTTCGCGTTCTGCTAAAGGCTCTCGGCAGCAACTCAAAGACGATTTCCTCTTTTAGAGTGATACGTTCCTGTTTGCCAGGTTTGCGACCCTCGCGAGCTTCCATTTCCGCAATTTTCTCTGCCAATACTTCGTTGACAATAGCGCCGGGCAGGAGTTTTTCCTGTCGCTGTAGGCATACCATCATGCGGCCGTTGGCCGCGTGAACCAGGGGGCTGTCATCTTGGCCAATGGGGGGCACCCAGCCCAGGCTTGTTTGCTCCTGTTTGCCGCAAGGTCTAAAGATCTTGGCGGCTAACAATTCTGCGAATTCTTCGGGGGTCTGAGTAAAGGGTTTGGTAAAACGATAAACAAGGAGGTTTTTGAACAACATGAATCAAATAGCCTTTTATAAATAGTACGATGAGAGTTTTGCGGCGGCTATTGTAATCTCAGGATGGCAAATATTGGGAAATATATGGTTTAGATATGGAATGTCAGTGAGTGACGGTTGAACACCAGCTGGATTGAGAACCTTGAACAGCCCAAGGAACCTCTCCATTCAGAGGGATTCCTTGGGTTTATTTACCCCAATAGTGGCAGAGGCTAGTTTTGAGTAACAACTTCAATGTCAAAAAATGATGTGGTGCCGCTCACTTCGTTGCCAACAATCAGCATCGGGTTGCCTGTCGGACTATTTTCGGCGCTGACAAATTTGATGCTTTCAGGTCCCAGATCACCTACCAGAGCAAGATTGTCCTCGATATCGGCAAGGGTGAAATCCCGAGGGTTGATATACTGAACAAAGTCGGGCGCTTCAGGATTGCTGATGTTGTACACCATAATACCGCCAACGCGCTCAAGGCCGATAAAACCGTAGGTTTTGCCATTGATGACAGCAATTTCAACAGCCTCTGGCTCCGGGCCTTTGTCATCAGAGCGGTTATCTCCTTCATTGTCGTCATTGCTGGCATTGAAGTTGTCGCCCAGGAGGTCGGCGGTAATCACTTCAAAATCGCTGCCTGAATCAAAGACGGGCTGGCCGGTCTGCATATTCCAGATGGTGAACGAGCGAGCGCCGTAGGTGTATAGATTTTCATAAACACAATCCGCTCCTGGCTGGCCAGTGGTCGCCAGAGATGCGCAGGCACCGGTGACACCGAGGTTGGCTATAACTTTGAGGCGACCGAGGTTTTCGTCTTCATCAAAATCAACTCCCAGACGAGCCAGTAAGTCGGCGTCAAATGACGCGCCGTCATCGGTGATATCTTTGATACGGATTTCGTCGAGATAATGGAGGCAATCGCCATCGTCGAAATCAAATCCGCCCTGGATGGCGCAATCGTTTGCATCTTCGGCGGTGGTGAGATATTCCCTACCATCACCCTCGTTGGCAGTAACGATGTAGGTGACGCCATTGTATTCATAGGCATCGGCGCTATCCGGCATATAGGTGCCAAAAACAGGCCAGTTGCGAATATTTGCGCCGCCATCCCGGTCACTGGCGTCCAGCTCGTTGCCAGGCAAGGAATAATTCTTAAAGCCCAGTGCTGAAATGGACGTGATGGTGTTTGTGGTCAAATCCAGAGTTGCATAGGCATTGTTTTCCTGTAGCAAAGCATAGGCCGTGGCGCTGTCTTTGGAAACAGCGATATATTCAGGCTCAAGGTCTTTGGCGATGCTGGCGCTTTTGGATGAAATGCGTACGGGGCCAGTGAGGGATTTGCTGCCTCCTGAATTGAAAGCTGCAAACGAAATCTGGGACACATTGGCCGCTGATAGCGCGCCAATATCACCGGAAACATCGACAACCGTCAGGCTGCCCTCGGGGTCGATGGAGTAATCTCCATTGGGTTCACCTTCATTGGCCACGATCACTTTCGAGCCGTCTGGCGTAAATGTCACCATATCGGGCAGTGCGCCAGCTTCAACAGCACTGAGGAAGGTGCCATCGGTTTGGTAAAAGGCAACGTAGCCGTTATTTTGTTTGGGATTCGCTTCCACGGCCACCGCGACAATATTGCCGCGGACAGCGACGCTGTTTGCCGCGCCAAGGGCAGAGCTATCGGTTATTGCACTAACGGCGTTGGCAATATCCGCAGCAACGTTCAGCGAGCCTTTCAAGCTGGGTGTGTGGGGAGAGGCCGCGTCAATAATATCCACAGAGCCGGATTCAGCATTAACAACAAAAGCCTGGGCGTTAACCGCGTCAAAATCAACGATCTCTGCGGCTGACTCATCAAAACGCCCGGAGGAATAACGTCCCATAAAAGACAGGGAAATCGTTGCTTCAGTAGCATCTTGACCATCATTGCCAGCAGGCCCAGCAGGCCCAGCAGGCCCAGCAGGCCCAGCAGGCTCAGCAGGACCGGCATCGCCATCATCACCACAGCCCACCAGTCCCAAGGATGAGCTGATAGCTGCAAGCAATAGTAATTTTTTAAATGGCATCTGTATTCTCCATGAGTTTTTTCAAAAGTAGACGAATTTAATCGAAGAAGATGAGCCACAAATATGAAAAAAATATGAAGAAATTATGAAGAAATTATGATTGTAGTGTGAGCAGAGGCTGCACAAGGGGGGTAAACTGATTTTTGCAGACAGGGTGCCAAGAGTTAGCAGCTAACCGGGACAGGGTAGGCAGGCCTTGGTTATGTCGGGAAATTTCGATTTTGAAATCTTTTTAAGTTATTGATTTTTGGTCGGAGAAACAGGATTTGAACCTGCGACCCCTGCCTCCCGAAGGCAGTGCTCTACCAGGCTGAGCTACTCTCCGACAGCATTTTCCGGGTTTTTTTAAAGCGGGGTGATTGTACAATAATTTTTTAAAGAACCCTTATTTTTCACTGAGTTTTTTGAGTAAGGTATCCATTTTTTGCTCCATGGCATAGAGTCGTTCCTCAACGTCGCAAAGTTTTCTGAACTGATCCCTTTCTTCACTGAGAACTTCCTCTTCTTTTTGGCTCATAAAATAAGCGGCGAGACTGGCTGTTATCATGGCAAAAATACCCAGCCCCAAAAGCAATACCAGGC
>JBFXIU010000219.1:0-5598 GCA_050175615.1 Porticoccaceae bacterium | reverse complement strand
GGTGCTGCCCAATACCCATATGGAAACGCCGCAGTATGAAGTACAGCGCTTCCGCGCCCAGGACGAAATGGTCAGCATGACCAGCTACAAGCTGGCTGAAGAGCTGGCGCCCGACGCCACGGTGGCGGTCATCGCCCCTGAAGCCATGCCGGTTATTCCTCAGCCTGCGGTGCAGCACATCGCCCCCAGCTCTCCTGCCCCTGCCGGTCGCCCTGAAAAAGAAGCGCCCCAGGCTCAGGCAGAATTGCCGGCAGTTGCCAGTGAAAAAATTGCCGGTGGCTTTTGGCGCAAAATCAAAACCCTGTTCCAGGGTGAGCCAAAGGTCGAAGAGCAGCCAGTGGTTGAGGAGAAGCCAAAACCCAGTGACTCCAGGCGTCGAGATGACAAGCGCAGTAGCCGTGGTAGCAGCCAGGGGCGGCGTCGAAGCTCCCAGGGTGGTAATCGCTCCAGTCAGGCTCGGGATGAGAAATCTCAAGCCCAGGCCGAAGCTCCGGTTCAAGAAAATAAAGATCGGGAAGGTCGGGACAATAAACGACCCGCCAAACAACCGCGCAACCGCCGCCAGCCGGTAAAGCAGGACGAAAGCGGCGATAATGTCCAGGCGAAGGAGCAGGCAAGCGAACAACAGGTGGCGGAAGTCCGCAAGGATGTGCCGCCACAGAGAACCAGCAATAAGCGCCGCGATCCCCGCCGCAATCGCAACCGGGAAACTCTGCCTGAAGAGCTGCAAAAATTAAAAAATGCCACCACCATTACCGCCGATGGCATCTCCGTGGCGCCTGCCGAAGCCCCGCCAGTGGATACGTCTAGCGATGTTGATTCTCGGGCCAGCGTCCCCAGCAGTGCAATTGTGGATGTGTCGTCCTCTGAGGAAAACACAGTCGCGGTAGTCGAAACCTCTCTTTCCAATGATATCGTGGCTGCAGAAAATACCTCCACTGATGTGCAGGCCAAAGAAGCCAATACGGAAACGTTGACTGATGAAGCTGTTGCTGAAACTGGCTTCGAAGAGGGCGTCAAGGAGACTGTTGAGGTTGAGGAACACATGGAGGCTGCGGAGACGCCTCAGGCTGGGCGCCAGCTGGAATTTGCGGCGATTGTCGATAGCAAAGATTCTCCCGTGGTGGAAGAGGCCGCTGTTGAAGAGCAAGTGGATGAGGCAACAGAAACCGCGTATTCAGGAGCTGTGGGCGAGCAGGTGTTGACTGGGGTCTCTGGTAAACAAATATCAGCCGGTGAATCGGCTGCGGAGGATGAGCAAACGCTTTCCCTTGAAAGCCCTGTGTCTGAACCTCTGGCAGAAACGCCTCAAGAGCCTGTTGCAGAGGTTTCGCCTGAGTCTGAGGTTGCCGCCGTCCCGGAAACAGAGCAACCTCCGGTAGCTGAAAGTAACCCTGAGCCTGAGTACAGTGAGCAGCAACAGGAGACTGATGTTGCCGCAGCAGAGGTTGTTGTTCCCACAGAGGATCGGGAAGTAGCTGCCGAGACCGCTGCGGTCGCCAGCGGCAGATATCGCGCCATTAATGATCCCAGGGTGGTGCCCAATCCGGTGGCGGAGCTGGTTATTACCACAGAGGCTCCAGCCATTGCTTTCAGCCCCGCGTTGGACACCAGCAAGCCGGCGCCCGTGGCGATTGTGGAAAGCAACTACCAGCGCCCCAGTAACGATCCCAGGGTTGCTCGACTGATGGCGTTAAACAAAAGCACAGAAGTGAAGCCAGATCAGGACGAGGTTTCACAGCACAATTAAGCTTATAAGCTTAAAAAGCAGGGATTAATACTTGCCAGCAGAGTGTGGCATTGTATAATCCCTGCCTCGTTTGGAGGGATGGCTGAGCGGTTGAAAGCACCGGTCTTGAAAACCGGCGTATCGAGAGGTACCCAGGGTTCGAATCCCTGTCCCTCCGCCAATTATTAAGGTGTTTGGCGGCTTACAGGTGGATGAAGTTTCATTCTCCACGTTTTCCCCACACAAAGGCTGCCGAAAGGTGGCCTTTTTAAGTTAGGGACAAACGACTCATAGGGATAGTTATTTACAGGCTCAAGGAATTCCCTGAAGAGCTTCAACTCGCAGCGCACTCCTCGCCCTCCCAATGTGTATTAGCTAGGGCCTTGCTTGTAGCCACTCCTGCCTTGCAATACGGGCAGTAGAAGTATCTATGAACCATAGATCCACCTTATCGGAATAACTCCTCCCTGTTCGGCGACAATTAGGATGACCGGCGGTCAAGATAGTTGACGCCAGACACCTCCCTAACGATCGTAAGCGCTCAATAAACCCCACTCCCCGTTATGTTTTACAAATTGAGCCCGTGCATTTATAGTTTCTATGGGTTCAGGATGAGCCCATGGCAGGGAAGGTGCTCTCAGGATGAGAACCGGCAAGGGATGGGGTGGTGTTGTCATGAAGGCGGCTGCCTTCCTGCTGTTTGATTCTGTGGTATTCGTTCAGGCTTGCGCCCAGGGTAGTAGCGCCTGCAACTCCTCCTTCGAGGATATGCCCGGCAGCGCTGCAAACCCTTGCCTTGGTAGCCATAGGGCTCAAGGCCGTTGGCTTTTGCCGTTTCAATCAGACTGTACAGTGCCGAGCTGGCGTGGGCGCCTTGCTCATTCCCTGGATTTTCTTTGGCACATTCCGCAATGCCAGCAATAGAACCCTTTTGTCATCGTCTTCCAGAGCAGCATCCAGATAAGCGGCAGTGGTCTCAGGGCTATCCAGATAGTCTTCAGTGTGACATGCCTGGCTTGTCATGGCTTACCTCTTTGAATGCTTTCCTTGCTGGCCATGCTTTCGGCTTTTCCACTCATGGGGATTGCTTTCGATGTAATCATCAGCACATATAGAAAAGACCTTCTTCCGAGATTCGGCCTCCTTTCGAGCGGCTTCGCTCCCTGCCTTCTTCTGATTCTTTTCGTGTAATGGGTCGATACCGGCCTTTACCTTGAGTCTTTCCTTGTTCCTCAAATCCCTGGCCTTGGACAGTGATACAGCAGGGTACTTACCCAATCCAGGGTCACGGCGTTTTCCAGCGAGCTGATAATGATAGAACCAGCTCTTCGAACTACTTTCCCCGATTTTTAAGAACAGTACACCGCCGTCACTGTAAGAGCCGGTTTTTTTGTGTGGCGGTATTGGTCAGAGAGAATACAGGCGGTTCGACAAAATGCGCATCAGTATTTTGGACAAGGAGCGCAGCGACGAAGCCCCCGAAGTGATGGTTACAGTCTCTGGACTGTAACCATCACTTGTTGTGCCCTCACCAGTTGAAGTGAGGACAACTAAAGCGCCGCAATTTCTGCTTTCTGTCCTTCCAGTTTCCCTAGCGTAGCCTCGTAATCGGCGAGTTTTTCCTTTTCCTTTTGCACCACAGCTTCTGGCGCTTTGTCGACAAAACCGGGATTGCCCAGTTTGCCGCGAATGCGCTCGGCTTCCTTGCTGACGCGCTCGATTTCTTTGGCGAGGCGGGCGAGTTCGGCATTTTTGTCGATCAATCCGGCCATGGGTACGAGAATTTCCATGGTGCCCGCCAGTGCTGTCGCCGAGGTGGGCGCCGTGTCGCCGGGTTCGAGCCAGGTGACGGATTCCAGGTTGGCAAGGCGCATTAAAAATTGCTGGTTTGCGGCCAGTTTTTCCTTGTCGCCAGCACCGCCATTTTTGAGGTAGGTGGGCAGTTGCTTGCCGGGGGCGATGTTCATTTCGCCGCGAATATTGCGGATGGCGATAATCACCTGCTTCACCCATTCGATATTGGCAATGGCATCCGCATCAACTTTGCTTATATCCGCAACCGGGTAGGGTTGCAGCATGATGGTGTCGCCGCTTTGCCCCGCCAGGGTTTTGACCCGCTGCCAGATCTCTTCGGTGATAAAGGGCATGATGGGGTGGGTCATACGCAAAATGGCTTCGAGCACGCGGATCAGGGTGCGACGAGTGCCTTTTTTCAGCGCAGGGGAGGCGTTCTCATCCCACAATACAGGCTTTGATAACTCCAGATACCAGTCGCAATACTGGTTCCAGGTAAATTCGTAGATAGCCTGGGAGGCGAGGTCGAATCTGTAGGTTTCGATGGCGTCGGCAACGGTTTTTTCCGTTTGCTGTAGCAGGCTGATAATCCAGCGATCGGCCTGGGTCAATTCGTAGTCTTTACTTCCATCCTGACCGCAGTCTTGCTCCTCGCAGTTCATCATTACATAGCGGGTGGCATTCCAGATTTTGTTGCAGAAATTGCGATAGCCTTCGATGCGGCCAATATCGAATTTAATGTCCCGTCCTGTTGACGCCAGAGAGCAGAAGGTAAAGCGCAGAGCGTCGGTGCCGTAGGCGGCAATGCCGTCGGCAAATTCGGCGCGGGTCTGCTTTTCGATCTTTTTCGCCAGTTGCGGCTGCATCATGCCGCTGGTGCGTTTTTGCACCAGGGTTTCCAGATCGATGCCGTCAATGAGGTCGATGGGGTCGAGGACATTGCCCTTGGATTTGGACATTTTTTGCCCCTGTGAATCCCGCACCAGGCCGTGAACATAGACGGTTTTAAAGGGAACCTGGGGGCTGCCGTCGTCGTGTTTTATAAAGTGCATGGTCATCATGATCATGCGCGCCACCCAGAAGAAAATAATGTCGAAACCGGTGACCAGTACATTCGTGGGGTGGAAGGTTTTGAGTTCTTCGGTAGTGTCCGGCCAGCCCAGGGTGGAGAAAGTCCACAGCGCCGAGCTGAACCAGGTGTCGAGGACATCGTCGTCCTGCTGCAGGCTGACATCTGCGGGGATGCTGTACTTGGCGCGTACCTCGTCCTCGTCGCGACCCACATAGACTTTGCCGTGGTTGTCGTACCAGGCGGGAATGCGGTGCCCCCACCACAGCTGGCGGGAAATACACCAGTCCTGAATGTCGCGCATCCAGGCAAAGTACATATTTTCGTACTGCTTGGGCACGAATTGAATGCGGCCATCTTCCACCGCCTCAATGGCGGGTTTGGCCAGGTCTGCGGTTTTTACGTACCACTGGTCGGTGAGCCAGGGCTCAATAATATCGCCGGAGCGGTCGCCCCTGGGCACTTTGAGGGTATGGGGCTCAATTTTTTCCAGTAGTCCCAGCTGCTCAAATTCGGCGATGATCTGTTTGCGGGCGGTAAAGCGGTCGAGGCCGGCGTATTGCTGCGGCGCTTTTTCGCCGTGCTCCGTAGCGTAGCCTGCAAAGGTGAGCACGGTAAATTCGCTGAGAATCTGTGCGTTGCGGTCGAGAATGTTGATCAGCGGCAGATTGTGGCGCTTGCCCACTTCGTAATCGTTAAAATCGTGAGCGGGCGTAATTTTGACGCAGCCGGAACCGAAGTCTTTGTCGACATAGTCGTCGGCGATAATGGGGATCAGGCGGTTGGTGATGGGCAGACGCACCTGCTTGCCGATTAAATGGCTGTAGCGCTCATCGTCGGGGTTTACCGCAACAGCGGTGTCGCCGAGCATGGTTTCCGGGCGGGTGGTGGCTACGACAAGATATTCGGTGGCTGCCGACGTCCTGTCTCCCGCGACACTAGCGCTTTCCTGGGCGTCGCCCTCGATGGGATAGCGAAAGTGCCACATCGAGCCCTGTTCCTCTTC
>JBFXIU010000218.1:0-5618 GCA_050175615.1 Porticoccaceae bacterium | reverse complement strand
AGTGTGCAAATCTCCCTTCTGGCCCGCGCAGATCGACCCGATACGCAATTCACCAACACCGAAACCTACACTACCGCATCCGGCGCCGTCTGGGGGCCCTACAACGACAACTTCCGCCGCCGTTTCCAAATCATCACGGTGCAATGCCGCAATATGGAGTTCTGAAATGATGCGTGCGAAACCCTTGTCTGGCACTTCTGGCTTCACCCTGATCGAAGTGCTCATCACCCTGGTGATCTTTGCCGTCGGCATTCTTGGGCTGGCACTGATGCAGCTTTCGGCTATCAGAGGCAACTCCGTCGCCAACCGTTTAACCGAGGCATCCAACATCGCTACTGACCAGATCGAGCAGATGTTCAACTGGGACTATAACGATAACCGCCTTGAAGGAAGCACGAACGCGACCTACAACCTCATTAATGGCGCAAATCAAATTGCTGACGGCCATCGATTGGATGCCCGCGGTAACTATGACATCATCTGGAATATCCAGGAAAATACTCCGGCAGCAGGGAGTAAAACGGTGGATATCACCGTCATCTGGTTTGACAGGGGACAACGCAAGGAACTGACTTTCTCCACCATAAAAGCCGCACCATGATTTCTCCCGGGAAAGAGACGACCATGAACACAAGAGCAATAAATGAGCAGGGCTTTGTACTGATCAGCGCCATGCTGTTTCTGATCATCCTGACAACGATCGGTATTCTTGCAACTACCACCACCACGGTAGAGTTGCAGATTTCCGCCAACGACCGCATAACCAGAGAAGATTTTTACAATCAAGAGATGGGTTTAGCGGTCGCGAAAATTAATCATCCCGACTGGCTGACAGGTGCTTTCGCTCGTGACAGCGCCACGGCCGCCTACTTCCCGGAACCCGGCACCCTGGCGACAGATGCCAATAATAATGGCATTGACGACCGCAGTGAAATCACCAACAACGCCGGCGAGATTGTTGCCACCTACAAGGCACGTAAAATTGTCTTGCCGGCGGCAAACATCAGCACATGGGAAGATCTTGATAATTTCGGCAGCGCTGCCAACCATCCGGCCAATCAGATCCCGGCTCTGTCGCATAAGGACAAGCCACCAATCAATAGCGGTTACGATACTCGTACCTTTGAAATTCGACGTTATGCGATTACCACTTATTCACCCCAGAATGATCGCAATGTCATTCTGCAAGAAGGGCTGTATCGAGCTTTTCCTAAATAAAAACAGCCTCTATATCCGCCGGGCAACCTGAAACCGGGATGCTTGAGCAAGGAGCGAATCATGAAAACACGACTGCTATTGCTGGCCGGCCTACTGCTGATGGCGTTTACTGCCCAAGCAGACGATATCGATATTTACGGCGTTTCCGGCATTGGTGAGGATCTTAAACCCAACGTACTAATCATTCTCGACAATTCCGGAAGCATGTCCACTCGTGACGTACCAGGAGATCCTTACAACCCAAATGTAACTTATTCTGGTTCCTATGGAACCAACCGGGTCTATGAAAAGGATGGCAATAGTTGGGATTACTATTTCTCTGACATTGATTCGGAGGACTGGACCTGTGAACCTGCCCGTACGCAGCTTAAAGCTACTGGCACCTGGAGAGGTAGACTGCGCCTAAGATGGGGAATTGTTACCTGTACCGATTCCGGTTCAGCCCATGATTATCGGCTTGGCAATTACCGCAACTTTCTGGCATCAGGCGGCTCGGATCGTACCCGAATGGAAGTGGCCAAAGAGGTGGTTGCCAATCTGATTTATCAAAACCACGAAAAGGTCAATTTCGGCTTGATGGTTTTCAACACTGGGAATTCCACTTATGGCTTTAGTGATTACTATGGCAATGGTGGATACATTTTAGCTGAATGTGGCGCAAGCAAGGAGGCGCTGATCGGCAGCTTCGAACCGGGCAACACTCTCACCAGTTCAAGCCAGTCAGGGTACGGATCAATTGGCTCACTGTTTCCACAAACCAATACTCCTTTATCGGAAACGTTAGCTGAAGCAGGTTTATACTTTGCCGGAAAACAAAGCTGGTTCAATGGAACATCGACAGGAAGCAACTACCCATTGGGAAAATACTCAGAGTCATGCACGGATAGAAACAACTACTGCCAGAACTACAGCAATGACAGTCCTATTGAATGGCGTTGTCAAAAAAACTATATTATCCTTATTACCGACGGGGAACCGACTCAAGACGACGACAAGTTTTCTTCAACCAACTTCATTATCAATAGTAAGTTGACAGAAGCAAGCAATGATGGAAACAGCAGCTATTTAGACGATGTAGCCGCTTTCCTGAATAGCAATGATCTACGGTCGGACTTGGGTTCAGCCGGAGATTTTCCCGATCAAACCGTTATCACCTACACCATCGGCTTTCAGACAGATCAAGACCTCTTGGAAAGCACTTCCAACCGTGGTGGCGGTGAGTATTATACTGCCAGCAGTGCCGCTGAACTTGGTGAATCATTGACCAACATCATTGAAACTATTGGCCAGCTCAACGAAATGTTTACTGCCTCCACCGTTCCCGTCAGCACTGCAGATGGCGTCTTTGCGGGGAACTATATTTATCTTGGCCTTTTCCAGCCCACCAACCAAAGCAACTGGCTAGGTAATTTGAAAAAGTTTGGCTTGTCAGACAATGGCACCATTTTGGACAAACTTGGCAATCCTGCCGCCAATGACAGCGGTACCATTTTTGACAACGCCACCTCCTACTGGAGCACAACGGCTGACGGACCACAAGTAGCAGCAGGAGGTGCCGGCGAACTCCTGCGTGATCGCGCGACCAACCGGGTACTATACACATACACTGGAAGCAACAGTGCCCTTACTCATAGCAGCAATCTGTTTGCAACCACCAATACGGTTTTAACCGCCGCCACTAGTGCCGATCCACCGGGCTTCGGCCTCAGCACAGACGATATCGCGGCTGTACACCGTGGCGTAGCTGAAGACTGGCCTCTGGGCAGTTTGCTGCACTTTCAGCCCCTAGTGGAACATTACGATATCGACAATGATGGCACCTATGATGGTACCAACGATAAGTCAGTTATTTTCGTAGGCGGAAATGATGGTTTACTGCATTGCTTCGACGACAGCACCGGTGAAGAGCTTTGGGGCTTTGTTCCGCCGGACCTGCTGCCCAACATCAGCCTGCTAAGCAAGGCGGACGACCTGCTTTATTTTGTCGATGGCAACGCCAGCCTCTACCGCTATGACGATGACAACAGCACCGATACACCAGACAGGAAATTGCTTATTTTCGGCCAACGGCGTGGTGGTTTTAGCTATACCACTTTGGATGTTACCAATCACAATGCTCCTTTATACAAATACAGTATTGACTCTGGACACCTCGGCAGCGGCCAGGAAATTTTAGGCCAATCCTGGGCTGAACCCCAACTGTGCCGCCTAGGCTACATGGATGGCTCTACCTATAAAACCAAGGATGTTTTCTTTCTAGCTGGTGGTTACGATATTAACCAAGACTTGGAAGGAGAAGAAAAAGCAGCCGAAGACAGCATCGGTCGTGCCGTATTCGCCATTGATGCACAAACCGGCGCACTCTTCAATAACTGCCTGTTCAGCCACGCCAACTACGCTGCTATGACGCATTCTGTTATTGCTGCAGCGGCTTTTGAAAATCCCAAGAGCCGTATCTGTACCCGAATCTACGCTGGCGATATGAATGGCAACCTGTTCGCCTTCCGCGACGACATTTTCCATCGCAACCAAGATCCCATCAAAATGGAGGATTTCGATGGAAAATATGACGGACAGGAAGATGGTGTTTGGGAGCAGAAAATCAAACTCTATGCCCTTCCTGGAAAAAAAATATGGTACGCACCAGCAGTAACCAACGAATACTTTCCTGTCACCTTTACTTATCCCGCTAGCGAAACCGGAGGCACCGACGCCGAAGTCCGCACCGAATACCGTGCAGGCGATTTCGTATTCTTCGGCACCGGCGACCGCTCCCGCCCCAACGAAACCGACACCATCAATGTCTTCTATGCCATCAAAAACAATTGGCAGTGGTCTGACGACTCGCCCACCATCACTGAAGCTTACGTTGATAAAAATGACAATGGCACGATAAAAGCTAAAAATGATAATCACCTGATTTCCGATGGAGAATATTTTATTCTTGATGTCACGGATAATCGAATCCATGACTCACAAATTGACGAACAAGTACGAATTGATTTTAGCAACTGGATTAAAGCTGCCCTTAAGAAATCAAACAACAAGGGCTGGTTTCTGCGCTTAATCGAAAAAGACGGCAGTGCCGCAGGAGAAAAACTGGTTTCTTCTCCTTTGGTTTTTGGTGGCATTGTTCTGTTCACTACCTTTACTCCTGAATCAGATACTGCTGAAGCCTTTGAAACGGGTGGAGATCCCTGTGCCAGCCCAGGCAGTAGTGGAACAGGCTATCTTTATGCTGTAGACTATCTTACCGGCCAAGACGCTTTCAATCTTATTGAAGGCCGACGTGTTCCTATAGCAAAATCTGGTATTCCACCAGCACCAACGGTGATAGTGACAGAAAAAGGCCCGATAGTTTTAGTTGGGACTCAAGGACCTCCAGATAATGATGATGATGATTCAAACGATGACGGATTCGACGATTGGGCGAACTTAAGCAGAATAACAGTTGAACGTCTTTTCTGGCGGCAACTGAACCTTAATTAAACTTAAACAAAGGAGCTAATGATGCAAAAAGTCGAAAATAAATTATCAATATTAATGTTTATGGTGTTTTTTTTAGCTTTTGCTGGAAGCACTATTTCCATGGCTGATGAAACAAAAGAAAAACAACGTTTCCGGCTAGACGCAGAAGTGATGTACATTGTGCCCGAAGAAAATCTGGCGGTTATTGCCGAAAAAGAAATTCACCTAAAATGGCACATTGAAAAAGGGATTAAGGTTTGGGATAGCCGATTCGTTGGCGAGCAGGAAAACGCTATTGACTTGTCAACTTTCAAATCGCGTGACCGGGTTCTGGTCACAGGTTCGATCAAAGATGGCAAGATCATCGCCGACGAAATCCGCCTGCTGCAACCAGCAAACTAAACCGTCACAAACAGCTCAAACACAACAGCCCGACCGGTTCCCCCGGTCGGGCTGTTGATTTTCAGCGGTTTTTCTCGGCTGGCATCGCGAACGAGAAGCAAGGAGCGACAGCATATAAGCCGGGAAGTTTCTTACACTTCCAGGTGCTCTCCGCGGGTGGCACGGGGGCTTTTGCCGAAACGGCGCGGTCGTGACAGGAAGTAGTGCGTCCCTTCTTCTGCCAGCTGACAGGCGAAGCCGGTTTTATCGACGTAGTAACAGTTTTCTTCTCGAATCTTACGAAATATCTGTATCCAGAAATATCTGTATCCCGATGGGCAGTTTCTTGCGCTTCATGGGCTATCCTGGGCAGTCATCCGACAAAAAAGCGCCAAACAGCTTTTGGCGAACCCTGTAGCATGCGTAAACAACAGTCGGTGATGGCTTCATTCCATGCCCGCCTGATAGTTGAACGGTGCGGTACCGGGCAGGGCGCGATCCTGCGCCAGAGCATCGAGCACACGCCGTCCCGTGTCGCTGAAGGCGCCCAG
>JBFXIU010000217.1:0-5652 GCA_050175615.1 Porticoccaceae bacterium | reverse complement strand
GCCCATAATATCAATCGCGGCCGTAATAGCGGGATGACCAGTCGTTTGCAGATTGAAAAGTTCAGAGCAGCCTATGAGGCGTTGCGGCAACCCTCCGGATTGCCGGCGACCTGGGAAATTCTTTACATGGTGGCGCGCAAGCCGTGAGTCTTTGTTATTTTGTCAGCGGCACAGATACCGATGTCGGCAAAACCTTTGTCGCCAGCGCCCTACTCGCCAGGGCGGGGCAGTTGGGTTTGCGCACCGCGGGGTTTAAGCCTGTAGCTGCGGGGGCGCAGTCAACTGCAGAGGGTTTGCGCAACGGGGATGCCCTTGAGCTGATGGCGGCGGCGAATCAGGTTCTGCCTTATAACGCAGTCAATCCCTACTGTTTTGAGGCGGCCATTGCACCCCACATTGCTGCGGCCGAGCAGGGGGTAGAGGTCAGTGTTGACACTTTGCTGAAAGCGATGGAGCGCTTTCGGGCAACAGCTGTGGATTTTTCCCTGGTGGAGGGCGCTGGCGGCTGGCGCGTTCCCCTCAATAGCCAGCAGAGTTTTGCCGATTTTGCCGTTGCCCTCAATGTGCCTGTGATTATGGTGGTGGCCATGCGCCTGGGCTGCATCAACCATGCTGTATTAACGGCGGAAGCCATTGCTGGCGATGGCTTGCCGCTGGCGGGCTGGGTGGCCAACCAGGCAGTCGCCGCAGTGATGCCCCATTACCGGGACAACGTGCGCACATTGCAGGCCTTGCTGCCTGCGCCCCTTCTCGGTGAAATTCCCTATTGCCCACAAAAAAATATCAAGGAAGTGGCTGAACGGTTGAGACTGCCCAGGGAGGTTGGAGCCACAGCCAAGCCCCTGTAAACTGTTGCGACAACATATCCTGCTGAGAATAACCTATGACTGCCGACAAACCCGAAAATCGCCTCAGCGAAGAAGACCTTAAAAGGGTTGAGGAATATCTTTCAGGGCCTGTACAGAGAGTCGACCGCAAACCTTTTAGACCCCTGTTGCTATTATTTTGGTTGTGGGTGGTAGTGACGTTGCTGGGCTTGGTCAGTTTGCTGTTTGGGCGCATGGAGGGTTTTCTCTAGAGTCTTGAGCAGACCCCAAGCTTGTTTGCTTGTGGTGGGAAAATTGCTGGTGAATCCTTAACCTCACCAGGAGCTTTGCCACGACCAATTCCAAGCGTCCCTATTTGCTCTTATTGGCACTCTGCGCGCCTGTACTCATATCTGCCTGCGACAGCAAAAGCCAATCCGCAGACACAACGCCTCAGGAGGGGCAGGGCTTCCCCTGGTGCTGATGCAGGGTGAGGCCATTGTAAACCGCCTGTCTTGTCTGTCATTCCCAGGGCATGAATGGCGCACCCATTGTCGGCAACGCCAAAATGTGGAAACCCAGGGCATCCCATGGGATGGAGACTCTGGTGCAACATGCCATCGAGGGCTATGGCCTGATGCCAGCGAAGGGCGGCAATGAAAGCCTGGGTGAAGAGGAAATTCGCCTTGCGGCGGGGTATATGTTGAGTCGATTACCGGAAGGAAATTAACGCTTACTGAACATTGGTCTACAGGTTGCGTTTATAGATCAACCATCCCTGGCTTCGCCAGATATTCGATACGACCCCCCGCCTTTTCTTCCGGAATTCCGTAGGTTGGGTGGAGCGGAGCGATACCCAACAATCCACGGTCGGACATCACACCCATGTTGGGTTTCGTACCTCAACCCAACCTACGGGCTTGGCGCCAGGGAGAGAAGGGCATGTGCGCCGTTACACCAGGTTATTTTCCGCGCCCGGCCTTTGCCGGGTTTGAAATCCCCAGGCGCCTACCAGCAGGCAAAATATCACTATGGGCCATGAGCGAAAGCGGTTGAAGGGGGTTGTGCCTGTGTAGGGGGTTACCTCGGCGGCGAGGGTGGTGGCGACAAACTGGGGCATTTGGGCGCTGATGTTGCCCTGTTCGTCAATAATGGCAGAGATGCCGTCGTTGGTGACCCTGACTACGGGTTTGCGGTTTTCTATCGCCCGCAGTCGCGCCATTTGCAGGTGCTGGTGGGGGGCAATGGAGTCGCCAAACCAGACATCATTGCTGAGGGTGAGAATCATCTCGGCGTCATTTGCCGATGCGGCGACCATATCCTGAAAGACAATTTCGTAGCAGATCGCCGTGGCGATGGGGGTGTTTTTGGCATTGAGCAGAGGTTGAGCGGCTTCGCCTGGGTAGAATGACGACATGGGGCGATCAAAAAATTTGATGATGCCGCGCAACAGGCCTTCCAGGGGAATGTACTCGCCAAAGGGAACCAAGTGGCGCTTGGAATAGGCGCCCTGATCCGCGCCGATAAGGATAACGCTGTTGTAGTAGCGCTGCTCCTTGAGAAGAGGAATGCCGGTAACCAAGGTGGTATTGCTTTCTTTGGCCAGTTCGCCGAGGTAGTCGATGAAGGGCTGAACATCTTCCGGTGTGGTGGGAATTGCCGATTCCGGCCAGATCAGTAGGTCTTTACCCCAGTAACCGGCGCTTTGATCCCGCAGCTGAACGAGAATGTCGTAGAGAATGTCTTCGTTCCATTTTTCGCTGGGGGTCAGCGCGGGCTGTACCATGGCGACACTGAGTGACTTGGCGGGGGAGGTCCATTGAATGTCTTTGAGGGCAATACCGCCAAGCCACAGCAGGCTCGCCAGCGCAGTGGCGATGGCATAAGCAGCCAGGTTTTTGCTTGCATCCTGGGGTCGGTTGCGTACCAGGTTGAGGCTGCCGGTAATCAACATCAGCAAGGCGGCGCTGCTGAATGCCCCGATAAAGCTGAGCAGCAAGACGCCACCGATGGGTGCCCAGCCAGCCAGCCAGGTATCCGTGAAGCTGTTGCCCAGGTAGAGCCAGGGGAAGCCGGTAAACAGCAAGCCGCGCAGCCATTCCACCATAACCCAGGTGGCGGGAAACAGCAGTAATTGCCTGAGAGGGCTGTCGCCCCGAAAATAACCGTAGAGCGCAAAAGAAGCCGCAAAGATCAGGGTGAGGGCGAGGATGAAAAGGCCGGTCAGCAGGGTGCTGATGGCAATGGATTCGCCGCCGTGGTGATTGATACTGATAAAGACCCAGGAAACGCCGGCGCCAAACATGCCGAGCCCATAATAGAAACAGGTGAAAAAAACGCCCTTGGGTCTCAGCTTCTGCAGCAGCAGCGCCAGGGTGCCTGCAGACAGCAGGGCTAATATCCACCAGCCGAAGGGGGCGAGTCCCAGGGGCATAAGGGCGCCGCACAGTAGCGCCACGGAATAGCGTCCCGCGGACAGCAGGGTTGTCATTGATTAGTCCTTGCGGGTGACTTCGAGTTGGCGAATCTGGCGGTTGTCGCCTTCGAGCACTTTGAAGTTGAAATTGTCGATACAGATGCTGTCCCCCACTTTGGGGAAATGGCCAAAGGATTGCAGCAGAATTCCGCCAATGGTGTCGAAAGCCTCTTCACTGAAGCCGGTCTTGAACGCTTCATTAAAGTCTTCAATGGGGGTGAGCGCGGCTACCAGATAGCTGCCGTCGTCGCGTTTGTGGATAAAGCCATCCTCTTCATCATCGGTTTCGTCTTCGATATCGCCGACGATCTCTTCGAGAACGTCCTCAATGGTGACCAGCCCGGACACGCTGCCATATTCATCCACAACCACCGCCATATGGTAGCGCTGCTCGCGGAATTCCCGCAACAGCACGTTGAGACGCTTGCTTTCGGGAATGATGGTGGCAGGGCGCAACAGCTTGGCGAGGGAAAAACCCTCCTTGCCGTCGAGGGCAACCTGTAAAAGGTCTTTGGCGAGAAGAATGCCGCGAATATCATCCATGGATTCGCCGATCACCGGAAAACGGGAATGATTGGATTCAATGGCGACAGCGAGGATATCTTCAATGGCGGCATCCACAGAAATCACCACCATTTGTGAGCGAGCCACCATAATTTCCCGGACTTGCTGGTCGGAAACATGGAGGGCGCCTTCCATAATTTCGAGAGCTTCGCTGTCGAGAATTTTGTTATTGTGGGCAGTACGGAGAACCTCCGCCACATCTTCCTGGGTTTTGGGCTCCAGGGAAAACACCTGAGTTAAACGGTTGAGCCAGGATTTTTCCTGGCTCTGATGGTCATCGTCAGTCATTGTTTGTTGTCTCTGGTGGACGGTGTAACAGCATTCGTAGTGGCATAGTCTGCCGCATAGGGCGGTGGAAATCCAAGAGTGGTGATGATGCGGGTTTCCAGGGCTTCCATTTCCTCTGCATCCTCTTCATTGATATGGTCGTAGCCGAGCAGGTGAAGGCTGCCGTGGATCAGCATGTGCGCCCAGTGGGCTTCAAGCGTTTTCTGTTGTTCCCGCGCCTCCCTATTGACGACGTCAGCGCAGATAACAATATCGCCGAGGAGTGGAATATCGATGAAGTCGGGAATGTCGGCGGGAAATGACAATACGTTGGTTGCTGAGGCTTTGTGGCGAAACTGCTGATTGATACTGAGCATCTCGTCTTCGCTGACGATTTGAACACTCAGCTCCGCTTCCGTTCTGTAGGGTTTCAGCGCCGCTCTGATCCAGCGACGCATGGTCGGCGCTGGTGGAACCTCGTCACTGCCAGAGGCGTTGTCGATATCAATAGTGATGGCCATGATCAGCTTCGTGGTTCTTGTTCACTGCTGTTTTCAAATTGTTCGTAGGCATCGACGATCTGTTGCACCAGCGGGTGGCGAACTACGTCCTTGGACAGAAAAAAGGTAAAACTGATGTCATTGACGTCCTTGAGCACGTCGCAAACATGGACAAGGCCGGAGTGAGTTCCCCTGGGCAGGTCGATCTGCGACATGTCGCCGGTAATGACGGCGGTGGAGCCAAAGCCGATACGGGTGAGAAACATTTTCATCTGCTCTCTGGTGGTGTTCTGGCTCTCATCGAGAATAATGTAGGAATTGTTGAGGGTTCTGCCCCTCATATAGGCGAGGGGCGCAATTTCAATCACGCCCCGCTCGATGAGCTTGGCAACGGTTTCGACACCAAGCATTTCGTAGAGAGCATCGTAGAGTGGTCGCAGGTAAGGGTCGACTTTTTGCGAGAGGTCGCCGGGCAGAAAACCGAGCTTTTCTCCCGCCTCTACAGCGGGTCTTACCAGTAAAATGCGCTCGACTTCGTCGCGGAGCAGGGACTCAACGGCACAGGCCACCGCCAGATAGGTTTTGCCGGTACCCGCAGGGCCGACGCCAAAATTGATGTCGTGGGTCTGAATGGCGCGAACGTAGCGCTGCTGATTGAAACCTCTGGGTCTGATATTGCCTTTTTTGGTGCGAATCACAGTGAAATTTTCAATGTTACTGCCGTTGTTGGCGGTGGCGTCAGTGGCGAGGTTGTCGGCAACGGGTTGTTGCATGCGCAGCTCCAGATCGGATTGTTGGAGAAAAAGGTGGACGGTATCAGGGGTCAGAGAGTCGCCCTGGGTGGCTTCCTGATAAAGGTTGACCAGCAGGTTGCCCGCAGTCTGGGCGTTGGCGCCGGCGCCGGAAATGGCAAACACAATGCCCCGGTTGTGGATTTGAATATCGAGGCGTTGCTCAATCAGGCGCAAGTGTTCATCGAATTGGCCGCAGAGACAGGCGAGACGGCGGGCATCGTTGGGTTCGAGAGTAACGGTAAGTT
>JBFXIU010000216.1:0-5700 GCA_050175615.1 Porticoccaceae bacterium | reverse complement strand
AAAAAAGAGACTTTCTGAAGGAAACTGACTTCACGCCGGAAGATCTAACCTATCTGCTGGATCTGGCGGCCAACCTCAAGCAGGCCAAGAAAGCGCGCCGGGAGCCAAAGTTTTTGGGGGACAAAAACATTGTCATCCTGTTTGAAAAAGATTCCACCAGAACCCGCTGTTCCTTTGAAGTGGCTGCGTATGACCAGGGCGCGAACATAACCTATCTTGGACCTTCCGGCTCGCAGATGGGCAAAAAAGAGTCGCTGGCAGACACCGCCCGTGTGCTTTCCCGTTTTTATGACGGCATCGAATACCGCGGCTTTGGCCAGGAAAGGGTTGAAGCGCTGGCCGAACATGCTTCTGTGCCGGTGTGGAACGGGCTGACCAATGAATGGCACCCCACACAGCTTCTGGCGGACGTACTGACCATGCGCGAATGCTGCCCCAAGCCGCTGAACCGTCAGACCATGGCCTATCTCGGCGACGCGCGCTATAATATGGGCAATTCGCTTATGGTTGGCTCTGCCCTGCTGGGCGTGGACTTTCGTTCTGTGGCCCCTCGGGCGCTGTGGACCTCTGACGAGGTGTATGAGATAGCCTGCCAGATCGCCCAAAAAACCGGGGCCCGTATCAGCCGCACAGAGAGCGTGGAAGATGGCGTTCGCGACTGCGACTTTCTGTCAACGGACGTATGGGTCTCCATGGGCGAACCCGACGACGTGTGGAAAGAGCGCATAGAACTGCTCACCCCCTACCGCATCACTGACGACACCATGCGCCTGACGGGCAATGACGACTGCAAGTTTCTGCATTGCCTGCCAAGCTTCCACAACCGCAGCACGGCCGTTGGCGAAGAAATCTTCCAGCGGTTCGGCATTGATTGCATGGAAGTCAACGACGAGGTTTTTGAATCGCCGCGCAATATGGCCTTTGAAGAGGCGGAAAACCGCCTGCACACCATCAAGGCCGTGATGGTGGCCACCCTGGCTGAAGAGCCGCTTGTTTTCAACAAGTAACAAAGCCTGGCAACGCACGGCTGGCAGAAAAACGAAGCAGGTCTGTCCGGCCGGAGAGCCCAAGCCGCGAGTCAGGGTTTGAAGAACCTATAAGCATCGCTGCTTGCAGCCAGCCTGCTGCCCGCATATGCCTTTCGTCAGGGTAAGATCGAATATGCCTGTCGTCAGAGTAAGATATTGACGAGCAGTGGCGCTGTCCCTATAGTGGTGCGCCATATCGCCGGATGCCAATGCATGCGGATCACGCGCCCGTAGCTCAGTTGGACAGAGCAGGAGCCTTCTAAGCTCTTGGTCAGGGGTTCGATTCCTCTCGGGCGCGCCAATAAAATTAAGGGTTTACAGTAATATAACTGTAAACCCTTTTTCTGTCCCCTCTTTCTTCCCCATTTTTTTCCGTCCAATTCCACACGCCCCGCCATTGCTCGGGCAGGGTTGACCTAACCTGCCTGCAGCAGGTTCGCAAACACCTTTGCCCCACCCATCTGTCCGGCGGCAGTATTAGCAACCTGATTTGATTTCCTTAACCATGATATCGAGAACTTCTTGCCCGATCTTAAGGTCTTCGATTGATGATTTTACTTCTTGCAGTTCATTGGCAATGCTATCCAGCCTATCTTTCCCGCTCATTTCGTCAAGTCTTCCGCGTGTGTAGCCTCGCGCGTGCATCACGCATCCCCCAGCGATAGCTCCTACAATCAGCCCAATCATTGTGCTAATTCCATCCATAAATTACTCCACAATTTTGCCTGTTGTCTGCTGTCAGGCACCATGCCCACGGAGAATTCACATGAAAAGCTTCAATCAAAACATCATCAAACACAAGACCGGACTTCTGAATCTCGCCGCCGGACTCGGCAATGTTTCCAAGGCATGCCGAGTCAAAGGGAGGCTTGACACACATTGAGATCCGCAACTTTCCTCAATGAAAAATAACTTCAAGCATGGCATTACGTGCGTAATTGCTTTAACCTGCCGACTAAGCAGAAATCTTCTCCCGACTTTTGCCCATTTCTTTTTAGTCGCCCTATTACACACGCTATAATGAAATTCCTTACCTGGCTGTCACTAACTAGAAGTTTTAGTTTTTTTAGATAGATGGATGCTATCCCCCCGCCACGCACTGACAGAACGCAAAAAAGCCTTCCCGACGAAACGAGAAGGCTTTCAAAAGACCTACTATGTGATGTTGATGCTATACGGTCAGCAGGCGGCGGGGATCAATGTTCAGGGCATCGGCCAGCAGGCGGGCGTTCTTCTTGCCAATGGGGCGCTTGCCGTTTTCCATTTCGCTGATATGCCGGGCGGGAATGCCCGTTGCTTCCGCAAGCTGCGCTTGGGTCAAATCTTCCCGATAGCGCGCCCCCCTCAGATAAACGGTGGGCCTTTCCTCCTTGCTGAAGGGGAACACTTCCTCAATGGAATATGCTTCTTTTTCTTCGGCAATGCCCTTCAGGCGCATGAAGGCGCGCACCTCTGAAACCAGCGCCGGCGGAACCGCGAAGGAAAGGTTCACAGTTTCAATAGGGGGCTTTTTCGTGCGTTCCAGCATAAAGCACCTCGATCAGTTTGATCTTTTTATCCGTCACCTGCCATACGGCCACATAACAGGGCTTGCCCTTTTTAATATGGCAATGATGGCGACTGTCAGAAAGTTTGCTATAATTAGGCCACTGGCCCTGTACCGGGCCGGATTGTTGTATGTCGGCGATCAAAAGAAACAAGGCATCGTATGCAGGTCGCGGCAAATCCTGAATTTGCTTCCGAGCACGCTTCAGGATGGTCACAGTCCAATTCATGTCCTGCCCCTTTTGCCCTTTATTTACTATTTTTTAGTAAGTCGTCAAGGGGTGAATTTTCAGCTCCGTTCCTGCCGCGCTAATATCCATGCAGGTATCAATTACGCTGGCTGCCTTGCGCAAAGCCTCATCCCGCAAATGGCTATACTACTAGGTCATGGCAGGGCTTTCGTGCATGAGCAGCTTTTGAGGCTGTAAATGTCAACCTGGCGCTGCTGATGAGCATGCTTGCATAGACATGCCGCACATGCAGAGGGCGGAAGTCTTTGGGCAGCTCGTCCTTGTCGCGCCCCTGGGGGCCATACGGCGAAAGTCCTGACGCTGCCCTGCATCCTTGCCGGAAACACAAAGGGGCTTGCCTGTACTGCCCCCGTTACAGCTACCCCATCTTTCTTCGTTCGGTGATGCTCTGCCCGCCAATACCCCAGTTGTCCATGTCCACCTCTTCAATAATGACCACGGTGGTGGCAGGATTTTTGTTCAGCACGCGAACCAGCAGATCTGTCACGCCCTTGATGAGTTCTGCCTTCTGCTCCGCAGTTGGAGCCTCTTTGCCGCCTGTCACCTTGATATTCACGAATGGCATATGGCCCTCCAGTTTTTTGTGCGCCTGTGCCGTGGCCCGGCACCCTGCCGGGGGAGTGCAACTTTTACTGCGCGTCGGCCAGGTGGTCGTTCAGCACATCAGCAATGATGGCAACGCCTTCTTCAATACGGGCTTCTTCCATATTGGAAAAGTTCAGGCGCAGGGTATTTTCCTGCCCGCCGTTTGGAAAAAATGGCCCGCCTGGTACAAAAGCGACTTTGCGCTGTATGCAGGCATCAAGGATACCACGGGAATCCATTGATTTTGGCAAGGTCACCCAGGCAAAAAGCCCTCCTTCGGGCCGCGTGAAGCGAACACCCTGAGGAAAATGACGCCCCAGAGCAGAAAGCAGAACATCCCGCCTGTTTTTATACACGCCAAGAATGTTCTTGATGTGAGCATCAATATCATGCTTTTCCAGATAGGCAGCGATTACGGCCTGGACAAAAGTATTGCTTTGCAGATCAACGCCTTGCTTAACAAGAACGTATTTTTGCACAATGTTTTTGTTGCCGGCTACCCAACCAATTCTAAAACCCGGACAGAGTATTTTTGAGAACGACCCAAAAGAAATGACCCAGCCTTCTCTGTCAAACGACTGCACTGACGGAAGAAATTCACCTTCAAAGCGCAGTTCGCCATAGGGATTGTCCTCCAGAACCACAACCCTGTGCTGGGCGGCCAGTTCGGCAAGCCGCTGGCGACGGTCCAAACTCATGGTTCGCCCTGTGGGATTCTGGAAATTGGGGATCACATAAATCCCCTTGACCCTCGTGGTGGTTTCAAGAAGTTTGGCAAGATCATCCATGCGCATGCCGTCCTCATCGGTGGGCACTTCCACAAAACGGCAGCCATATGCCCTGAAGGCGGTAATCGCCGCAAGATAGGTCGGACTTTCGCACAGAATGACGTCGCCTTCATCAATAAAGACCTTGCCGCTGAGATCCAGCCCCTGCTGCGAACCATTGGTTATCAAGATATTGTCTTCACCAAAAGCAGTGCCCAATGTGGCGTTCATTCTGCCTGCTATCCATTGACGTAAAGGAAGGTATCCTTCGGTGGTGGCATACTGCAAAGCTCTTTGTCCGTCGTGCGCAAGCACTGAAACACACATGTCGCTAATGGCTTCAGTGGGAAAAAGCTCCGGCGCGGGCAAGCCTCCAGCAAAGGATATAACATCAGGCTGTTCGGTAATCTTTAAAAGCTCGCGTATTTCAGACGCTTTTAAATTTGAAATTCTTTGCGCGTAGGCAGTGTTCATTGCTGCACCTTCGGAAGTAAAAGAAATTGCGTGGAACACCTATCCTCGTTGCTTAATAGTACAAAAGCAAGCAAAACAGCTACAGTATTTACCAAACGAAACTCAACTGGCGCAAAACAATAGGGCTGCAGTTGTGAGGCAACAGCAAGTCAGGCGCAAGAAATGCGACAAAGAGCAAGGAGGAGCGGGCGGAAGCCACCTGCCGCCACGCTGCCGCGACCCCACCAATTTTTGCATGTCCGCAAAAGCCGTTCGCATTATTTCCGGGTCTACAGTTGGGAACAGATCCCGCATGCGCATGCGAGTTCAGGAATCGTACCCGGCGAGCAAGTTTTGCGGATGCGTGGTTCCACAGGCAAACCGCTTTACGTCAGCAAAAAATCTTTGGCCCCATTGTCGTCAGCAATGCATTCAAACACTGCCTTGAGTTCATCGGGTATTCTGACCGGCCGCCCACTGGTGAGGTCGATGTATACCCACTGCGTTTCGGCCTCAACCAGCACGGCATCATCAGATTCCCGCACAAAGCGGTAACGGCGTACACACTGGCGAGAGGCGAATGAGGCTATCCAAGTGGCCGCCACAATGTTCTCACCAAGTACAGCCGGGCGCTTGTAGACAACAGAATGACGCCGCACTACCCAGCCCTGCGCCAGTTCCTCATAGCGGGCCATGTCCCATCCCTTGGCGGCAGTGTGCGCCGTGGCCAGATCCTGCATCCACTGCACATAGCAAACATTGTTGACCCGGCCCTGCCTGTCGATATCATGGTCGGCTATATGTATTTTTTGTCTGAAAATGGACATCCAAATCACTCCAATGCGTACGCTGTGTTGGATACAGAATACGCTGAAACTCTTCAAAAAAAAAGACCGGTCATGCTGGATGGATGTGGAAGCCAGCAATCAAGGAGATGTCTTTACCGAATTCCCATTCAAGGCAAAAGCGCTCGCTGGCGTTGCGCGGCGCGGAGGGAGATCGCCGAGCGTAACGAGGAAGCTCTCGCAGCAGAGGCCGCGCAGCCCTCGCGGGCGTAATGTTTTGGAAAGC
>JBFXIU010000215.1:0-5730 GCA_050175615.1 Porticoccaceae bacterium | reverse complement strand
CCTGAATTTTGTAGTTTCCTGAGTGTTCACATAGCCTCGGCCAATAGCCGACATTCCAAGGTATATGAGCTAAAGAGGTTTACCGAATAAAGACGTCCCTCAACTGTTCGTGAGGATAAAACCCGCATGGCTATACCCCAAACCCAATATTCCATCGAGAAACACAAACACATGTACGCCAAGTGGTGCGCTGCTGCTGCGTATGGCCGTGGTTTGGCCGGCGGCGGTAATTCTCTGGCTTTCAGGCTGATAGAGGTAAGTGACTTAGGTCAGGTAGCCGGGCCAGAACACATCGGTCAGGGGATCGATGAATGGCAGATGAGCTTTATGAGGAAGATTGAGACGTGGAGCACGGGTACTTCCGAACGCATAATAGAAGCATGCATCCGGAAGTAGTACGGTCTGCGTATTCACACCTGTTCAAGCAGTCGTTGTGCCACTGAGAATTTCATCGCTACCTGTTTCCAAAGGCGTGAAGTTTGTCGATCTGACGTAGTCGGGGCGAGGGTTATTTACATTGGCGGGCTTGTTTTTTACTTGGTTGTAAACCACGTATGCTTGCCAGCGATCTTCCCCGGAAAGGTTATGGCCTGACGCATGCACAATGTTTGAATCGAAGAACACGACAGTGCCGGGCTTACCGATAATAGGAACTGGATTTGGGTGCTTGGGGAAAATGTCGAGCATTGTTTGTTTGGGTACTACATAAAAACGATAGCCAGTGGCCTCGTCGAATGCAGGATCTAGCGAACCTAACTTGTGACTGCCGGGAATGAAATACAGGCAGCCACCTATTTCGGTGGGCTCATCCATCATGATAAGTGCTGTTGTCATGTTGGGTTCTTTCACGCCGTCAACATGCCAAGTTCCGAAGTCTTGGTGCCATTGCCATACCGAGCCGTCAATTGCGGTCTTCAGATTGCATTTAGTGTGATAGACGTACAGTTCTTGGTCTTCAAGCAGTTGTTTGGCTGGTTCCAGCAACCGTGGCGCCCGTACTGCCCCATGAAAAATGGACGATGCTGTAGGGCTGTCTTTCTCGTGGACTTTATAAATGGTTTTGGCAACTCCTCCCGTTTTTTCTCGTACGAGATGATCGGTGTCTATTTTTTGTACTCGGCGCAGTTCAGCTTTCATTGTCTGTACTTCTTCCGCAGAGAAAAGGGAAGGCAGCACAATGAAGCCATCGCGTTTATATGTAGCTAATTGGTCGTCCGTGAGTTTCATCTATTGAGTCTCCAGTTAGTGATATGGGAACATAATCGTAGATTGTCTGGTGGAGAATGTAAAAGATATAATAAGTCGTTTATTGATACCTAAGAGGTTGGATATGGAGTTGCGACACCTTCGCTACTTTCTGGTGGTTGCGAAGCACCTCAATTTCACCAAGGCAGCGGAGGCGCTGCATATGGCACAGCCACCACTAAGTCGGCAGATAAGGGAGCTAGAGGAGGAAATAGGGGTGCCGTTGTTCGAGAGGCACGGCAGGCGAATTTCGCTTTCATCGGCGGGTGAAGTGTTCGCCGAGCGCGCCGACCAGATCCTCGCAGCGGCGGGGGCAGCGGTAGTGGACTCAAAACGGGCTGCACGTGGGGATGTCGGTCGTATTGCTGTTGGCTTTTTTGAGCACATAGCCTATACCTTGCTGCCGCCATTGCTGCGTGAGTTCCAGCAGCAATATCCTGACGTGACGATTGAACTTCGTTGGTTTTCATCTGCTGAACAGGTTAATGCTCTGAATAGGGGAGATATTGATTTGGCATTTGTGCGGTCAGTGCCGGCGGGTTCGGATCTGAGGAATGTATTGCTCCTTCGCGAGCATTTCTATGTTGCTATAGCCAAGGACAACCCGTTGGCCGCGAAGCGCAAGATTTCAATCAAGGACTGTGCGAAGCTACGGGTTATCAACTACAAGAAAGAGGTGGCACCGGACTACCATTTAATAATTAAGCAATTGTGCGGACGAGCAGGATTCTCACCCTCGCCCGAATTCGAGATGGGGCAGATTTATGCTTCGCTTGGGCTTGTCAGTGCGGACTTCGGTATAACGCTTGTGCCGGCTTCAGTTCAGCGTACACATGTCGACAACGTGGTGTACCGACCTTTGCGTGAGCAACAGGTAATGAGTGAGTTGTATTTGGTATGGAAGGACACTACCAAAGTCGGCGTTTTGAACAATTTTGTGAAAATGGCTGGGGAAATTGCAAGCAGGTCGGTTCAGGAGCTCGCAGTTGACTCATAACCACTATGTTCTTAGGTGTAGTACGGATTTTTCTAAATCAAGAAGGGCGCCGCTTTGCAGCGAGCGCCCTTATGCGTAGAGCTGTTATGTAGAGTGTGTTAGTTTATCAATGCGAGCGAGAAACTAGGTAGGTAAGTCACCATCATCAGGACCACAAGCATCATACCGACAAACGGCAGAATGGCGCGCGCCACTGGCCATAATTTCAACCCGCTGAGTGCGACGCCGACGAAAAGGCAGTAACCTACTGGCGGCGATGCCATACCAATGGCAACATTGGTCACAATGATCGATCCGAAATGGATTGGATCAACGCCAAACTGGTTTGCAATGGCAATTAGCATGGGCCCGAAAATGACCATAATGGCGACTTCGTCCATGACGGCCGCTAGTAAGAAGAAGCACAAGTTTAGTGCTGCTAGCATCATCCAGCGATCATGGATATTTTCGCCCAGCCATTGGGCCAGATTAGTTGCTATCTGTTCCTGTGCGACCAGAAATCCAAAACCTGTTGATACGGCGATGATTGCCATGATCATGGCACTGATGGACATGGCTCTCGCCATGATTTTGGGTAAGCTTTTCAGGCTCAGAGTGCGGTATATGAAGAAACCTACTATCAAAGCGTACACGCACGCCACCACTGCAGCCTCTGTCGGTGTAAACGCTCCTGCGTAAATGCCACCCAACACGATAAATGGCCCCATAAGTGCCCAAATGCCTTCTCGCAATGTTTGCAGAATTTCTTTAAGCGATGCTCGTTTCTGGCGAGGGCGTTTGGTACGAATGGCGTTCCATGCAACCATGATCATGAGGCCGGCGGCCATCATCAAGCCAGGTAGAACACCTGACAAAAAGAGTTTGGAAATTGACTGTTCGGCAATCACACCCCAAATTACAAATGCGATGGAGGGAGGGATTAATGGAGCCAACACGCCGGATGCGACGGTCAGCGCTGTTGCATATGCCTTGCTGTAGCCGCGCTCAACCATAGCAGGGATCATAATGACGCCTATGGCAGCCACTGTCGCAGGAGCCGAGCCGCTGATAGCTGCAAAGATTAGGGCGGCCACAATGGTTACATGCCCCAGGTCACCGGGCAAATGGCGTACGAGCACGTCTGCCACTCGCACGAGGCGGTTGGATAGGCCACTGGCGGACATTAGTTCTCCAGCCAGCATGAAGAAAGGGATTGCCAAAAGGCTAAAACTTTGTGTTCCCGCCAGCATAGTTTGTGGCAGCAGCATGGGTTCGATGCCGCTGACCAGTATGACCAGCAGCACACAAATGCCGATGGCGAATGCAAATGGCAGGCCCAGCAGGGCTAAAATGCCGAATCCGGCAGTCAGAATCAGAGAGGTTGTGTTCATACATTAGACCTCTTCTTTCGAACGTGCCGTAACTGGCTTAGCAGGTCCAAACAACAAGGTTTCTAAACCAAATAGAAAAGTGAAGAGGCCGCAGGCAGAGGTGGCTGCATATAGGTAAACCATGGGAAATGCTATGGCGGCGGAAGTCGTGCCTACCGAATCCAGGGTGTAGTTGTACCCTGACCATGCCAGAAACAAGCCAAACAGGGTTATTAGCAGAGCACATAACCTTTCTATCCAGCGTTGCAGAAAGCGCGGTAGTTTATCGACCAAAATGTCCATGCGTACGTGAATGAGCTCACGCACACCCAGAGCCATGGCAAGCAGCATCGACCAAGTGAAACAGGTCAATGCAAACTCTTCGCTCCAAGACAGGGCCTGCCCCACCACAAAGCGCATGAATACCTGAAAAGTCAGGACCGCCAGCATCGCGGTGGCAAGCACCACAATGATCATCCGTAGAGTGTTCGCAAGGCGCTCAGCCACCGCGCGAGCAATGGCGGTGGCTGTGGCCTCGTTTTGAGAGGAGCGAAGAGACATGAGAGATTACTGTTCCAGTGACTTCAGCAGGTCATTCAACATGGGGCCCAGATTACCTTTGCTCACGCCGTCGTAGACAGGCTTGACCTTGGCTCGGAACTCAGCGGGGTCAGAGATTTCGTTGACTTTCATGCCTTTTTGCTCAAGTTGAGCTAGCACGCTGCGCGTTTCAGAGACGGCTTTTTTGCGTTGCGCAGCAATTGCTTCCTTGGCCGCGGCTAGGACGGCCTCGCGCTGTTCCGGCTTAAGCTTGTCGAGTGTGCGTTTGCTGATGACAAAACCGAGGGCACTGTAGGTATGGTTGGTCAACGAAAGGTACTTGGTGACCTCGTCGAATTTGCTTGCCAGGGCTACTGCCAAGGGCATTTCCAGGCCATCGATGGTGCCTTGTTGAACAGCGGTAAATGTCTCGCCCCAGGCCATAGGCACTGCCGAACCACCCAGGGAGTTGAACATGTCGATGTAGATCGGGTTTTGCATTACGCGAAACTTGACGCCGTTGACATCGTTTGGCTCCACGATTGGACGAGCGTTATTCACCATGCTGCGAAAGCCGCTGTCCATGAATCCCAGCAGAACGATATTACGAGTCTGTAGACGTTTTGCCAGCTCAGCGCCATGCTCGCCATCTAGTACGCGGTGAGCCTGTTCTTCACTTGCGAATAAAAAGGGCAAGTCGTTCAGTTGGAATGCGGGCTCGATCTGAGCAATCACAGCATTAGTTATGATGCCGCCGTCAACAGTGCCGAAACGCATGCCTTCAAGCATTTGCCGCTCGTCACCTAGTTGGCGGTTGGGGTACATCTGCACCGTGACCTCGCCATTGCTCAGCCGCTCCACGGCCTCCTTAAATGCCCGGGCTCCAATGGCATAAGGATCACTTTCGCCATCGGAGGTGGTCCAGCCTATTTTAAGCGCAGTGGTAGCGTGCGTGATACTGGGGCTTGACATGCCGATCACTGCAGCAATAGATAGGGTGATAGCGGAAAGATAGCGCTTCATTAAGAGAGGTCTCCAGTGTGAATTTTGAAACCCGAGAGGGTTCTAGGTGGGTGGTCAGTCTGACCAATACAAACGCTGGGGGTTATCCACCAGCACTTTTTTCCATTGTTCAGGGGATAGCCAGGCGGCTAGGGCATCAAGAATGTCGGTATCGTCGGTCATGGGAGAGGCGATAGCGGGATGTGGCCAGTCAGATCCCCAGACTAAGTGTGACTCGTTGGCGCGCAGTAAGGCCTCGGCCAATGGGGCGACATCCGTATAGTGTTTGCGTTGCGCCGATATACGGTAAGCCCCTGACATCTTGACCCAGACGCGTCCTTCGCGAAGGAGGGAGAGAAGATTTTGAAAGCCTTTGCTTTGTAATGCGCTAACGGCAGGTAAATGACCAAAATGGTCCACTACAACGGGAAGTCCGAAGTTGGCAATCTTGCCGACAATATCCGGTCTTGCGTCGACATCGACCAATAGTTGTAGATGCCAACCGTGGTCGCGCACTTTGTCGGCGATATTGTGCATTTCCGCAAGATTGGTTCCCCCTGAGAACAGGGCATTGCAACGAGTACCTCTGGCTCCCAA
>JBFXIU010000214.1:0-5737 GCA_050175615.1 Porticoccaceae bacterium | reverse complement strand
CCATTGATTTATCCTGATAATCGTTGCCAGAGTGGTGTGTCGAGTCGGCGGCATGGGGTTTAGCATTGGCATACCGCCAGAAGGTTGCGGTTAAGTCTGTTACCTGTTGCCAGCGCTATTTGGTAAGGGGGCACGAATTGCGTCGACACTGAGCGATGACTTTTTGGCCATCAAACTAGCTTGGCGCTCGATCAGCGCTTTTTCTGCCTCAATCTGTCTGCTTAGCAGGTCAGCACGCATTTGGTCGGCCATGATGTTGGCCTGTTCCACTTGCAAACGGGCCTGCAAGTCCGCGATGGCTTTGGGGTCAGTGGCCAGATTAATTTGAGCCTGCAACTGATCGACCTGTTCAAGTCGGGCCAAGGCGCCTGCTTGGGCCTGCTCTAAAAGCGCCTTGCTTCGAACACCCAGGTTCTCTACTCGCTGGGTGAGCGCTTGGTTATCGATTGAAAAGTCGCCGCTCAACCGCTCTTCGCCCTGAATGCGCTCTATGGAATAGGCTATGGAGCCTGCAGAGTTCTCACCCGAGCGTAAGACGGCTTGAACGTCATCAGGTAGCGATCGTCGAATCGCAGGATTATTGAGCAGATCGCCCAAGTTACGAGTGCCCGTCAGTGCCTCGTATTGGCGATGGGCGCTTTCCAGTTGCGCTTTGAGCGTTGCTATTTGCTCCAGGTACTTGGCCAAAGATTCTGCATGTTGCAATGCTCTTGCGGTGATACTGGCGGTGTCAGTGACTGGAATCTGAGCCGCGGCGTTGCCGCCGATCAATGTTAATAATGCCAATCCCATATTCCGAAAATATTTAAGTGGTTTCATTTTCATTTCCTAGAGTTATGTTTGTTTATGGCCCGTACTTTTTCAAAATAGATGGGCAACCAGTCTTTGGGATCATCGCCACACTCGGCTCGGGCTGCCTCGGCCAGTAGCGCCATGTCTTCCGATCCGGAGAAAACGAGCAGGGCATCGGGGCAGGTTGATAAGTCCAGCTGTGCCGTGACGATGGCTTCACCTTGCTTGACGACAAAGCGACGACTGAATTCGCCCAGGTTCTTAATCAGATCAAACTCGGCCTGGTTGAGCTTGAAACCGTCGATGTACTCCTCGGCCGTTGCCTTGGTGTTTGGCAAGTACACGCAGGTCGCTGATTGCTGAACCAGAGACTTGCCCACGGGGTTGTCCAAAATGGCACCTGGCTCCTGGGTGGCAAAGATAAAGACGCCATTCTGTTTTCGGATCGTGCGTGACTTGTTTTGCATCATGTCCTGGAAGTAGGGCACCTTGAGTGGGTGCTGAACTTCGTCAAACACGTAGGCAAAACGTCGGCCGTCAATCATCGATTCGGTTCTAAAGATCAGGTACGTGAGTGCGGCGTCACGAATCGGCCCCGCTTCGAGAAACTCTGTCAGGTCAAAGCCAAATAGATCGTGGTGCGATAAATCCAGTTCGTCTGAAGGGTTGTCAAAGACCCAACCGTTTTCGTGACCGACACACCAGCGTTCCAGTCGTTCTCTCAAACTTAGCGACGTGCCGTCCTGAGAAGCGGCCGAGGGCAAAAACTGCAACAACGTCGAGAGTCGTCGGTCTGCATGATCAACAAACTTGGTGAGCTGGTCGATCGCTTGAGTGATGGCGCGTTGGTCGTACAGTGACGCTTCTTTGCCCTCGTTACTGGCCAATAGCGTGGTCAGTTTGCGCATGAAGGCAATGTTGCGCTCGTTGGGCGTCAGCTGCAGATAATTCCAGCCGGTAGCGGCGCCTAGTTGCAAGGCGAAGTACTTGCCACCCATGGCTTGTATGGCGACCTGCATCCCCCGGTCTTTATCAAATACGGCGCAGGTGTAATTGAACTTGCGGGCTTGCGTCATCAGGTGGCCCAGAAGCACTGTTTTGCCCGTGCCGGACTGCCCGATGAGCATGGTGTTGCCCAGTCGTCTTGCCCCAGTTTCATCCGTTTCTGCCAGCGACGTATGAAAATTAAAGAAGTAAGGCGTTCCACTATTGGTTTTGAGCATGGTGACCGCGGGCCCCCAGGGGTTTTCGTTGGGCTTGCCAAACAGGTAGTTGTGCAGGCCTGAAAAACTGAGGAAATTGAGCGAGGAAATCGCGGCGGGCCTAGGGCGCCAATACCAATTGCAGGGCAGTTGAGCGCGCCATGCGGCCACCAGTGCACGATCCACCGGCCGCGCGATGATCATGTTGTCGCTTAAGACCCCAATGGCATCAGCCGCGTAGCGCAACGTTTCATCACTCGTTTCACCAAAAATCATCATCGTGGCATGGTGATCTCCCATAACCATTTTGCCCGCAGCCAGGTCATCGAGCGCCAATCCGATTTCAGCAATCTGAGTTTTTGAGTCGTCGCCGGAGTCGCTTAGCCAACGGCGCTGCCGAACCAGTGCCGCACGGCCCTCGGCGCGAGACATCGCGCAAAAGGACTGGGTGAGGATGAATTCAAATGGCAAGGTGAGCAGATCATTGAGGTGCCCGGGAGGGTTGCTGGATGGATAGTCCCTGACCTCGATCATCGTGAAGCGGCGTGTGAAGTCTGTACCGCGCAGCTCGCCTTGAGCGCCATGTAAAGAAAAGAGCGGTCGGGCTGCCGGCAGGTAATTGCATAAGCGTGAGTCGAGCACCGGGACGGGTTGCTTATGGCCGTTGAGCAATAGGCCTAAAAACTCACCGGGTTCGGAAAATCGACCGTTACCGCGATCTACGATCCCAAGCAGTTCGCCCGAATAGCGCTTCAAGCTACTTTGAAGCTTACGGTTGATGTCGTCCAGTTGCTCGATCGCCTTGGCCTGCCAGGCTTCGATGTCTTTGGCCGATCGGCGCTCCATTCGAGAAAAGAGCTTCATGGAAGAGTCCACCATCAGGCGCAGGCTCACCGTCAGATACAGGTCATTGACCATGGGCGGTTTGCCTTCGAACATGCGCCGATAAGCTGCATCGTGCTCGCGCGAGAACCAGTCGGGGTACTCGCTTTGCGGGTACTCCATGGCGCGACGACGAATAAGGTGGGTATATAGGCCAATTCCGTTTGGAAAGCCGCGTAGCACGTTGTTTAGCTCTTCACGCCAGGTAGCCATTTGTGCCTGGGAAAAGCCTTCAAATGTGCGTCCACCAATACGCCACACCGAAAGATACTCCATAGACTTTGTTGAAATGATCGTTGGCGTGACGTGGTGGGAGTAGGGGATATGCTTGGCGAGCCCGGGTTCATAGCTCGGGCGCTGAAGGTCTGCAGGATGATTCATATATCTGAGTCTTCCCTTTGCCGGCACCAGGCGCGACGACGGTGATACGGCGTGGGTGTGAATGAAATGGCGTTCCAAAAGCGCTTGTTCGCCGCGAACAGCTTGGTGCGAACCCATAGTTCCAGCGTCCAAAAGGCGCGATCGTCGTGGCGGCTGATGATGGCCATGATGGGGTAAAGGACGGGTATGAGCAGCAGTAGCCAAATCGTGAACATGGCCAGAAAACCGACAATGCACATCATGATGACGAAGGGGCGGGCAGGTACCCCGCCTTTGATCGTGGCTACCCGAGTTGCCCCTTTGAAGAGGCGTACATGATGCTCGGGAATCGCTGAAACGGGTGTGCTGTGAGTGTCGGTGTTCTGTGCTTGTGGCTTGGGCTCAGCCATCAGAACACCAGCTCAATGACGCCACCAGCAACCAGGCCAGCAAAAATTACGCCGCCCGTCCACATATACAGCGTGTCTTTGCGGATCAAGTCCATGCTGTAGGCTGCACCCAGCAACCCGCCTGCGATCAGACAAACAACGGGAATGATCAGCCAAAGCCAGTCACGAAGCTTTTCCATTGTGGTTGTGGTTCGGGTTAAGCCTCCTGATGTTTGCGCCCAGCTAAGCTCGGGCAAGATGAGTAGCAGCGCGGCCAGGCCAAGAAGAACGAGCACCTTGACGGTTGTTGCGGGGGACAGGCCAAAGTTTTTGTTGGTGTGATGTGTTGCGGTCATAGTGGTGTACATAAGTGCCTCAATAGGGGGTAAGGCCGATGACACAGGTCAATCGGCCAATTCAATGAAAAAGGAAATGGGTTGTGCTGATAGCCTGGGTACGGGGCTAACGGACGTGGTTGGTGTTGATAAGAATTGAGCCAACGGATCGACGGATCGGTTGCGCACTTTGAAAAGCATCTGGCCGAGGCTGTGAAAATGCGTCAGGCCTTGGCTGTGAAAACGCATCCCCAGTTTGGGGTCTGGAATTTGTGGTGAGTTCGGGCGCTGCGGGTTGTGGCTTTGTGTTTGGTGAAACCGTCGACGGTGCGTTGGTCAAGGCGGGAACCTTCAGGCCAGCACCAGCGAGAACTTTACGTACATAGCCATTTTTAAGACCGTAGGTGTAGTTTCCCGTGTTGTAGCAACTTAGTGCAGCGTGTAGGGCCGCCTGCCCCTGATGTGTCTTGCTTGCTCCCTCATAACACTGCACAAGCACGCGCTGAGCAGCTTTTAGATTGGTGCAGGGATCAAAGACATTCTCAGGAGTAATGCCTAGCCATTTCCAGTTGGCGTTATTGATTTGCCCGTATCCAGCGTCAAAGCTTGCGCCTTTTGCCTGTAATTTACGCACCTCTTCAATAGCCTCTTGGCGAGATTTAGGAAAGATCGAGCGGCCAGGTTTGCCGTTAACGCCAATGGCTAATGGGTTAAAGCTTGACTCGTGCCGAACGATGGCCGCGATGGTCGTAACGTGAACATCTGGCGCACAGGTTTTGGCTAGTTCAATAAATTCGATCATGTGAGCCCTCACCAATCGCTGTAATGCTGTTCCTGCTCTCGCTTTCTTTTTTCTTCCAGCGCGGCCTGGTACTTGATCAATTCGGATTCGTACTGGCTAGGTGCCACCCAATAGCCACCATCCTCTGGCTTGCCGACGTATTTTGGCGTCGTGGCGCTCAAGTCGGTGTAAGCGTGTCCGGTGTAGGCGCTGCAATAGCCTGGCGGGGTATTGCCGATTACCAGGTACTCACGTCCACGTCGATCCGTTTTTAAAGTTTGAAGAACTTGGTTTAGTGAGTCGGCATCGCAACGTCCTGCTCCCTGTGAGATGGCTTGAACTAGAGAAGCCATCGCCGGCGTTTGGTTCGCTACGGGACATTGTTGTAGGAAGCTTAGGCGCGCGCTCAAGGTGTCTGAGAACTTGCGTTTCTTGATACCAAAGTAGTGCGACAAAGCCGGGCTGCACGCACCGATAGAACCGCCGGCACTCGATGAAAGACACAGCAGCGCTTCGCACGCTAGGCGCGTCGTTCCAGAGAAAAGCGTTTCATTGTCTGATTCAGCATGTACAGTGCCGACGGTCAGTGTGCTGGCAAGCAGCAGCATACGAGCGGCGAATAATTTCGGTTGACTCATATGGGTTCTCCATAAGTTCGGTTTTTGATTTGTTTGAAGAGTGGAAATGACTTCTGTACAACAGCCTTTGCATCCAGTGACCTTGGCACACGGCCTGCGGCACTATCAACGTGTGGTGTCAATCCTAAAAAAGGGTTACGAGCAAGAGCGCTATCGCATAGCGCAGCTCGTCCGGTCGGATTTGGGTAAAAAGCTTGTTCATGAGATAACAAGTGTTGACATTGCTAGCTATCGGGATGCGCGTTTAGTGTCGAGTAACGCGAAAACGGGCGGTCTGATCTCGCCAGCGACAGTCAGGCTTGAAATGTCTTTGTTATCTAACTTCTTTGATTTGGCGCGAATCGAGTGGGGATTTACT
>JBFXIU010000213.1:0-5763 GCA_050175615.1 Porticoccaceae bacterium | reverse complement strand
TGGCTCTGCCACCTGCCCATGTGTTACTGTTTTTAACAACTGGCGCGCCGATCTGTTACTTGAGCCACCCAAACGGTGATGGGTGAATTACCTTCAATAGGGCAGCAGAAACAACAGTGTTCAAAAAAACCGTTTGGAATCCTGCCCAGGTATTGCCAAAATACGCCTCCACCAACACCGTCCACCCATCAAGCGAGTCCATGCCCTATCCAAGCCCAGACCCAAGCTATTTACTGGAGGTTCACGACCTGCGCAAGGTTTACTCCAAGCTCACCGCCGTTGCAGGCATCAGCTTTGGAATAAAACCGGGTATATGCTTTGGCCTGCTCGGCCCCAACGGTGCGGGTAAAACCACTACCATCGAAATGATGGAGGGCATCACCAAACCCAGTGGCGGTAGAATTTTGTATAAAGGGGAAATCCCCAGCAAACAATTTGCCCAGCAAACGGGCATTCAATTCCAGTCTACCGCCTTGCCGGATTATCTTTCGGTTCGGGAAGTGCTTAGGCTCTTCCACAGCTTCTACAAAAAATCTGTCAATATTGACGACCTCATTGAACAGTGCGCCCTTGGCGAATTTGCCAACCGCGAGGCCAACAAGTTGTCCGGGGGGCAAAAGCAGCGCCTGTTATTGGCGCTGGCGCTCATCAACGACCCCGAAATCGTCTTCCTCGACGAGCCCACCACCGGACTGGATCCCCAATCGCGAAGACGTTTTTGGCAGTTGATCGAGGACATCAAAGCCAAGGGCAAAACCATTGTGCTCACCACCCATTACATGGATGAGGCAGAGCTCCTTTGCGACGACCTGGTCATTATGGATCACGGCCGCATTGTCGATCAGGGCTCGCCGCAGCTCCTGCTCAACAAGCACTTGCCCCACAAACGGGTCTGTATTGAAAATCCCGGCAACAGTATTCGCCTCGATCAGCTCAGTGGCGAACTGATTGTCGCCGAGGACGAACTTGAGATTATCACTACCTCGGTGGAAAAGTCCCTTCAGGAACTGATGAGCCAACAGGTGGATCTGTCCTCCCTGCGCGTCCGCAACCCGACACTGGAGGATCTCTTTATCAAGCTCACCGGCCACCAGCTCAGGGAATAGCCGCTTTATATGAAAGAATTTTTTGCCCTTTTTATCGCCCGCAATCGTGAGTACTACCGGGATAGAGCCGCCATCGGTTGGGCTTTTCTGTTCCCGTTGCTGGTGATTGTTGCCTGCGCCCTGGCGTTTTCCAACCCGGACACGTCGCTGTTTACCGTTGGCGTGCACGGCGACTTTGGTGACGACAGCAACGTGCAGGCGTTTCTCCATCAGCCCTATGTCAAAACCGTTGCTTACCAGAATCTCGACAAAGGGCTGGTGCGCACCCGCCACCACCAGGTTGATCTGTTGCTCAGTAATACCAACGGCAACCAATACTGGATCAACACCGAATCCACCAGTAGTCAGGCAGTGGAACAGTTGTTTGTCGACCACAGCCCCAACTTTCAGCGCCAGGAAACCCGTGGTCGCAAGGTGCGTTATGTCGACTGGGTGATTCCCGGCGTGCTGGGCATGAACCTGATGTTTGGCGCTCTCTTTGGCGTCGGCTATGTGATTGTGCGCTATCGCCACAACGGCGTGCTCAAACGACTCCAGGCAACGCCGGTGAGCGCGCTGCAGTTTCTCAGCGCCCAGATGATTTCCCGCCTGCTGATTGTTATTGTGGTCAACGGGATTATTTTTGTCGGCTGTGTCATCTTTCTCGATCTCATCGTTCTCGGCAGCTATCTCAACCTGCTCTTGATTTCACTGCTCGGCGCCATGGCGATGATCTGTCTGGGGCTGTTGATGGCGAGCCGCACCGCCAATGAAGAACTGGCCGGCGGCATGCTCAATGTCGCCTCCTGGCCGATGCTACTGTTGTCCGATGTCTGGTTTACTCTCGACGAGGCACCGCAATGGATGCAAGACCTGGCAACCATTATGCCCTTGACCCATATTGTTAAAGCCACTCGAGCGGTAATGATTGAAGGGGCGACACTGATGGAAGTCAGCACTCATCTGCTCTGGCTGGGGGTAATGACATCCGTCTGTCTGGTGCTCGCCGCCAGCCTTTTTCGCTGGCATAAGCGTTAGAACACGGCTGAAAAAGCTTATTTGCCGACGATTTTCTTTATTTTTTGTATGGCAAATACCAGCAAAAGGGCAAGCAAGGCGAGAACAATCACCATGAACAAAATAACCAGAAAGCCTGACCACAGCTTTTCTGCCGACACCCCCCATATTTTTACTGAACCCACCAAAAATGCGGCGCAGGCCATCAACATGGTTAAAAAGGCAAACACGCCTTTTGATTGGCGTCTCTTCACTGTGTAGGCTCCTGTAAAAAATTCAGGAATGCAGTTTCATCAAGAACCCGAATTCCCAGCGATTCCGCTTTCGTCAACTTGGAGCCAGCCCCAGGCCCTGCCACCACTGTATGGGTGCTGGCGGAGACACTGCCGCTGACTTTGGCGCCCAGTGCTACCAGCCTATCCTTTGCCTCTGCTCTACCCATGGTTTCCAGAGTTCCGGTCAACACCCAGGTTTGCCCTTTGAGGGGCTGGCTGGCCTCATCGGGTTTGACCATTGGTGGCCAGTGGACACCGGCACTGCGCAAAGCCTCGATAATGGCGAGATTATCGCTGGCATCAAAAAACTCGCGAACAAAATAGGCGACGACCGGCCCCACATCATCAACTTCCTGTAAAGCCTCTTCGCTGGCACCGGCAAGGGCTTCTAAACTAGTGAAGTGAGTGGCGAGCGCCTGGGCGGTGGCCTCGCCCACTTCGCGAATACCCAGGGCGTACAAAAAACGCGGCAATGTGGTGTTTTTTGACGCCTCAATGGCGGCGAGAAGGTTGTCCGCCGACTTATCTGCCATGCGCTCAAGAGACGCCACCTGGCTTTTGTCCAGTTGATAAAGATCCGCCACCGAGTGCACCAGGCCAGCGTCGACCAACTGTTCCACCAGTTTGTCGCCAAGCCCGTCAATATCCATGGCCTTGCGAGAGGCAAAATGCTTGATCGCCTCTTTGCGCTGTGCGGCGCAGACAAGGCCGCCACTGCATCTCATCACCGCCTCAGAACCCGACTTTTCCACCGGGGAGCCGCACACGGGGCAGTGTTCAGGGAAAATGATTGGCCGCACCTGGGCACTGCGCTCCTCTTCCACAACCCTCACTATCTGGGGAATCACGTCTCCGGCGCGGCGCACAATCACCTGGTCGCCAATACAAACGCCAAGGCGTTCGATTTCGTCTTTATTATGGAGAGTGGCATTGCTGACAGTAACACCGCCAACAAACACCGGCTCAAGACGGGCAACCGGGGTGACCGCACCGGTACGCCCCACCTGGAACTCGACGTCGATCAAGGTGGTGACCATTTCCTGGGCGGGAAATTTGCGGGCAATGGCCCAGCGCGGCGCGCGGGCGACAAATCCCAGACGCTCCTGGAGTTCCAGGTCGTCCACTTTGTAGACGATGCCGTCGATGTCGTATTCAAGTGAATCCCGCAGTCGGGCAATGTCTTCGTAAAACCCAAAGCATTCCTCAAGGGTATTGGCAACACGAATCAGCGGATTGACCGGCAGCCCCCAGGCTTTGAGCTGGGCAAGCACCTCCCGGTGACTGGAGGGCATATCGACCCAGCCTTCCGTATAGCCGACGCTGTAGGCAAAAATGGACAGGGGTCTGGCTGCGGTAATTTTTGAATCCAGCTGGCGCAGGCTGCCGGCAGCGGCATTGCGGGGATTAACGAAAATCTTTTCGCCACGGCTGCGGGCGTCCTCATTAAATTGCTCAAAGCCCGTTCTCGGCATGTAGATCTCGCCCCTCACTTCGACAACTTCTGGAACTGTATCGCCCTGGAGCCGCAGGGGAATGGCGGCAATGGTGCGCACATTGGCGGTAATATTTTCGCCACTGCGGCCATCGCCACGGGTGGCGCCGCGCTCAAGGCGGCCATTACGGTAAAGCAGGCTGACAGCAACGCCGTCAAGCTTGGGTTCACAGACATAGGCCACGGGCTCGCGACGGTTCAAGCGCTCGCGAATGCGACGATCAAAATCCTCCACTTCAGCATCGCTAAAGGCATTGTCGAGGGACAGCATGGGCTGGAGATGCAGTGCTTCCTCAAAGGCCGACAACGGCGCCGCGCCAACCCGTTGTGACGGGGAATCCTCGGTTTTTAACTCGGGAAACTGATTTTCCAGGGTCTGTAGCTGGCGCAATAAGTGATCGTATTCCTGATCACTTATTTGAGGATCATCAAGGCTGTAGTAGCGATAATTATGCTGATGGAGGAGCGCGCTGAGGCGCTCAATCTCCACTTTGGCCTGTTCCGGAGTCACGGTCAATGGGAAAGCGTAAATGAACGGCGGGTATATTCGATAATTTGCTGGCGGTAGTGCTCGATGGTCTGCTTGGTAAGGGCACTGCGGGTTTCGTCCTTAAGTTCGCCATTGAGGGTTTTCGCCAGCGCCTGGGAAGTTTTAATCAGCTGGCTAAAGCAGTCCAAAGGATTATTCAAACCTTCAAGAGGCATGAATAATGTGACCCCCGGAGTGGTGAAGGTATCCATGGACGAGAGGTCGAAAATCCCGGGCTTTACCGAATTGGCAAGACTGAAATGCACAGGGCCAGCTCCCTCTTCTGACTCGTGGCGATGAAAAATTCCCATATCCCCATAGCGCAGGCCATTGGCAAGCAATGCCTCAAGGAGTTGCGAACCCTGGAAGTGACTATCCTTTTTTGCCATCACATGGAGGACAATCACCTCCATGGCATCCTCTTGTTCAGCGGTTTTTGACGTTCGAGACTGTTTATTTGACGCTTCTTTTTCAGGCTGGCGATCCCTGGAGCCAGAAGCAGCCCTGCCCGAATCAGGCTGGGGGCTTTCCTCCCAGAACGGTTTGCGGCGATCTCTGGTGGTCGCCGGTTCATGGTCAGGCGTTGGCTCCAGATGAAAGGGTTTACCAACAGTCGGCTCATGGTCATCCCGGTGAGCCGTCAACGGCCTGTGGCTCGGGGCTAGTTCTCCGTCATCCCCGTCATCGATAGCAAATTCATCGAGAGATGCAGGCCGCACCTGAGAATCTTCGGGATACTCTGCCCCCCCACTCCAATCAGGATCAACGCTGTCGAGGGACGGCTTCTCTTGAAAATCTTCCTCTGCGGCGCCCGGCGCTATCTGCGCGTCACTGGTTTCGCAGCTGCTGCCAGCATGGCCATTGTCATCGGAATCCTCAACATGCCTGCTTTCAGGCTCCACCGCTGCCTTGAAGGCGTGGACATTTTCACCACGGCCGTAGTCGCGACCAATTTCCCTGTAGGCGGTGGTACACTTATCGGTGTTACTTTGCCGATAACGCTTGATAGTATCGGAAACCTCCTCTGCCTTTTGCTCATCGCGGCGGGTAATCCTGACTTCACCTGTCAGCACCTCGGTGGACAGATCAGCCACATCTTCATCGTCAAAAATGGATTGTTTGCGTCGGGAAACCCTCAAAGTACCGTTGCGAGCCTGTTTTACTCTGCGCAGGCCATCCAGGAGGATCCCCAGGATAATGACGATACCCAATAAGATGAGAATTTCGCGTGTGCCAAACTCCATGCAATCCTCTGGTTCAGAAATTTAATGAAATGACGTTTTAACAACGGTTAACCGTTCACAAGTTTGACCTGAAAACGTCTGTGGGGGAAGCACCAATAGAGTGACTGCGTTTTCATTGGCA
>JBFXIU010000212.1:0-5763 GCA_050175615.1 Porticoccaceae bacterium | reverse complement strand
TGCCCGAACCTCTGCACATCAAGTTTGTGGTGGAGGACGAAACCGTTGTGGGGGCCATTCCCCAGCTCGGCTTCGTGCACCGCGGCCTGGAAAGCCTCGTGCGCACCAAGGACTATAACCAGATGGTTTTTGTGGTGGAGCGTATTTGCGGCATCTGTTCCTGCATCCACGCCAACTGCTACTGCAACGCCATTGAAGACATGATGGGCATCACGGCGCCGCCGCGCGCCCAGTTTTTGCGGGTCATCTGGTCGGAACTGCACCGCATCCATTCGCATCTCTTGTGGCTGGGCCTTTTTGCGGACTCCTTCGGCTTTGAAAGCGTGTTCCAGCAGTTCTGGCGCATCCGCGAGCATGTCATGGATATTTGCGAGGCCACGGCGGGCAACCGCGTGATCCTGTCGGTCAACGTGGTGGGCGGCGTGCGCCGCGACCTCGCCCCCGACCAGATCCGCTGGATGCTTGGCCGCCTGGACGAACTGCAAAAGGGCATGCGCGAACTCACCAGCACCATGCTGGATGACTATACCGTGCAGGAACGCACACGCGGCATAGGCTACCTCAGCAAGGAAGACGCCCGCCTGCTGGGCGCTGCCGGCCCCACCCTGCGCGGCAGCGGATGGGAAATCGACGAACGCATGCACGGCTACGCAGCTTACAGCGACCTCAACTTCATCCCTGTGGTGGAAAACGACGGCGACTGCTACGCACGTTCCAAGGTGCGCTTCTATGAAGTGCTGCACGCAATGGATCTTATCCGCGAAGCACTGAACCGCCTGCCGGAGAGCGAGCTTACCGTCAAGGTGCCCGGCAATCCTGATGGTGAATCCGTCTTCCGCGTGGAACAGCCCAGAGGCGAACTGTTCTACTACATTCGCGCCAACGGCACCAAGTATCTGGAACGCATGCGGGTGCGTACGCCAACATTCGCCAACGTCCCGCCCCTGTTGCACATGTTGCCGGGCTGCAAACTGCCCGACGTGCCGGTCATAGTGCTCAGCATAGACCCGTGCATCTCCTGCACAGAGAGGTAGCCATGTACATGCTTAAAAACGTATTGCGCAACCTGTCGGGCAAGCCCTCCACGCGGTTGTATCCGCTGGAAGAGCGTGAACCCTTCCCGGCTTACAGGGGCGTAATAACCAATGATGTTGAAAGGTGCATATTCTGCAGTACCTGCGCAAAGGTTTGTCCCACGGACGCCATCACCGTGGACGCCAAGGCAGGACAATGGGTGTATGACCCCTTCCTGTGCGTATACTGCTCGGCCTGTGTGGAAAAATGCCCCACCAAATGCCTGATGCAGGTTCCAACGCACCGCAAACCCTCGGTAACCAAGTTCCGGGTCTTGCGCACGGGCACGCCGCGCGTCAAGAAAAGCGCCGGAGCCAAGGCCAAGGGAGAGGGCAGCGCCAAGGACAAGACTGAAAGCGAATAGCGCCACGGCACCACCCATGCCGTAGCCGGATACAAAAAAAGACCGCCTTTACATGGCGGTCTTTTTTTGTTTTTACTATCGGCCCGCACAATTTCCGGCAGAATGACAAATTGAAATGCAAGCATTTCAAAGGGAATCCGCATCCAGGGCTGAAACGCGCGAGTCCTGCTGGCAAATCCCTGGCCTGGGCGCGCAAGGCCCGGGGCTGGCATGCCCAGGCACTATGTGAATTTCAGCCCGCATGGATTGGCGGCGCGACAGCCGCAAAGGGGCAGCCGACGCTTGATCGTAAAAATATCTATTACTTATACTGGCGGGTACTGGTGCAAAGGGCATTGCTTTGTCTCAAATTTTCACGTGCACATATATTGATGTTTATGGTGAAGCACTAAAGCAAAATTGTAAAAATAAATATAATTACTATATTTTTATTTTTTTATATAACAGGAGAAAAATGATAAATACCTGTTAGATTTTAGTCTGCAATTTTGTATATAAAATGATATAAAAAATGCATTGCGTATATTTAATCTCCAATATGTAAATACTGTATTTGATGGACATGCACTGCCCACGTGGTCGTGATAATGTTTTTCGGCAATATGGTATTGCAAAATGAATGTTTATGCACGATACTTTGGAAAGCACCCCTGTACCTCAAACACCGTGACCGACTCTGGCACCACAGGTTTGCGGCAGTGCTTGCCTTTTACAGGGCGAGTGCTGATTTTTCAGTTATCCCATGTGAATTGTTTAACTTTTATCCAATGATTCTGGGCTTGGGATCATATCTGCGCTGCCTGAACTCGGGCGCGCATGATCTGGTGTATATAAAGTAAACCTGGAGGAGAAACTTTATGAAAAACAGATGGATGGTTGGCGGCAGTCTGGTTTTGTTGTTGCTGTTTACCGTAGGTCAGGTCTTTGCGGCTGAAGGACAGGCCCCGGCTGCCGATCCTGCTGCTCCGGCTGCTGAGGCCCCCAAGGCTCCGGCCATTGATCCTGCCATCGCCGCACAGATGCAGTCGGCGCCGGCCGGGCTGAAAAAAGCCATTGCCGAGCAGCTCAAGGTCGCCCCCGAAACCTACAATGCCACCGCCGAGCCTGGCTACCTGGGCATCCCCGGTGGCCCCAAGGTTAACATCATACTGGCCTTTGGCTGGGCCCTGTGGGTGGGCTGGATATTCTCCACCGTGGGCGCTTTTGGCGGCGTTATGGCGGGCGTGGGCCACATGACCGTGCACGGCCTTGGCAACTACGCAAAGTCGTTTGGCAAAACACCCCTCAACAAGGCTGTTACCGACTCTGTGCGCGCCTCCAACCAGATGCTTGCCGGTCTTTCAGCCGTTATCAGTACCTTCAGCTACTACCGCATGAAGCGCCTGGTGCTGCCCCTGGGTATTGCCCTGGGTCTTGGCTCCATCGTGGGCGCGTACCTGTCCACCTCGCTTACTGCGGGCAAGCTGAACTTCTCGTCCTATCAGGGCTATTTCGGCATGTTCGTCCTGGCCCTTGGCCTGTACCTGATATGGGAAACCTCACCCATAGGGCAGCGCTCCAAAGCCAAGGCCAAAGAAGCCGCCAAGGCTTTTGAAGCCGCTGCCAAGAGCAAAAACACCGGTGACAAGGCGCCCACTGGCGTGAGCATGATTTCCTTCAGCATCACCCGTTGTGTGTTCACCTTCTGTGGCGTCGAGTTTTCTTTCAACCCGCTTTTGCCCTTCTTCGGTGGCGTCGTTATCGCCAGTATCGCGGCCTTCCTTGGCGTGGGCGGCGGCTTCCTGCTGGTTCCCTTTATCACCAGCGTAACCCAGCTTCCGATGTATCTGGCTGCAGGCACTTCCGCCCTGGCCGTTCTGGTGAGCATGATCACGGGTATCACGACCCTCATGCTGCACGGCGCCCTGGTGGACTGGAACCTGGTGAGCATCGAATTTCTTGGTATCGCGGTAGGCTCCATCGTTGGCCCCTATACCTCTCGCTTCTTCTCTGAAATCTGGCTCAAGCGCCTCTTTATCGTGCTGGCTCTCTATGTGGGCACAGACTACGTGCTGCGTGGCTTCTTCCAGATCAAGATGTTTGGCTAGAGAGAGCGCGGCCGCCGAGGAACGCGAAATTCTCAAGGTCGGTGACCCGGCAGTTGGTCAGCCCGACCCAGAGGTTCAAGTATAACGGCAGCCCCGGTTCCGGATGCAAAAATAATGGCGCGGCGGAGAATTGTCTCCACCGCGCCATTGCGCTATGGTGTGGGCATACCGTTTCAATCACCAGCAAAGCCTGAATGCGTAAGGGGCTACCGAACACCTCATGATAGATACTTTTCTTGTTTGGCTCGATCCTGTCCTGGTTCTGCCTTTCCGTGTGATACCGCACCCGGAAGTGGGCTACTTTTTTGGCGTGGGCTGTCTGGCGCTCATTACCGTGCTTCTTGGTCTTGTCACCCTGAGCGTGGCCAACAGGCTGCATGCCAAACGTCTGAAGAAGTATCAGGATCAGATGCAGCACTATCACACGCTGAGCGAACAGGCCCTGTCCACCGGAAGCAAGGAAACGTTCAAAGCCGTCAACCGTCAGGGGCACGAAGCCTTTGGATACCATTTTTCCTTGAGCGGGGCGCTTTTTGTGGCCTCACTATGGCCGATTCCCATTGTGTTTGCCTGGATGCAACTGCGGTTCGGCCTGTTAAGTCCGGTTCTGCCCTTTAATCTGCCGCTCTTCGGCAACCAGCCGGGCATGGTTTTCTGGTTTCTGCTGTATTACATTCCGCTGCGCATGTATTTTTCGAAAGTCTGGCGTAAGCTGCAACTGCGCCAAAGGGAACCACTTTCAGAGCAAAAGGTCATGTACCCCTAGAGTATTTAACACTTGAAATGCTCGCGTACGGCAGGCAAAAGCCCGCCTACTCGCATTTCGTGGCAAGGATTTTCAGAAAAATCCTTGCAGAGCATTTAACTCATTTCATTCGTAAACTGCTCTAGAGCAGATTAACTTTGAAATGCTTCACATTTCAAAATTTTCATTCAGTCGAAAAATGCGATTTGCGACAGCCATCTGCAGGCTGTACATTCTATTAATTAATTGCTGTCTTTGCGGCAGCCGTTGCCGCAGGGCTTGCCTGAACCGTTGGCGGGAACCGCCTTACGGGGCAGGACAGCATCGCTACGGATGGCGACAGCGATTGTATAGGACAAGACGTGTCGTTACACATGCTGTCTTCGCGGCAGTCGTTGGCGAGTCTGCGAGCCTTACGAATGGCGACAGCGATTGCACAAAACAAAATTGATAGTTACTCATGCTGTCTTTATCCGTAGCTTCCTTCGTCGCAACGGCTAAAGCTCAGCTGAATCCACGCCACGTTGTGGCGCGCTGTACTTCCGTACAGCGGTAGAGCAGTTACACTTTTTCAAAGTTAAAATGCTCTAACGGCTCTCCCTGCTATCCCCACCTGAGGAGGACGTCGTGCTACGCGACACCGTGACGAGATTTTTGTCGCAAAATCTGTTAGTTGGCTGACTTCTTGAGATGCGGCGATTGGTCCAGTGGTCAGTGTTTTCCGTGACGTAAGCTTGTTTGGCTGGAAGAATGAGGGTACAGTAGAGCTGCAATGTTGAACGGTTGTTCCGCATGTATTTTATGTTGACAATGAAATTCGTTTTCATAATGATGGGGCACGCCGCGCGAACCGGCTTTGCCCCGGCTCGTCACCATAAGGAGATCCCGCATGTACACACGTTTTGGCACGACAGAAGAAATGGTCATCCAGACTGTTGAAGAAAACAACGCAACCTTTCTGCTGGCCATCGACAGCACCGGCCTGTATATGACGACGCCCAATTACGTGGGCAAACAACTTGCCGATACCAATCGATACAGCGCCGCGCGCCAGAATGTTAACGAGAGGCTGCGCGCCCTGGGGTTGAATCCCGAAGAACTGTGGGCCAACAACCAGAATCTTATCAAGAGCGAAACCGTGTCCGCCAAGAAGGTCAACCCGCTCAAGGCTTCCAAGCGCGGTTCCAAGGCCTAGGCAATTTTGGTTTGAGCTGCTTTGTGGGGGAGGGCCCCTACGGAAACGCTGATTTATTCCGTTTGGCGGACTTGCTTCACTTTTTTTGAAACAGTCGAGGACGAAAGAGTCCACTCCTGCTTCAAAAAAAGATCGCGCCTTGCCAAGCGAAATAACTGCGCGTTTCCAGGAGGCTCTTTAATCCGTGCTTCTCTTTTGCACATAAAAAGGCGGGTTCGTACGAACCCGCCTTTTGCGTGATATAGAAGTGGGTTCACTTCTTATAGAGAGCCGACAGCCTTCATGATGGCGTGATGTC
>JBFXIU010000211.1:0-5779 GCA_050175615.1 Porticoccaceae bacterium | reverse complement strand
GTAAGTACCATTAACCAGACATGCAGCCAAGGTGCGTCATTCTGGGTGAGTTTCGAGGCACAATCTATGTGTCGTATTTTTCAGCCTGATTTCACAGGCCAACAGACAGGAAGCGGGACACATACATTGACGCCATACAGCCTGCGTGCATATAGGCATAAACTACAGCGGTAGCCTGGCAAACTGGAAAACACATCCGAGATTTGGCTCTTCCAGATTGCCCATTGAATACACAGCTGCTATATTATATCGAAATTATTTCGAGATATGCCAGTTTTCGAAGCATCTTTATTCTGCTCCGCTTAATCACTGCTTAGGCACGCCACAACCTGAATAAACGCAACAACGATAAACTGACAACCACATAAAATAACGGCAGGCTTTCTATGGCACAGAAAAGATTGAAATTTGGCGCTTTTATGGCTCCTTTTCACCCCACTCATGAACACCCCTCCCTTTGCCTTGAGCGCGATCTTGAACTGATCGAATGGATGGACAAACTGGGTTACGATGAGGTTTGGCTTGGCGAACACCACTCCGGCGGCTGGGAAATATCCGCCAGTCCTGAAATTATCATAGCTGCCGCAGCCCAGCGCACACGCAGAATCAGGTTTGGCACCGGAGTATCCTCTGTTCCCTATCACAATATTTTTATGCTCGCAGACCGTCTTCGCCAGCTGGAGTACCTTACTCACGGCCGACTGATGGCCGGATTCGGCCCGGGATCACTACCTGCAGATGCGTACATGCAAGGCATCAATACAGCGGAGACAAGGGATATTCTCGATGATTCCATGGAATATTTGGTGAAATTGTTCCGTGGCGAAACTGTTACCTGCAACACCAAGTATTGCAAACTCCAGGACGCCATGCTGCAACTGGAGCCCTACCACGAAAATGGCACCGAACTCTTTGTCGCCAGCCAGGTTTCCCCCAGTGGCGCCCGCCTCGCCGGAAAATACGGACTCGGCATGCTCTCCATAGGCGCGACCTCCACGGGAGGCTTTAATGCTCTGGCCTCCAACTGGAGTATTGCCGAAGAGGTGGCCAAGGATTACGGCACTACAGTGAATCGTGATCAATGGCGTCTGGTGGGACCCATGCACATTGCCGAAACCCGTGAAAAAGCCATGGAAAATGTGCGCTGGGGTTATCACCGTTGGTTTGACTACTTCCGCAATGTCGCCGCCCTACCCCTGGCACCGGATGGGGTAGATCCAATTCAGCAAATGATCGACTCTGGTTTCGCCGTTATCGGCACTCCCGAGGACGCCATTGAACAAATTCATCGCCTCCTCGAACAATCCGGTGGCTTTGGCTCTTTCCTCCACCTTGCCGTCAACTGGGCGGACTGGGCAGAAACCAAAAAATCTTACGAACTTTTTGCCCGCTACGTTATTCCCGAAGTCAACAGACTCAATGATAGTCGCCGCGCCTCAGAGAAATTCCTCCGTGACAATAACGAGAAATTTAAAGGCCAACTGCAATCGGCGGTAAAAGACAGCATCGACAAATATGCCGCGAGCAAAGGCGATAAATTCATTAATCCTGAAATTCGCGATCATTTTTCAAAAACCTAATTTGGCACTGTTAAAACCACACCCTTAGCTTAGTTGTACAACTGGAGATTTTATGAAAGACGATATTTTAATCGTAGGCATCGGCGGCACACTCAGAGCCGGTTCATCCACAGAACGAGCCGTTCAGGGTGTATTAAGGCACGCACAAGCCGCTGGCGCAAAAACCATTATGTACTCTGGACCCGCTGTTAATTTCCCCATGTACGCACCGGAAAATCCTGAGCGCTCCCCAGAAGCACTCCAGTACATTGAAGATATTCGCAATGCGGATGCCGTTATTTTTGGTTCACCCGGTTACCACGGCGGTATCTCCGGGCTGATAAAGAACGCTATCGATTACACTGAAGACATGTCAAAAGACACCAATGTCTACCTCGCAGGCAAAGCCGTCGGCTGTGTGGCGACAGGCTTCGGCTGGCAGGGCGCCAACTCCGCACTGCACGCACTGAGACTCGTGGTTCACGCTCTTCGCGGCTGGGTAACACCCCTCGGCATCGCACTGAACACCAAAGAAAAGCTCTTTGATGAAAATGGCAATTGCCTTCGAGACGATGTTGACGGCCAGCTCAAAATTATGGCTGCAGAACTGATTGAATTCGCCTCTGCACGAAAAAAAGCACAGCAAGTCGGCTAAAGATCATTTTCAAGACCACCAATATCTAAAAAGCAGGCGATACGCTCGAAGCTACAGCCCAGCGCCGAATGGGTTGATTAATTTGCCAAGATTAATCAACCCATTCAATAAACAATAACATCACTCATGATTACATGGTTTCTGATTTTCCACACAGACAGCAAAGCCTTTTTTCCCCACTCCATTGTCATCAAGTCTCAGCTCAAACCCAAAGAGTGGCTATGCAGCCATAGCCATAGCTAAATCATATGCCGGCAACAACCCCGATTTTCTTGACAGTCCAAACGCGAGTGCCTTATGTTAAGAGCGGTTGAAGTCATATTAATCTTCGAGTTTTAAACTTCATCAAAATCACAGCAGAGATCACTTCATTATTAATCCTTCACCAATTAGCCAGGATTAATAAGCAGCACAAGGTTGTTCAGCATCAACTATCCCTGTTATCAACAAACTAATGCTTTTAAAACTGAACCAATAAAGAAAAAACGCTCTTGGCATATTCACAGCCTGCAATTTGATAACAAATATAACTGTTTAAGTCTGGCAGGCATTGTAGTTACATCGATTCAATTGGAGACGGCAATGAATCTGAACCAACGCGAAGTAGACGTCTATAAATCACGCACCGAATTATCAAAAAAACTTTGGGAAAAACCAAAACCCTGATTCCTATGGGTCGTGGTGGCGGTATGGGCTATCAACTCCCCTACCCTGTGATGATCGAAAAAGGCAAAGGTTGCTGGATATGGGATGTGGATGGCAACCGTTATCTGGATTTGCGCATCGGCGACTGGGTTTTGATTCACGGTTATTGCGACGATGACATCAACAATGCGGTTGCCGCACAGATGGCAAAAGCCACCCAGGTAGGGGGCCCGGAATGGGAAGTGGGTTATCGCATGGCAAAACTGCTGGTGGAGCGTATGCCATCGGTGGAAAAAGTACGCTTTTTTACCTCCGGAACGGAAACCAATAATTTTGCCATTCGCATGGCAAGAGTTTTTACTGGCAAACTTAAAATTGCCAAGACAGAAGCCAGCTACCACGGAGTAGGTGATATTCTCCTGGTGGGAACCTCCATCATTCGCGACACCAAGCAGTGGCTGCCCACGGGCATCATGCCCAGTGTTGGTGAGGAGGTGGTGGAAATCCCCTATAACGACCCAGATGGCGCGGAAGCTGTACTTGAGCGCCACGGCCACGAAATCGCCGCCATTCTTATTGAGCCTGTGCTGGGTGCTGCCGGCATGATTCCCGCCACGACAGAATATCTGCAGCGGCTTCGCGACGTTGCCACAAGGAAAAACATTCTGCTGATTTTTGACGAGGTGGTGACGTTTCCCGTCGCTTACGGTGGCGCCCAGGCGCACCATAAGGTCACCCCCGACCTTACCACCATGAGCAAAGCCATAGGCGGCGGCCTTCCCGCTGCGGCTATTGGCGGTCGCGCCGATATTATGGATTTACTCGAACCCGACGCCCACAATGGCCAGGCGCCCCTTGCGGCGGCAGCAACTTTCGGCGGCAATATGGCGGCGCTGGCCGCAGGCATTGCGGCTCTGGAAAAGCTGACTCCAGAAGCCCATGACAAAGTCAATGCTCTCGGCAAACGCGCCATGGCAGGAATCGACGCCCTCGGTAAACGCTACTCAATACCCCTGCATGCAACAGGACTCGGTCATCTTTTCGCCATGCACTGGGCGCCAGAAAAGGTCTGTGATTTGCGCACAAGATTAATGGACGACAGAGAAAAGCTGGTGAACATCAACCTCGGCCTGATGAACGACGGCTATTATCAAATGTACTTTGGCTCTTTTCTACTGAGCACCGCCCATGGTGAACAGGAAATCGATGATTTTCTCGCCGCCATGGAAAATGTCCTTCACCGACTCGAATATGTTTCCTGACGCAATTGACATACCTGGTCTCCTCACAAGCTAAACAGAGTTTATTATGGGAAAATTAACGGGAAAAACTGCCCTTATTACCGGCGGCAACAGTGGCATAGGCCTGGCTACAGCAAAATTATTTGTTCACGAAGGGGCAAAAGTCGCCATTACTGCTCGCCGCCAGAACGCTGTCGATGAATACAATAAAACCGCCGGCGAAAACACATTCGCCATTCTTGCAGACGCTGCGAATCCAGCCGATAACGAAAAAATCATGGCTGCTGTAACAAAAAGATTTGGTAATCTTGATATTGTATTTCTCAATGCCGGTGTTGGCATTCCGTCAATGCTGGGGGAAACTTCCGAGCAGCTTTATAACCAGCAATGGGATTTGAACTGCAAAGGCCCTTTTTTTACCGCCCAGGCAGCACTGCCGTTTCTCAATGGCAATGCCACCATTATTTTTACCTGTAGCGTTGCCGATATACTGGGAACTCCCAGCCTCAGCATTTACAACGCAACCAAAGCGGCGCAGCGATCTCTTGTACGCACCTTTGCCAACGAGCTCGCCCCCAAAGGTATTCGTGTCAATGCAGTTTCGCCCGGCCCCATTGACACTCCCACCTGGACAAAAACCGGCATGTCTGAAGAAGAGGCCGCAGAAATGAAAAAAGCCATGGCTGGCCAGGTACCAATGGGAAGAATTGGCAAGCCCGAAGAAGTCGCAACGGTAGCACTATTTCTCGCTTCTACAGACAGCTCCTTTATTACCGGCGCAGAAATCCCTGTGGATGGCGGCTGGACTCAGGTCTAAGGCCGGATAACTGACAATGTGCTTTTACACTTGTCATAACAATCAGCAAAATGGAAAGACTATAACAACCACAGGTGCACTATGACTCCTCCCCTGAAATTTGGCGCTTTTATTCCCCCGATTCAAAACCCTGCCCAGAACCCCACTCTCGCACTGGAGCGGGTTCTTGAAATGGTTGAGTTCGCCGACCGCATCGGTTTTGATGAAGCCTGGTTCGGCGAACATCACAATGGCGGCTGGGAATTGATTTCCTGCCCCGAACTGTTTATCGCCGCTGCCGCCGGACGGACAAAACATATCAAACTGGCGACAGGGGTAACCACACTGCCCTATCACCATCCTTTTCTTGTTGCCGAGCGCATGGTGATGCTCGATCATCTCACCCGCGGTCGCGTTATTTTTGGTGCTGGACCGGGCTCCCTGTCCTGGGATGCCCATATTTTTGGCCTCGATTATTCCCAGAACCGCCGCAAGCTCGCTGAAGGCCTCGACGCGATCATGCAACTGCTCACCAGCGACAAACCCGTCACCATTGAAACCGACTGGTTCAAAATGCGGGATGCACAGTTGCAATTAAAACCTTATACATACCCCCATTTTGAAGTCACCACCGCGGGCACAGCTTCGCCGTCAGGACCTCGCCAGGCGGGCAAACACGGTATTTCCCTGTTAACTATTGCCGCCAGCAGCCCGGCCGGTTTTGATGCGTTGAGAAATACCTGGGAAATCGTTGAGGCAGAGGCAAAAGCCCACGGCAAAACCGTGGATCGCAGCAATTGGCGCCTGGTAAGTTTTTATCATATTGCCGATACCGAAGAGCAGGCGCGCAAGGATGTCCGCTATGGCCTTCCCCACGTGCTTC
>JBFXIU010000210.1:0-5806 GCA_050175615.1 Porticoccaceae bacterium | reverse complement strand
GCCCGACTCCCAGGTGGCAAAATTGTTTGAACGCCACGACTGGGTCTCAGCCCCTGTGGTGAACACTGAAGGGCGGCTGCTGGGGCGAATCACCATTGATGACGTGGTTGACGTCATCATTGAAGATGCCGATCACTCCCTGCTGGGGCTTGCCGGTCTCAGCGATGAAGAGGAAACCTTCACCTCCGTGCAGCGTTCCGCCCCCCGCCGCGCCATCTGGCTGGGCGTCAATCTCATTACCGCGCTGCTGGCCTCCTCCGTTATCAATATTTTTGAAGGCACCATCGAAAAAGTGGTGGCGCTGGCCATCCTTATGCCCATTGTCGCCAGTATGGGCGGTGTTGCCGGCAGCCAGACGCTTACCGTCGTGGTTCGCGGCATTGCCCTCGGCCAGGTCAGCCGCAACAATATCAAATGGTTGTTGAGCAAAGAGTTCGCCATTGGCGCCCTCAACGGTATGCTCTGGGCCATTGTCATGGGTTTCATTGCCTCCTGGTGGTTCAACGATCCCATGATTGGCGTCATCATTGCCGCCGCCATGCTCATCAATCTGCTCACTGCCGCCATTACCGGCTCTCTGCTGCCGGTAATCCTCAAAGGCATCCGCGTAGATCCGGCGCTGGCGGGCAGTGTTATTCTCACCACCGTGACCGACGTCACTGGCTTTCTTTCCTTTCTCGGACTTGCCGCACTTTTTTATGGCTGATTTTTTACCTCCCAATACCGACGATCCGGCGGATGAAAACCGCCCTCCCAGCAAATCCGAACTCAAACGGGAAATGCAGGCGCTGCAACAACTGGGCAAGGATTTGATGGCGCTGCCAGACAGCCACTTTGCCCGCATGCCGCTGTCGGAGGAAATGCGCGACGCCATGGCGCTGTACAAACGCCTGAAACACAATGAAGCCAGGCGCCGCCAGCTGCAGTTCATCGGCAAAAACATGCCCAGGGAAGCCGTTGCCGACATCAGAGCGGAACTGGAAAAAATCGATCACGAAAGCAAAATCTATCGCCATCATTTTCACCGCCTGGAACAGTTGCGGGATGAACTCATCGCCGGGGGCAACGACGCTGTCACCCAATTTCTTGACCAATATCCGACTGTGGATATTCAGCAACTGCGCAATCTGGTGCGCCAGGCGCAAAAAGAACAGAGCCAGCAAAAGCCCCCCGCCGCCAGCCGCAAACTATTCCGCTTCCTCAGGGAAAACCTGGCCATGGCGCCGGACACAGAGCACTGAGAGCCTCACCACAAAGGAGCATAGAGATGTCGGGTTTCCGCTACTTTCTTGTCGGCCTAAAACTGCTCAACCAACCCCGTATTCGCCTCTTTGTGGTCATGCCGGTGCTGGTCAACCTGGTGCTGTTTTCCCTCCTCAGCTGGTTATTGATCGATCAGCTTGGCGTTGCCGCCAACTGGCTGGATGAGCACCTGGCGGCCTGGCTTGACTGGTTGCTGTGGCTGTTGTGGGTGATTGTCGGCATTCTGTGGCTGGTGATCTACGGCTACAGCTTTGCCATGATCAGCAACATTATCGCCGCACCTTTTTACGGCCTGCTTGCCGAACGGGTTCAGGCGCATCTGTCAGGAAACATTCCAGACACAGGCCTGACTTTTAACGGCTTTATGGTGATGGTTAAACGCACTCTGGTGAGGGAATTACAGAAACTGGCCTACCTTTTGCCGAGACTGTTACTGTTGATTCTGGTGTCTGTGCCCCTGTACTTTATTCCCGTGATTGGCGTCGCTGTGCCTGTGATCTGGTTTCTGTGGAGCGCCTGGTCGCTGGCGCTGGAAAATGTCGACTACGCCGCCGACAACAACCAGATCAGCTTTACCCATATGCGCCAGAGCATGAAAAAAAGCCGTATCACCTACCTGTCATTTGGCTCTGCCGCAGCCCTGGCCGCCTCAATTCCACTGTTTAATCTGCTGGCCATACCCGCCGCCGTCGCGGGTGGCACCGCTCTATGGCTCGATCAGGGCGAATTGTGAGGAGCAAGCTGCAAGCGCCGAGTGTGATTGACATACCCCTTGAAGCTCGGCGCTTGTAGCTCGCACCTTCTTCCATCACCGCCCATTCGCCAGCAGACTGGCGCAAACAGGCCGGGCTAAATTTTGCGTACCAATAAATGAATATAGCGGCCGAGGGAACGAAAGGGCTCCTCCCTGGAAAGCTTGAGTTCAAGCATCAGCTGCTGCTCCGGGCTTACCAAACGATGTTCTGGCTCCAGAATATAGTCATGAAAACAGCGAATCCCACTGTGACAGATCGGCGCAAGCTCAAACCTGGCCAGCCAGCCTCTAACCTCGTCAATATGCCGCGGCCAGGTCGGCGTCAAACTGCCGCGATAGCCCCGATAATCGCCATTGATGATTTTGCTGAAATTGGCGCGCAGCAGATTTTTCATGACAATGCCGTTGACGTTGTAAAACGTCAGCGACAAATAGCCCCCGGGTTTTAATGCCAACAGCAACGCTTCCAACAGGGCTTGAGGCTCCGCCACCCACTCCAGCACAGCGTGACAGAGCACCACATCGTAATCTTGTGTATGCTCATGGCAATGGTTCTGAATACTGTCGTGGATAAAGTTGCCCCGCTGTGACTGACTGGCAAACAAGTCCCGCGCCAGCTCGAGCATATTGGCGGAAATATCGCAGAGATCGACACTGTGACCCAGGCGCGCCAGCTCCACCGCCAGCTGCCCCTGGCCGCCACCAGCATCAAGAATCTGGAGAGCTGCCCTGAATGAATCAAGTGACGCCCCGTCATCAGAGTCTGGGTTTTGCGGTGAATCGAGAAGACCGCGAAACGCCGGAATAGATTCACCGAGATCGCGTTTTAGCACTGCAAGGCGAATTTGCCCTTTGAGCCGGTCATAGACATTGCGCTTGAAACGGTGGGCGAGATCATCGAAATTGCGATCGGTGGTCATAGGCAGCAGCTGGCGCAGATAGGGGAAGAGGCAATTTACTCTTCCACCTCGTCTCTGCCTATCCCGGTGTCACCAAATTTTTGCGCTGTGCCGAGCAGCGAAGCAAAATTGGTGCGTTTGCGGCAGCGATAGTCATAGGCTTTTTGAGCCAGGGCGGCTTCCACACAGCTATCGTGACGCCAAAAACCGCTGGCGGCGGGATGATAGGCGCCGGAGAAGGGATCATCGCGAACGTAAAGATCCCAAAAAGGATAAAACATATAAAAAAGGGCTAATGCCATGAAAACAGCCAGGGGCTTGGCCATTTCTGTTCCTCTGTCCACGTCAGCAATTAACTTGAGGCATTGTCTCAGGGGCGATGTCGGCAATCTGTGACAAAACGCATGTTGTTATTAACCAGGCAATAAAATAGACCACCTATCTATTTTATTATGCGCCCCCAAAAAAGCTGGCGGAAATGGGCAAATTTCTATGTGTTTTAAGGGCTTGCCCTGGCTTTCCGGGTTGATCATGTTCGCGAACAGCCTGAAAAAGCAAACCCTGGCTGTCAATCCCCCCTCGGCTTTGGCGCCATGGGGGGAAAGGGGAATTGGGCGACATTGCTGCCTTTGGCATCGGTGATTTTACAGGTGCCTTCCTTATCCACCTCATCGATGCGCACCACCGCGTGCATGGGTATAAAACTGCGCTTGATCGAGGCAAACTCGTTTTTGAGTTTTTCTTCAGCAGGATCAACAATCACCTGGGTGCGCTCGCCAAAGACAAACTCTTCAATTTCGAGAAAACCCCACAGATCACTCTGATACACCTGGCGGGCGTAGATTTCGTAAACCTGCCCCTGGTTGAAAAAAATGACCTTGTAGACTGGAAGTTTCGCCATAGCAGTAAAGATAAATGTATATGAGGTAAAAAAGGGGCGCAAGGATACCACAACCTCCTCACCAACCCTACTAAACACCCTAAACACCCTTGAACCGGGGTATTGTAGCCGCAAATGGGGGCAAAACGGGGGGATTTCAAGGCTGGCCAACAAAGCCAGTTGCGCTGCCACTGGCTTTGTTGGCTGTCCCCGTTATAATGCGCGCTTCTGTATTTGAACACTTTATGAACAATCATGAGCGAGACACTGGTTAAAAAACTCCATATTGTCACCCACGGCTGCCAGATGAACGAATACGACTCCAGCCGCATGAGGGATCTGCTCGGAGAAAGCCATCAGCTGGTTGTCACTGACGACCCGGCAGAGGCTGACGTGATTTTGCTCAACACCTGCTCCATTCGCGAAAAAGCCCAGGAAAAAGTCTTTCATCAGCTCGGTCGCTGGAAACCCTTAAAAGACAAAAACCCCAACCTGGTCATCGGCGTGGGCGGCTGTGTCGCCAGCCAGGAAGGGGACGCCATCGCCAAACGCGCGCCTTTTGTGGATCTGGTGTTTGGCCCCCAAACCCTGCACCGCCTGCCGGAAATGCTTCAGGAACGGCGTCAGGGGGATGGCACCACCATTGTCGACATCAGCTTTCCTGAAATTGAAAAATTTGATCGCCTGCCGCAACCCGAGGCCGACGGCGCCTCCGCCTTTGTTTCCATTATGGAAGGCTGCTCCAAATACTGCACCTTCTGTGTGGTGCCCTATACCAGGGGTGAAGAAGTCAGCCGCCCGGTCACCGATGTGCTTGCCGAAATTGCCCATCTTGCCGCTCAGGGCGTTAGGGAAGTGAATCTCCTCGGCCAAAATGTCAACGCTTTCCGCGGCGAAATGCCCGATGGCCGCATCTGTGATTTTGCCGAACTGCTGCCCTATGTGGCCGCCATCGAGGGTATCGACCGCATTCGCTACACCACTTCCCACCCCGTTGAATTCAGCGATGCTTTAATCGACGTCTACGACCGCCTGCCACAGCTGGTCAGCCATCTGCACCTTCCTGTTCAAAGTGGTTCGGATCGAATTCTCACCGCCATGAAACGGGGGCACACCGCCCTTGAATACAAATCAAAAATCCGCCGCCTGCGCAAAATCCGTCCGGATATTAGTATTTCCTCCGATTTTATTATCGGTTTCCCCGGGGAGACAGAAGAAGACTTTGCCGCCACCATGAAACTCATTGAGGATATTGGCTTTGACACCTCATTCAGTTTTATCTATAGCCCGCGCCCCGGCACACCCGCCGCCGATCTGCCCGACGCCACCCCTGAAGAGATCAAAAAGCAGCGTCTGCACATTCTTCAAACCCGCATCGAGCAACAGGCGCAGGCCATCAGCCGCCGCATGGTGGGCAACAGGGAAACACTGCTGGTGACGGGAATTTCCAAAAAAGATCCAGGTCAATTGCAGGGGCGCACGGAAAACAACAGAGTCGTCAACTTCCACTGCGACGATCACAGCCTGATCGGCACCTTTGTCGATGTGGACATCAGCGAAGCACTGCCCCACTCCCTTCGCGGGACGCTGGCCTAGGCAGCGGGCAGGCTTGGATAACCAAAATTTATAAAACTGTCATGATCAAAGGCTATTTTTGCATACCAAAGGGGCAATCAACTATTTCCACTGCCCGCCAAAATGGCTATGCTTCGTGATAAAGGTCGCCACCGCAAGGAGCGGATGAACTCTAATTTGAACACTGGTTCCAACACACTTACCGTTACTCTCGAACCCAACGATGCCCGCCGTCTCGCCTGCCTCTGCGGCCAATTCGATGAACACTTGCGCCAGATTGAGCAACGCCTCGATATTCAAATCCACAACCGGGGCAATGTGTTTGCCATTTCCGGCGCCGGCGCCAACGCCCAGACTGCGGGTAACCTGCTGGTCAACCTTTATCAGGAAGCCACCCAGGGCGACTCTCTGACCCCTGATACCGTCCACCTTTTT
>JBFXIU010000209.1:0-5810 GCA_050175615.1 Porticoccaceae bacterium | reverse complement strand
AAACTGACCAGCGGTGAATACCGGCCTTTAGCCAAAGACGAGGTGACTGCGGCACTCAATCGACTCTTGGCTGCTCATCACATCAGCGACGCCAGTGTGGAAGATGTGCACAGGCTGGCGGGGGGGCATCGAAAGAACAATTTCTGTTTACTTTGGCTCACGCCAATGGCAGCAAAGAAAAACTCGTTTTGCGGATGGATCCCACCAGCAGCGTTCTCGAAACCAGCCGAGTTCAGGAGTGCGAAATTTTACGGTCAATGCAGGGTACTGTCCCTGCTCCCGAGGTGCGGTTTTTGGATGCAAGCGGCGAGCACCTCGGCCTACCCGGCATGATCACCGCTTTCGTTTCAGGAACCACCAAGCCCACCCAGGGAGGCGCCGGAGTCAGCGGCCTGGGAACCGGGTTTACCCAGGCCTGGAGAGAACAACTGACTCCCCAGTTTATCGACATCCTGGCGCGGATACACAGGTTTGATTTTCGCCGTGCAACACTGCCCAATTTTGGCATTCCCGACGCCAACCCGGAACAGGCCGCCCTCTGGCGGGTGAATCTGTGGTCGCGGGTGTGGCGCGACAGCACAACGGAACCCTGCCCCATTTTTGCGGTGACCGAATCCTGGTTGCGCAACAATCTTCCCAAATGTGACGAGCTGGTTTTAGTCCATGGGGATTTTCGCACCGGCAATTATTTGTTCGATGAGGACAGCAAAAAAATTACCGCCATTCTCGACTGGGAACTCGCTCATATTGGTGATTTCCACGAGGACATTGCCTGGTCTCTGGTGGAGATTTTTGGCGCCCGCGCTGAAGATGGCACCTATCTGTGCTCGAACCTGATGTCAGTGGACGACTATATTGCCCTCTACGAAGCCGCCACCGGCCGCACGGTTAACCGCAAAACATTACTGTTTTACAGAATTCTTCTCGCCTGGAGCGTTATCGCCATGGCCATGGGCACGGGCATAGCTGCCGCCAAAGCCAAACACAGCCATCAGGACATACTCTTGACCTGGCTTTCTGGCGTCACCCACCCGCTTATTGATGAAATATCGCGATTATTGATCGAGGAGAACAAACCATGATGCCCGGTTTTGATGTTCGCTTATCCAGCATGAAGCGCGCCCTTAGTGAAGTGATTATTCCCGCCATTGATGGTGACAGCAGCCTGGCTCAGGAACAGGCGGCTCTTCTTCTCGGCCATCTCGAATTAATCTCCCAGCAATGGAGCAAGGTGTCTCGTTACAATCAAATTTGCCTTGACGAAATCTGCCAGCTTGCCAAGCAATTGAATCCCGTCGGCAAAGAAGCGACAGAGTCCGCCGCATTAAAACTCAAACAAGCTATGGCCGCTGCCACAGACGACAGCGAAGCTGCCTATAAAGAGATTGCCGGTGCCCTGGAAAATCTCGTCTATGCCATCGATATTGATGGCGATCCTGATTTTCGCGCCAGCCTCCATCGCCAGGTTTTGCTTTACAGCCAACAACAGGCTCTCAGGGACAGGGTTTGGTTTGCCACCTGCGGCTTTGATGTCAATGCCAAAGCCCTCCCCTCCATTGACGAAATAATCACCAGCCACAAGGAGGCCGGTCGTGGATAACAAACAAAATCCCTCAACCGAGTGGATCGAGGCCATACGCACCAAGTTCCCGACCGAGCGCACCGTGGATGAAGCATTAACCCGTAAACTTCGCAACCGCGCCGGACCGGCCTATAGCCCCAGCTCTCTTGCAGAAATAGAAACCTGCCTGAAAAATTTCGCCGCAGACACTGTTCCAGGTTGTCAAATCAGTGACGTCGAACCTCTTGGCGGCGGCGCGTCAAAAGAACAATACCGTTTTGACCTTACCGATACCGATAATAACAAAACAACCTATGTGCTTCGCCGCGAGCCACCGGAATCTGTGGTGGAAACCCACAGGCTGCGGGAATATCAAATCATGCGGGCAATGAAAGGGGTTGTCCCCATTCCCGATGTACCCTGGGTTGACAGCGACGGCCACTGGTTTGGCCGCCCCAGCCTGATCAGCAGATTTGTTGGCGGAGTCACCAAACCCGCAGACAGCAAAGGCAATGTCACCGGCCTCGGTACCGGCTTCAGTCCCGAACTGCAAAGGGATCTGGGTATTCAGTTTGTCGAGTTGATGGCGAAATTCCACAGCCATGACTGGAGGAAGGATGAACTCGACGCCTTTGATATTCCTGCACAGGGCAGCACCTCCGGGGTTATTTCCGTGATTAACTGGTGGGATCGGGTCTGGGAAGAAGACAGTTATGAAGCCCTGCCCATTATCAAATTAACCAGCCAGTGGTTGCGCGCCAACGCGCCGAAAATCGACAAAGTCACTGTGATTCACCATGACTACAGAGCGGGAAATTTTCTCTTTGATCCCGACAGCCACAAAATTCAGGCGGTACTGGATTGGGAGCTTGCCCATTTGGGGGACTACCACGAAGACATTGCCTGGACTTTCCAAAAAGGCTACGGCTACCACGATGAAAAAGGCCGTTTTTTTGTCTGTGGCCTCATTGAACAAAATGAATTTCTTGAACGCTACCAGGCATTGACCGGGTTTGACATTGACCCTAAAAAACTCGCCTATTACGGCATTATGAACACCTGGAAATCCGCCATTATGGTTTTGGCCACTGCAGTGCGCTGCACCATTGGCGGCAAAAGCCATCAGGATATTTTATTGAGCTGGCTGGCGGGATTTGGCCCCGTGTGTGTTCATTCCCTCAATCAGTTATTACGGGAGGTGAATCGTGGTTCCTGACACCAGAATGCGGCTTTCTGCGGTGACGAAAGCATTGAATGACATCATAGCGCCGGCGCTCTCGAAAGATAAAAAATATGCTTTGGAGCAGCTTGCCCTTATCCAAAAATCCATTGCACTGATACAGGATCAAATCATTCACGAATACAGTTTTTTAATTCGCGACGCCATGGATTACATAGAGCTGGCAAACGCAATCATCAACCTGTTACCTGTAAATGACAGCATTCGTGAAAATTTGAACCACCAAAAAACAAAGCTCGAACAGCAGCTGCCAAAACAGATTCCGGACAGAGAAACGGACGAAAACAACATTCGTCTATTTAAATCCTATATGGAAGAGACAGTTGAAAAATTGATGTCCAACACCGAATTATCAAACTATCAACAATTGTTTGATGTGATTTTAAGTCACAGCGAAAAGCAGACCACCCGGGATCGTGCCTGGACGTTGGCCACGGGCTTTGATCCGGCGCCACAAACTCTGCCATCAATTAGGGGAAGCGTTTATGACAAAAATTGAATAGAAAATCCAGATCAGATTATTAACAAGCAATATATAAATATTTTTAAAAATTATTAAATAAAGCGGAGATATAAAATATGAAAAATCCTAAAGCAAAAATTCTCATTACAGCTATAGCCAGCAGCATTGTTGGTTTTCAATCAACCCAGGCGCTGGCACAGAATTCACCCGGGCGAACCATAGAAGAGGTTATAGTCACAGCTCAAAAACGTCAGCAATCAATCAACGAAGTCCCCATCTCCATGACAGTTGCCAGTGGTGAGGCATTGATCAAGGCAGGGGTGAAAAACACCTCCGACTTGGCAAAAATTGTTCCCGGATTTAACGCGGCACCCTCGCCACTAAACACGCCTATTTACACCATGCGCGGCGTCGGCTATGTGGAGTTTTCATTGGCGGCAACACCAACGGTTGCGGTATATACAGATGAAGTTCCTTTGCCATTCAGTGCAATGACCAAGGCTGCAGGCTTAGACTTGGAACGGGTAGAAGTACTCAAAGGCCCTCAGGGTACCCTTTACGGCCAAAATACCACTGGGGGCGCCATTAATTTTATTGCAGCAAAACCTTCAGACGAATTTGAAGCAGGCATTGATGCCAGCTATGGTCGATTTAACGCCTTTGATGTCCAGGGTTATTTAAGCGGCCCCTTAACCGATACCCTTGGCGCAAGAGTGGCGTTAAGGTCATTACAGGCTGATGACTGGCAAAAAAATTATACCCGCGATGAAGAGCTCGGTGAGCAGGATGAATTTCAGGGTCGTATATTACTGGATTGGCAGCCCACAGACTGGTTAGCTGGCACCATAAATATTAATGGCTGGGTCGACAAATCCGACACCCAGGCTCCCCAGCTTGTTGGCCACAAACCCAATGTTCCTACCAATGTCGAGTTGGCAGACGCGATCAACAATTATCCGCTGGCGCCCTATAATGCCAGGGCAGCAGACTGGGCTGAAAATAAATCCCTAACCCGCGACGACTCGTTTTTTCAAGCCTCTGCACGATTTGACATAACAGTATCTGAAAACATGCAATTGACTTCGGTTTCCTCCTACAGCGAATATGAAACCGATGCGGTACAGGACTTTGATGGCGCATCATTGATCATGGCGGACGTCACCACCTCCGGCGATATCAAGTCCTACTACCAGGAACTGCGGCTCAGCGGTGACAGCGGCCCACTGTTATGGCTTTTGGGTGCAAGTTACCAGGAGGATGAAGTTCGGGACGATGCCGGCTATCACAACACAGACTCTTCTACTTCTGTAGTCGCCGGACTCAAAGGCAGTCAGGCGGGAAACACCACCCAAAACGATATAAAAACCACCGCAGTGTTTGCCAATCTGGAGTATGAGGTTACCGATAATATTTCTGTTCAGGGTGGAATAAGGTATACGGACTATAATCGGGATTTTTCGGGGTGCGGACTAGTACCTACAAATGTGATCGAACCTTTTGACGGATTCGGCAATATCTTCGAATTTTTGCAAGAATTGGTTCACCCTGGCACGCCGGTGATTCCCGTCAATCAGGGTGACTGCTATACCTTCGGCCAGGATTTTCGACCTGTCATCACGCCATTCCAGTCAGAACTTAATGAAGACAATATTTCCTGGCGCCTAGGAATTGATTATAAATTTGACGATAGTGGACTGGTCTATGGATCCATATCAAAAGGCTACAAGGGCGGGAACTTTCCATCTGCACCTGCCGGCAGTGTTGAGGAGCTGGTACCAGTAACTCAGGAATCTCTTGTCGCCTATGAAATCGGTTTGAAAAAACCGCTTTTCGACAACATGATGCAGTTTAACAGTGCCCTGTTTTATTATGACTATACCGACAAGCAGCTACGCGGCAGAAAGATCAATGCGGTTTTTGGTCCGCTGGAAGCCCTTGTTCAAATTCCTGAAAGCAAGGTGCAGGGCGCAGAAGCTGAAATTGTATTGACACCCGTCGATGCCCTTACCATTCGCGTCGCCACAACCTATCTCGATACCGAAATAGAGGAATATATTGGCCCCAATACCGTAGGTGAAACATCTGATTTTAGTGGTCAACGGTTTCCATTTTCACCAAGGTGGTCAGTCATCTCCGGCTTTGATTATAACTTTCCTTTGAATGCCAATATCAATGGTTTTATAGGATCAAACCTCACCTTTAACAGCGCCACCAGCTCCAGTGTTGGCAATATTCCCGAGCTTGAGATAAAAAGCTACACCCTTATCGATGCGAGAATCGGAATAGAGTCCAACGATGCCCGCTGGAGAGCGGAATTGTGGGGAAGAAATATTACTGATAAATACTATTGGACTGGCGCCAACGCAGGAACAGATACCTTCATGCGTTTTGCTGGAAGGCCTGCAACCTATGGCATAGCCGTTGAGGCTGTAGAAAAACCTCCTTTTAGTCTATAAAAACCGATAAAATGGCGTTGCCGTTGCAGGGAGTTTGAAAATGCCGAAATTCAAGCCTTATAACTACAATCAAGATGCTATGGTGGTTAT
>JBFXIU010000208.1:0-5837 GCA_050175615.1 Porticoccaceae bacterium | reverse complement strand
TGTGTTCGCCGGTTATCCCATCCGCCACGATGCTGAATTAGAAAGGATACAACAGCGTTGTCTGGATATTTCTGAACAGCATTACACAGGCGGTCAGCGCGCGCTGTTTAGCGAAGAAGGGTTGGCGGAATTGCAAAAAATTCTCGATGAACTCAATGCTGAAAGCAATGAGAATCAGTAATCCTGAGCGTTGTTGTTTCCTGAAAATGGGAATGGGCGCTGTTGGCAAAAAATAACGGCTTTACCGTTACAATGCCCTCCCTTACTTAAAGCCCTTGAGGAGTTGACCATGACCGCCAGCCAAGAGACAGGTTTCGATCCCGCACTGACAGGTTCCGCCGATGAGGGCATCTACGGAATAGGCGGAAATCTCGATGAGGCAGCGCTGGTTTATGTGCCCGTGCCCTGGGAGGCGACCACCTCTTACGGCAAGGGCACCGCCAATGGACCCAAGGCCATTCTTCAGGCCAGCCCGCAACTTGATCTCTACAGCCGCGATCTTGGCGACCATTATCTGCAGGGTTTTTATCTCGATGTGGCTCAGGAAGAAATCAGCCGTCTCAATGGCAGTTGCAAGCCGCTGGCGGAGGCGGTGCAGGAGGAACTGGAAGCCAAAGGCAATCTCGGCGCCAGGCCGGACCTGGAAAAGGCGAGGGCGGAGGTCAATGCCGGTTCCCGGCGGGTCAATGAGTTGGTGTATGAGCGCTGTGTCGAGCTGGCAGCGATGGGGAAAAAAGTTGCCCTCATCGGCGGTGATCATTCCAGTCCCCTGGGGTTGATTCGCCATATCGGTGAAAAATACCAGGGGGATTTTTCCGTCCTCCATATAGATGCGCACCTGGATCTTCGCCATAGCTACCAGGGCTTTGAATTTTCCCACGCTTCCATTATGCGCAATGTCATGGCGCTGGAAAAAGCACCGGCAAAACTGGTGCAGGTGGGGATTCGCGATTTTTGTGAAGAGGAGTGCCGCTTTGCCAGCGATCACCCGCCCATTAGTGTTTTTTATGATGAGGACATTAAAGAGGCGCTTTATCGGGGAGCCACTTTTGCCAGCGTTGTTGACGACATTGTCAGCAGGCTGTCGCAAAAGGTCTATGTCTCCTTTGATATCGATGGCCTCAAACCGGATCTTTGCCCCCATACGGGCACCCCTGTCGCTGGCGGGCTTGAATTTGATCAGGCGCGCTTCCTGATTAAGACGCTGGTAAAAAGCGGCAGGGAAATTGTCGGCTTTGATCTTTGCGAAGTTTGCCCCAATCTCGATAACCCGCAGGATGAATGGGATGGCAATGTGGGCGCCAGAATCCTGTTTATGCTCAGCAGCTGGATGATGGAAAGCGGCAAATAAAAGCGTTTTTCGAGCTTGTCAGAATAAAGAATGGCCAGCACTTGAAAATAATTCCAGGTGCTGGCCGAAAGCGGCTAAGTCAATAGTCGGCTAAAAAATCAATAAACAGCTCGCCGGAGTTTTTAACCAAAAAGCCGGGCAAAAAAGCCTTTTTTCTTGGCTATGGGATTGCCGCTGGTCTCCATAAAAATTTTGACGGATTCGGCGTAGTCGGCGTCGTCGCGCTTGATATGGTTGACCAGCCAGGTGCGCAACAGCGTCAGCAATGGCCGGCTGACATCTTCGCCCAGTTCAAAACGCTGCTGGAAGTCGGCCATTTTCCTGGTAAACAGTTGGTGCACTTTTTTGTGGGCGTGAACAAAGGGGTAGCCGGATTCCTCCTGCAGGTCTTCCTCAAAGGCAAAATGGGACAATGTGTATTCCACCATCTGTTCCAGCACAATGCCCACTTCTTCCCTGCTGTGTTTTTCGATGGCATCGTGGAGCTGGTTGATGTATTCGACGATGCGCTGGTGCTGGTTGTCGATAACCTGGATGCCTGTATCCAGGTCGCTGGTCCATTTCATATATGCCATGATTGCGTCTGCCTGTTGTTCGCTATTCAATGGCTCAACAGTAACGGTTGGCAGGGATAGAATCCTTAATCCATATCAATTTTCGAGCATTTTTTTGCTTTTGGACTACTCCTTATGCGAGGAGTAATCGAGACGCTTTGCAAAAGCATCAAAACTGTAGGCTCTGCCGAGAAAATCTTCGACAAGCTGGGCAGCGGGTTTTGATCCCCCTGGCGTCAGCACCATTTCCCGGTAGCGCTGTGCAGTGGCTTTGTCCCTGAGGCCGTTGTTTTCGAATTCACTAAACATATCGACGGCGATCACTTTTGACCACATGTAGGTGTAGTAAATGGCGGAGTAGCCGTTGAGGTGGCCGAGGTTGGCAAAAAAGTAGGTGTTCTCCTGGTGCGGGTAGGGGGAGTAGGCCGCCTCCAGTTCAAGCATTTTGTCCACCAAATTGAATGTTTGCGGGTTTAGGCGGTGGTATTCCAGGGACAGTGCCGAGTAGTACATTTGAACGGCCGTGTTGGCGCCTTCGCCAAATTCGCGCGCCGCCCTGATCTTGGCTACCAAGTCCGCAGGTATGGTTTCCCCTCGGGCGTTAATGGCAAAGGATTGCAGGGTTTCCAGGTCGTAGATCCATTCCTCCAGCATTTGCGAGGGCGCTTCGACAAAGTCCCACTCGGTGGCAATGCCGCTGAGCAGTGCCCAGTTTTGGTGACCGCCAAATAAAGAGTGAATCAGGTGGCCGAATTCGTGAAGAAAGGTGCGCACTTCGGAAAACTCCAGCGGTTCCTCGGGATTGGCGCCGCCGGCGAAATTACACACCAGAGTGGACGCGGGAAGCTGAACGCCTTTGATACCCACCTGGTTGATAAAGGCGGCGGCGTGCTGATATTTGCCATCCCTGGGGTGCATGTCCATAAAGAAGCGACCAAGCAACTGATCGCCCTGGTACATTTCGTAGGCTTCCACAGACGGATGCCAGGTCTCTGTTTGCCAGGGGCGAATGCTGACATCAAAAAGGTGTTCCACCAGGCTGAAAATACCATCCCTTACTCGGTTATAGGGAAAGTACTGGCGCAGTTCATTGGCGTTGACGTCATATTTTTCGCGGCGAATCATTTCTTCGAGATAGGTAGTTTGCCAGCGCTCAACCTGGGAGGCATCTGGATCTATTTGCTGTAATCTCACCTGTAGCTGTTGCACATCCTGGCGGGCAGCGGACTCGGCCATAGTATGAATGCGGTCGATAAATGACAGGGCATTGTCCGCAGAGCCTATCATTTTGTCGTTGGTGATCAGGTCGGCGTAATTATCAAAGCCAAGAAGGTTGGCGAGCTGGTGGCGCAACTCCAGCATGGCTTTCAGCACTGTTTCATTTTGAGGATAGCCCCGCGAACGGTCTTCCTGGCGCAGCAGTTTGCGCACCTCATCGGAGTGCGCGTAGGTGTACACGGGGATGGAGTCCACATAGCGGGTGGAGATGCGGATCTTGCCGTTATCTTCCACGGTTTTTGACGCGATAAAGTCCTCGGGCATACCCGCCAGCTCTGCCGGGGTGACCTCAATATAACGCACATCCTCAAGAATATTACGATCAAACTCCTGGCCTAACTGGGTGATTTTATCGCTTAGGCGGCGGATTTCCGCACGGGTCTGTTCATCTTTGTCGACACCGGAAAGCTTGAAATTCTGGAGGGTGCGGAAATGGTAGCGCCGGGTGTCGGCGGGTGCTTGACTGACATCGGTATTGGCTACCGCCTGATAAATGCCATGGGAAAGGCTTAGGCGGGTGGAAATGTCTGAATAAGCGGTGGTGCATTTTGCGGCCTGCTCCCGCACGCTGCTATCCGGGTGCACATTTTCCATCAGGCTGGCAAAGCTGGCGCCATCGGCGATTTGAGTCTCGATACTATTCAGGGGCTCGAGAACGGTTGCGATGCTGTAGGGTTCAGCGCGGCTCTCCAGTGCCGCTATAGAGGTTTCAATAGCGCGAATATCGGCAGCGCAATCATTCAGCCAGCGGGCATTTGATGGCGTTGCTGTTGTCTCTTGGGGGCTGGTTTCTGCGCTTGTTGTTGCCTTGAACTCTGCGGGCGGTTTTTCCTTCGGCTTTGAGCAGCCGCCAACCATTGTCAATAAGGATATTAGCGCGGCTATTGGCAGACTGGTACGCCCCATTTGGTGCTCCTCTGTTCTACAGATTGAATCGATGCGCTATTCTGATAGAGTCTCACCCATTCTTCCAGCAAATCAGGGCAAACTTATGGAATTACCAATAATCGGCAATATGGCGCCAGCCTTCAGCCTCCTTAACCAGCGCGGAGAGAAAGTGTCCCTCAAAGATTTTCGCGGCGCTAAAAATGTCGTTCTCTATTTTTATCCCAAAGCCATGACCCCCGGGTGCACCACCCAGGCCTGCGGCATTCGCGACAGCAAGGCGGCGTTTGAGAAACTGGACACGGTTGTTTTTGGCATCAGCCCTGACCCTGTCAAACGTTTGGCCAAGTTTGAAGAGCGGGACAGCTTGAATTTTGACCTCCTCTCCGATGAGGATCACGGCATTGCCGATAAGTACGGCGCCTGGGGGCCAAAACAGTTTATGGGCAAGAAATACGATGGCATCCATCGCTTCACCTATATCGTGGGCAAAGACGGCAAACTCAAACACATCATCGACAAGGTGAAAACCAAAACCCATCACGAGGATGTGCAGCAGTGGATTCGCGACAATCTGCTTTAATCCTAAAAGCCCTGGTTTGCCTGCCGCTAAGTTGGCAGGTTTTGATAATGCATTGTTCGGCACAGGCTAAACAGGTAAAGTTGCCAGCTTTGAAGGCTACACACATTAGAGGAGCTCCATGAATTTACCCGCAGAGTTTGTTACTTACGCCAGTGCTGCCCCCGCTGGCGAACCCAATCCAATGATTACATTGTTGATGTTCGCAGGTCTTTTCATTTTTATGTACCTGCTGATTATTCGCCCCCAACGCAAGCGCCAGAAAGAACAGCGGGCGCTGGTGGAGAGTCTCGCCAAGGGCGACGAAGTGGTGATGACCAGCGGCATGCTGGGCAAAATCACCAAAATTGAAGGCGAGTACATCGAAGTTGAAGCCAATGAAAACCTGAAGCTGAAATTTCAGAAAGTTGCCGTGCATGCGGTTTTGCCGAAAGGCACGCTGAAATCCATCTAGTACTGCAACTCGGAAATACTGAAACATGAAAGCGCGTCTTTGCACCCCTGGCGGTGTTGCAACCCTTGCAAAGGTCACCAGCCTTAGCGGCGGCTTGCGCCTTGCCAGGGGTGCGAAGCCATCACTTTCATTTTGTTCCACTACTTCCAAGTTGCAGTACCAGTCGTAAAAAGGCCGCTCAGCGGCCTTTTTACATAGAAATGTCGTTAAAAGATAACCGTTAACCAAATCACAAAAGCTTGGTTTCCCGAGCCGGAAACGAATCAATAACAACAGACTGTGGAAGTTTATTGCTGATGGCCATTGTCATACCGTCAAAGTTACAGCTGGCGCGTACGCCTACCCCCTTTTATTGTCTGGAAAGGCTGTCCGCCAGTCTGGGGACGCGAATCTGGATCAAACGGGATGACCTCACCGAATGCGCCGCCAGTGGCAATAAAATCCGCAAACTGGAGTTTGTGCTGGCCAGAGCGATTGAGGCCGGTTGTGACACCCTGATTACCCTGGGTGGAGTGCAGTCAAACCATTGTCGAGCGACGGCGCTGCTTGGTGCCCGACTGGGCTTGAAGGTGCATCTGCTGTTGCGGGATGAGGGCGATTTCAGTTTGTTGCCCGAGGGCAATCTGTTGCTCGATTACCTTGCCGGAGCGGAAGTTACCCTTGTTGCCAAAAAAGACTATGTGAGCAATCAGGAAACATTGCTAGCCGAAATGGGCGATCGGTGCAGGGCAAAAG
>JBFXIU010000207.1:0-5877 GCA_050175615.1 Porticoccaceae bacterium | reverse complement strand
GGCTTCGTGGCACCAGCGACCGTGAACCGAATCAAAGTTCATCAGGTGCGCGAGGGCTGTCGCATCTCCCGCAGGGTCGTTGATTTGAATGCAGCGGATATCCGCCTGGTTAGACAGGGCTCTGAGGGTAAGCCGCCCCATGCGGCCAAAGCCGTTGATGCCGATATTGATCGTCATGGTAAAGACTCCTGTGAAAAATTAGTGCGAGTTGCCGTCAAACCAATGGCGGGTGCGATTGGCAATAGCCACCAGGGACAACATCACCGGCACCTCAACCAATACGCCCACCACGGTTGCCAGGGCAGCGCCGGAATGAAGGCCAAAAAGGGAGATCGCCACCGCTACCGCCAGTTCAAAAAAATTGGAGGTGCCGATCATGCAGGCGGGTGCGGCCACCTTGTGGGGCAGGTGCAGCCAGTAAGCGGCAGCGTAGGCGATGATAAAAATACCGTAAGTCTGAATCAGTAGGGGTATGGCGATCAGGCCGATGGTTTGGGGCTGGGCGAGAATGGTTTGCGCCTGAAAACCAAACAACAGCACTACGGTAGCCAATAAGCCGAGAATCGACCAGGGTTTGAGGGTGTGGAGAAAGCTGTCGAGGCGCGCACCATCGCCCTTGCGCTCCAGCCACTGGCGAGTCAATACGCCCGCTGCCAGCGGCAGCACCACATAGAGCACTGTCGACAGCAACAGGGTTTCCCAGGGCACGCTGATATCGCTGACACCGAGCAAAAATGCTGCGAGGGGAGCAAAGGCAAACACCATAATGATGTCGTTGATGGACACCTGCACCAGGGTGTAATTGGGGTCGCCCTTGGTGAGCTGGCTCCACACAAACACCATGGCGGTGCAGGGGGCAACGCCGAGAAGGATCATGCCAGCGATATATTCGCCCGCACTTTGGGGGTCGACCCAATCGGCAAAAAGAACGCGAAAAAACAGCCAGCCCAGCGCCGCCATGGTGAAGGGTTTGATCAGCCAGTTGATCACCAGGGTCAGCAGCAGACCTTTGGGGCGCTTGCCGACATCGCGAACGGCGCGAAAATCGATCTGCACCATCATCGGGTAAATCATCACCCAGATAAACACCGCCACCACCAGGTTGACGTGGGCATACTCCAGCGCCGCCACCTGGGTGAACAGGGCAGGGCTGATATTGCCCAGGGCAACGCCGACGATAATGCAAAGGGCGACCCAGAGGGTCATGTAGCGTTCAAAAATTCCCATTTAATGAGCCTTCAGGTTGTTGGCTTAGCAAGCTTTGGCGCAATTTGTGGGTCGATCAGTCATGACGGCAAGACGTGTTCTGGCTTGCTGTAAGGCCTCCTGATTGTTATCAGCTGTTTGACGCAGCACATCCGCCATCCAGTGGTTAAGCAGCGGGTGAATGCGGTAGTAAACCCACTGTCCCTGGCGGCGATCGAGGAGCAGGCCGGAGGTGCGCAGTTGAGCCAAATGACGGGAAATTTTTGGTTGTGGTATATCCAGCGCCGCCATCAGTTCGCAGACGCAGAGTTCACCTTCTTCGTGGATAAGCAGCAGGCTCAACAGCCGGGTTTCATCCGCCAGGGCTTTAAAGAAATCCAATGTCGACAGGGCTTTGGTTTTAGTGCCGGTCTGTTTGCTGTTGACGAGTACGAAGAGGCGAATGCGTTCACTGATTTCCTGAAGACAGTGTTTGAAGGCGCGGGGGTCGTTGCTCTGCGCCGGATCGGCAAAATCCCAGTCCATGACCACGCCACTGCCCGGCCACTGGCGGCACTCCTTGCGCGCCTTGCTGCACAGGGTAATAACAAAATCAAAATGCCTATCCGCCAGGCTGGCCACCGATTTTGAGGTCGGCTCGCCGGGATTCAGGCCGAAAGCCACCAGGGCATCGATGGCGCGATGGTCGACGCCGCCGGGCTCTGTGCCGGCGCTGAGCACGTCAAACAGATCGCCCGCCTGGGCGCGGAGCACGGCCTCCGCCATAATCGAGCGGGCGGAATTTGCCGTGCACAGAAAGAGAACGGATTTTTTCATGGCGGCGCCTCTGTGCTGTTTAGAAGCCAGGGTGAAGCCAATGGAAGGTGGCTTCAACGGTGAGAGCGACCAAGAATATAGTCAAAAATAAATATATGCAAATTGTAATATATGATTTTTCGTATATATGCCGTTAGAAGCCCCGAGTCCTTATTCGACGGGCTTTGCTCAGCGGGGGTTGTTTTTCTGGTTGCGAGCCTGGCGAATTTCCCCGACCGTCCAGATACCCAGGCCGATCACAGAAATCGAGGAAAAAAACGGCATGCCAATAACCATCAACAGTCCCAGGCCTATGGGATTGCCATCTTCGGAGCCAAAGGCACTGTAAAGGGCGACTGGTGCGATACACAGCAGCGCCAATAGCATGGCGATAATGGCGATGCGTTTTCCCAGTTTAATCATGGTTTATCACGGCCACTCTGCGGCTCCAGGTCGGTACACAGGGCAATGCTATCACGGTTTATTTCCCGCAAAGACTGTGGCCGATTACAATTGCCACTCAACCTCACATATCGAGCGAGAGAAAACCGGTGCAGCAACAAAGCGATGATGAAACCTGGATGCAGCAAGCGCTGGAAATGGCGCAGCGCGCCGGTGATGCCAATGAAGTGCCTGTGGGTGCGGTGCTGGTGGCCAATGGCGAAATCATAGGCCGGGGCTTTAACCACCCCATTGCCGCCTGCGATCCCAGCTGCCATGCGGAAATCCACTGCCTCCGCGATGCGGCTTTGAATGTGGGCAATTATCGCCTTCCCGGAACCACCCTCTATGTCACCATTGAGCCCTGTACCATGTGCGTGGGAGCACTGGTTCACGCTCGTGTTGGCCGTCTGGTGTTTGGCGCCCGAGAGCCCAGGGCTGGCGCCGTAGTCAGCCAATTGCAGCTTCTCGATAACCGCCATTACAACCACAAAATCGAGTGGACGGAAGGCGTGCTCGCCGCTGCCTGCAGCAACACCATGACAGCATTTTTTCGCAAAAAGCGCGGGCTCTAGCCCAGGTTTTCAGGTGTGGTTGTCGGTAGTTGTGAGCATCTATAGTTATTTGCTATCAAAAAGATACTAATTATATATTTCTATTTTTAATCGATAATAATTATCATTTCTGTGTTGGCAATGGGCTGGCAGGAGAACCGCAATGACCAAGACAATCACCTTCGCAATAATGCATTTTTCAATCGCCTTCACGGTCGCCTATTTGATGACCGGCAGTCTGGTCATCGGTGGCGCCCTGGCGGTGGTCGAACCTGCGGTGAATACAGTGGCCTTCTTTTTCCACGAAAAAATCTGGAAGCACAGGGAGGCCAGAAAAGCGACGGCAGGTGCTGTGGATAGCCAAATTGCCTCCCTCAGTTTTTAACAGGGCGTTTTTGCAGTTTTCTTTGCAGGGTGCGCCTGTGCATGTTCAAGGCTCTGGCGGTGGCGGAAATGTTGCCGTCATTGTCGTTCAGCACCCGCTGGATATGCTCCCATTCGAGGCGATCCACTGAGGGCGGCTGTGCAGGAACCTCGATGTAGGGATTCGCCTGGGTTTGATCAAAGGCATCGATAATCTCGTCCACAGAAGCGGGTTTGCACAGGTAGTTGGTCGCTCCCAGCTTGATCGCCTCCACAGTGGTGGGAATGCTGGAATAGCCGGTGAGAATGACAATACGTGTGGTAGGCGAAAGCTGCTTAAGGCGGGTGATCAAATTGAGTCCGGAGCTATGCTCCAGCTTCAAATCGAGAATGATGTTGATCGGTCTGTGGGTGGTGCAGGCGGCCACGGCCTGACCGTCGTCATGGGCGGTGGCGACCCCATAGCCCCTTTTTGACAGGCTTCGCGACAGTACGCTGGCAAAGGTGGTGTCGTCATCAATAATCAGAAAATCGACGTTCTCAGTCATGGTTTTCTCTCAACGGTATAACCACATTGGCCTCCGTACCCCCATCGCTGTGGGCGTTCAGGGTAATAGTGCCGCCGTGACGTGCAAGTATAGAACGGGTCAGAAACAGCCCCAACCCCATGCCGGAAGGCTTTTCACTTTTCTGGGGGTTGTTGCCGGGGAGGCCGGCATTGATACCTGCACCGTAGTCGCGAATGAGAATGGAGGCTTCACTGGAATCCCAGTGAATAGCGATGTCCACTCGCGAACTGGCGTCGGCGGCATTGTTGAGCAGGTTGTGGAGTGAGGCCGTGAGGCCGTGGTGAAAGATTGTGGCTACCCCTGCGGCGCCGGTGATAGAGATATTGGCGTCAACATCCGGGCGCATCACCAGCCAGCTTTCAAGGAGTTCGTTAAAGTAGATGTTGGCGGATATCTCGCCGTGATCCTTGATGGAGTAGCTGCGGGCGGTGCCGGACAATTTTTTCAGTGTCGCCTGGCAGCGGTCGATCTGGTTGCGAAGAATTTGAATATCCGTCGCCATATTCCCGGATCGGTCCTCGAAATCGGCAACCACCAGTTTCATGGTATTGAGCGGCGTTCCCAATTCATGGGCGGCGCTGGCGGCCAGAGTGGCAACCGCCAGTAACTGCTCGTCTTCCAGTTGCCGCTCTTTTTGCAGGTTGAGGGTTTTTTCCTGCGCGTTAATTGTGCGCGCCATTTTGTTGACAAAATAGGCGATTAGCGCCGCACTGACGACAAAATTCATCCACATGCCGACAAGATGTGGATTGAGTCCTGCGCTGTGTTGGCTGTGTTCCGGAGCGATAATGGGCAGCGGGATATACCAAAACAGCAGGGTGGAATAGGCACCCAGGCAGAGAAAGCCGGTAATCCAGGTGAGTACGGCGGGAAGGGTAATGGCGGCGATAGTCACTGGCACCAGCAAATAAGAAACAAAGGGATTTGCCGCCCCGCCGGTGTTAAACATCAATAGGGTATAGATGCCAATGTCCGCCGCCACATGGGCAAAAAACTCGCGCTGGCTAATGGGGGATGAGCGCAAACTGCGCAGCCAGGTAGTGCCGACCATGACAATAAAAGCAGCCAGCAGAGCAAAAATAAAATTCCAGTGCAAATGGCTGGCGTCCCGGCTAAGCAGGTAATAAGCGCCATAAAACATACCCATCAAGGGAATCAGTCTGATCAGGCAGAGGGTGCGCAGATTTTCGTGGCTGGCTGATTGGGGGGGGAGCTTCTTCATGTCAAATGGCTGCAGTTTTCGTCCATTCTACCGCTTCCTGAGCTGGGAAAATAATAGCGTTAATGGTGCACGGCATGGCGACGACGGGCGTATTGGTGCAGAGGTCTTAAATACCAGATAAAAATAGCGGTGCTAAAAAATTTGTAATGCTATGAAAAGCAGGATAATTTTTTTTGGCACGAATGTTGAATTGCTGTCTGTGCGAATGGATTTTGATATCTATCCAAAACGCCAACATCATCAACAAATTCAGGTAATGAAGCCTGCCCCTTAACCGGGCAGGTTTTTTTTTGCTTTTTTGCTCACTTTTATTCTGGAGAACAGTATGAACCTTTCATCTAAGGCTTGCAGGATTGCAGTCGCCGTCACCTCGGCTGCGTTGACAATGAGTGCACAGGGCGAAGCAGTGACGGATTCCGCTGCCAAAATGGTTTCCGAGGGCACAGCGAACCTTAATTTGCGCTATCGCTATGAAACGGTCGATCAGGACAATGCCCTTGAAGATGCGCGGGCATCGACACTGAGAAGTCGCTTGACCCTGAAAACAGCCACCGTCAGTGGCTTTACCGCCTTGCTGGAAGCGGACGATGTGATGACCATCGGCGCCGATGACTATAACTCCTTTATGACAGACGACAGCCATTTTGGCACCCACTCTGTGGTCGCGGACCCTGTGGGTACGGAAATCAATCAGGCCTGGTTGAAGTATGGTTTTTCCGCCGAAGCC
>JBFXIU010000206.1:0-5906 GCA_050175615.1 Porticoccaceae bacterium | reverse complement strand
TCAAGATTTACACAGATCGGATAACAGGCTCCCCGCAAAGTATAGAAGGGATTTCGCCGCGCCGAAGAGCTATTGAAAAAACAGGCGCCCCACCCCGGGAGAATCACATCTGCCGAAAACTTGCCGCCTGCAACCTTTTGACAATAACGCGCAAATCCTCGACAACTGCACGCAACAGCCATAAAAAACCCCGGTCGAAGCCGGGGTTTTTAATTTGGCGGTGAGGGAGGGATTCGAACCCTCGATAGGGGATTAGCCTATACTCCCTTAGCAGGGGAGCGCCTTCAGCCGCTCGGCCACCTCACCGTAACTGCAACAGTAAAAACGACGCACTTCAGATAGAAGTTCATCCCTGTTTGCGAGGGCGGCATCATACCATACCGCAAAAAAAATCATAGGGGTAAATAAGCGCAAATGGCGTTGTCAGCCGTTTGCCATCACTCCTTATCCTGACCTTTTTCCTGCTGTATGCGCTGATATATTTCTTCACGGTGAACAGACACATCCTTAGGGGCATTAACCCCCAAGCGAATCTGATTGCCTTTCACCCCCAAAACGGTCACAGTGACATCGTCACCAACAACCAGGGTTTCTCCAACCCTTCTCGTTAAAATCAGCATCTCAATCTCCTATTTCTATCTGCTTGTTTGACCCTCATGGGTCAACTTTGTTCTGGGTATGATTTTATTATTAATCATTACTGAAAACTTGTGGCAATTTATTTGCCGTTTTCAGCGCCGACCCCAAATGTAATTGCTTTATTCAACACTTGCAGCTGTTTCCAGCTCAAAGGCAGAATGTAGCGTCCGAACTGCCAGTTCAAGGTATTTTTCTTCAATAACCACGGTTATTTTGATTTCCGACGTGCTGATCATTTGAATATTGATATTCTCACTGGCCAGGGCTTTGAACATTTTGGCGGCAACACCGGCATGGGAACGCATTCCGACACCGACAATGGCGAGCTTGGCAATTCTGTCATCGGTTACTGGCGGCTTGGCGTTCAAGTCCCTGGCGACAGACTCAAGAATGGCTGCTGCTTTTTTCATGTCGTTACGATGTACCGTAAAGGTCAGCGACGTGGTGCCGTCCTCTGCCACGTTCTGAACAATGACATCGACTTCAATATTGGCATCGCTCACCGGCCCGAGAATTTGGTAGGCGACACCGGGGCTATCGGGGATGCCCTGAATAGTGAGTTTGGCTTCATCGCGGTTAAAGGCGATACCTGCAACAATTGGATTTTCCATTTCAGCCCCTTCTTCAAGAGTAATCAACGTGCCCGGCCCGTCCTGAAAACTGGACAACACCCGCAGCGGAACCCTGTATTTGCCTGCAAACTCCACAGAGCGAATCTGCAGCACTTTGGAACCCTGACTGGCCATTTCGAGCATTTCTTCAAAGGTAATTTTGTCGAGGCGACGAGCTCCGGGTTCCACGCGAGGATCTGTGGTGTAAACCCCATCGACATCGGTATAGATCTGGCATTCATCGGCCTTTAGGGCTGCGGCAAGCGCCACGGCTGTGGTGTCCGAGCCACCGCGGCCCAGGGTAGTGATATTGCCGCCGGGATCGACCCCCTGAAAGCCCGCGACAACCAGCACATTGCCATTGTCGAGATCCGCTCTCATACGCTCGGTATCAATATCCTGAATGCGCGCCTTGGTATGGGAATTGTCGGTGAGAATTCTCACCTGGGCTCCGGTGTAGGATCGCGCCGGGCAGCCTTTCTTTTCCAGCGCCATCGCCAGCAGAGCAATAGTGACCTGCTCTCCGGTGGAAACAAGGACATCCATCTCCCGGGGATTGGGGTTTTCATGGATCTGATGGGCAAGCCCGATGAGACGGTTGGTTTCACCACTCATGGCGGAAACCACCACGACAACCTGGTGACCAGCGGCACAAAACCCCTTAATCTTATCGGCAACAGCCTCGATACGCTCAACACTGCCAACGGAAGTGCCACCGTATTTTTGAACGATCAAACTCATGGTTTTCCATTCACTCCCAAATTGCGACCACAGCCCTTACAAAAGGCGGCAATTAAACACCAAAAAAAGCCCATTGCGAAGCAGTTTAATCGCCTTGAGTTCAATTACTTAGCTGGTTTTCCACCCAGCCATATACCGACTCCAGCACTTCGGGCAATTTTTCCGGGCTAGTGCCGCCCCCCTGAGCCATATCCGGACGCCCACCACCTTTGCCGCCGAGGGGTTCAGCGGCAAACTTCATCAAATCGCCCGCCTTTATCCTGGCAGTGAGGTTTTTGGTGACTCCGGCAGTAAGGGCAACCTTATCACCATCCACAGCAGCCAACAGAAAAATACCGCTTTCCACCCTGGATTTAATCTGATCCACCAAATCCCTGAGGGTTTTGGGATCTGCGCCTTCCACATGGAGAGCGAGAACCTTGGCGCCACTGATATCCCTTGCCGACGACAAAATATCGCTGCCGGAGGAACTGGCCAGCTTCATTTTAAGGGCGTCGAGTTCCTTGCTGAGCAGGCGGTTTTGCTCCTGTATCTGGCGGACTTTTTCCTCAAGTTGACCGCGGGATGTCTTTAAGGTCGCAGCCACCCTGTCCAAAGTGCTGTCCAACTCATCAAACAACATCATGGCATTTCTGCCGGTTACAGCCTCTATGCGGCGCACACCTGAAGCGATGCCGGCCTCGGAAACAATTCTCATGATGCCGATATCGCCGGTGCGTGTTGCATGGGTGCCACCACATAGCTCAATGGAAAATCCTTCGCCCATGGTGAGAACTCGAACCTCATCTCCGTACTTCTCGCCAAACAGCGCCATGGCGCCTTTTTGTTTCGCCGCTTCCATGCTCAACAGTTCGGTTTGAACCGGCGTATTGCGGCGAATTTCCTGATTCACCCGTTTCTCGATATCGTGGATCTGCTTTTTACTGAGGGCTTCGGGATGGGAAAAATCAAACCGCAAGCGCTGGGAATTTACCAGAGAACCCTGTTGGGTTACGTGCTCGCCCAGCACTTCGCGAAGTGCTGCATGCAGCAGGTGCGTGGCGGAGTGATTTAGGGCGGTAGCATTTCGCACCCCCGCATCCACTTGCGACGCCACGGCAACGGATTTTCTCAATACCCCACTCAACACCTGACCAACATGGAGGTGGACGCTGCCCTGTTTGCGACAATCACGCACCTCGAAGCGACCCTCGGCACTTGTCAGATAGCCGCTGTCTCCGGCCTGACCGCCAGATTCAGCGTAAAAAGGTGTTTCATCCAAAACCACCACCGCTTGCTGGCCTTCACTAACCTCCTCCACTTCCAGCCCGTCGACAAAAAGACCAATTACCCGACTCTCACCATGGGTAGTTTCATAACCGACAAACCGGGTAAAGCCACTGACCTGGATCCCTGCAGTGTAGTCGACACCAAATTGGCTGGCTGCGCGAGCGCGGGCTTTCTGCGCATCCATGCAGGCGTCATAACCAGCCATATCCAGCTCATAGCCGCGTTCACGGGCAATATCATTGGTCAAATCGGTGGGAAATCCATAGGTATCATACAGCTGGAATACCATGGAACCCGGAATCACCTTGCCCTCTAGAGCTGCCAAACCCTCTTCAAGCACGGCCATGCCGTTATCCAGTGTTTTGGCGAACTGCTCTTCTTCACCGCGAATTGTTTTATCGATCTGCGCCTGTTTTTTCACCAGGTCGGGATAGGCCTCGCCCATTTCCTCAACCAAAGCGGGCAACAATTTGTGAAAAAACACTCCCTTGGCGCCCAGCTTGTGGCCGTGACGCAGAGCACGGCGGACAATGCGGCGCAACACATAACCCCTGCCTTCATTTGATGGCAGCACCCCGTCCATAATCAGAAAAGCCGTGGCGCGGATATGATCGGCGAGAACTTTGAGAGAAGGGTTGTCGAGATCCTTGGTGCCCGTGGCCTGCGCCGCCGCTTTGATCAGGGTTTGGAAAAGGTCAATCTCATAGTTGCTGTGAACATGCTGCATAACAGCAGAAATACGCTCCAAGCCCATGCCTGTATCCACGCTCGGCTTGGGCAACGGATGCATGACGCCGGCAGAATCCCGGTTGAACTGCATGAATACGTTGTTCCAAATCTCAATGTAGCGATCGCCGTCTTCTTCGGGAGAGCCGGGAGGCCCACCCCAAATACCTTCGCCGTGATCGTAGAAAATTTCCGTACAGGGGCCGCAGGGACCGGTATCGCCCATCATCCAGAAGTTGTCCGACGCATAAGGGGCGCCCTTGTTGTCGCCAATGCGAACAAGGCGCTGTTCAGGAACTCCCACCTCGTTACGCCAGATATCATAGGCTTCATTGTCTTCGGCATAGACGGTCACCCAAAGTTTCTCTTTGGGCAGGTTCAGCCATTGCACCGAGGTCAGGAATTCCCAGGCGAAGAGAATGGCGTCCCGTTTGAAATAGTCGCCAAAACTGAAGTTGCCAAGCATTTCAAAAAAGGTGTGATGGCGGGCGGTATAACCCACGTTTTCGAGATCATTGTGCTTGCCACCGGCGCGAACACAGCGCTGCGAAGACACAGCGCGACTGTAATCCCGGGTTTCTTCGCCGAGAAAGGTTTCCTTGAACTGAACCATTCCGGCATTGGTAAACAGCAACGTGGGATCGTTGCCCGGCACCAAACTACTGCTGGCCACAATGGTGTGACCTTTGGAGGCAAAGAAATCAAGGAATGCCTGGCGAATTTGCGCACTTTTCATTAACAAGAATCCTGTAACAGCGTTGCGAATACGATGGTGTTAAGAGATTAATCAGAAACCCAGTGACCGCTCGGACATTTTCATATTGCCGAGAATATGGAGGTGGAGGTGAAAGACAGTCTGCCCTGCACCTTCGCCATTGTTAACAATAAGACGAAAGGCATCGCCAATACCTGCAGATTCTGCCACCTTTGCAGCTGTCAACATCAGGTGCCCCAACAGCGCTTCATCACCACTTTCAGCATTAATGAGTTTGGGAATCGGCTTTTTCGGAATCAGCAGCAAATGGGTAGGCGCCTTGGGGGCGATATCCTTGATGGCAAAGCAATGTTCGTCCTCGTAGAGGATTTCAGAAGGAATTTCGCCATCGATAATTCGGGAAAAAACAGATTTTTCTGTCATATTTATCTCCTAAGGTTATGTTAACCCTAATATAATTTCCGCCCCACCTGCCCGCCGCCCCATTGGCTGGAGCAAGAGTTTTGGAAAAATTCTACGGGTTCACCGGCTATTAATTGAGTAGCCAACAACTCACTGACCAATACTGCCTTTGTTGTCGCGAAGCTTCTCATCTGCGCTCAACTGACGCGCCTCAGACTCCAGCATTACCGGAATACCATCCCGTATCGGGTAAGCGAGACCACTGGCGCGACACACCAACTCCTGCTTTTCCCGATCGTATTCCAGAGGCGCTCTGGTGACAGGGCAGACAAGAATGCTGAGAAGCTGTTTATCCATATGAATATCCACAAGGTCATAGCGCTGAGACTAAAAACTCGAATCGACGAGCCAACTTAGACGAGCCAATTTAAAAGACTGGCTAGTTTAAAAGAAACAGGGCGTCAACTCTATGGGTAAACCGGAATAGGATTTTTGCTGCCACAGCAATAACGAGGAATTTGCTGCCTGTTATTGCTCTTGAGCCATGCGGGGGAAGTTCTTTAACACCAGAGCGGGGTCTATGCGCACATCAAACCAATTGATACGCCAATCGAGATGGGGTCCAGTGGCACGACCGGTGGAGCCAACACGGGCGATCTCATCTCCGGGTTCAACAACCTGCCCCTGGGAAACAAGGATTTCACTGAGATGGATAAACGACGAGAACAATCCATAACCATGATCGACGATCAGGGTTCCCCCTGAAAAATAAAGGTCGGGGTGAGCGAGACGGACAACGCCAG
>JBFXIU010000205.1:0-5913 GCA_050175615.1 Porticoccaceae bacterium | reverse complement strand
GGTGTATTCTTCGAGAATCGAAGACTGGTTATCGTATAAAGCAGTGATTTCCGCCAAGGCCTCATCGTCATAATCATCTGGAAAATGTTCGTAGAGATAAATGACATCGTGCAAGTCTCGGGCGGCGGTTCGCCCGGTGAGTGCGCTGAGTTTTTGTTGGATCAGCTTCCCAATTCTGTAGGTGAGGATACCGTTGATCTCGACAAGATCGTTGTCATTGGGCGTACCGCGCAATGAGGTTTCCAACTTTAGATTCATGCCATCGCCGTATGTTATGCGGTAGCGGCGAACCGTTTTTGTGTCCTTGGTGATATCAATCGTTGGGTTTCTCAAGTGGGCTTTGCCCTTGCCGAGCTGCGTAAAAATCTCCTTGATCGAACTGTCCAGATTCAGGGCTTTGGCACAATCGAAATCCAGATCCTCGCTAAAGCGATCGAGGTCATAACACAGCTTCAGGGCTGTCCCACCTTTCAGGATCATCGGCAGCCCTTTCTTGTGAAAACCATGGCACAGCGCCGACATGACCTCTATGTGTTCGCGTTGCTGTTCGTCAGTCAAGCTCATTGTCATGCATCCAGGTGTCGAGTAACTGCTTCTGTTTTTCGTCCGCCAACGGCCTCAGTTCATCAATCGCTTGCTTAATCTCGCTGGAAGCCATGTCGAACATAAACTGATCCAGCATAAAGAAACCAGGGTATTGTGATTTGCGGATGATGCTGGCGAACAAAATATCTTTCATCGCGCGCAGGGGTGTCGCACACAGGGTGGTGCCCACATCGACGTTGAATTTCCGCAAGAAAGCACTGCAGTCAAACAGTTCTGTATCCTGAAGATTGGGTGCGCTGTCGTAATTCTTCCCGGCAACTTGAAATTTACTCGTGTGAAGCATGCCCATCTGATGCCAATCCGCCTGTTTTCCCTTGTGGGGAATGTTCAGAGCACTTAGCCCGGTAATATAGGGTTTCTCCAGTACCTGCATGAAAGCCTTTACTTTGTCCTGGAACCACACGGGCCACAAGGCAATGGCTTTGTCGAGTTGCCCACGGGAAAAACGGCTGAGTAGCCGACGTATACGCTGCTCCTGCAGTACGGTTAAACGCCCCTCTTCCTTATAGAGAAACTCCAGTGCCCGCAAAACCGTCAACAAGTCGCCATTGACCGAAACGAGTTTTTTACCCTCCACCTTGCGGAAAAAGAGTGTGAGATTATCGAGTTGGATGGGGCCGATGCGCTTATTGGTTTCGTAACTGATGTTATCGGGCAAGTTGTCGGTTAAACCGAGCTTGTAGGCAGCCAACTCGCCCGACGGAGCCACTTTGGCTTGGTATTGCTGTTTGATTGAGCGAACAATGTGCTCTTCTCCAGGCGGAAGCTTGCCGAAGAAGGTGCTGGTATAGGGGCGGTAATAAATACCATTGCGAAGCTTTTGCAGCCCCGCTGTTTTGTACAGGCGAGAGGCGGCCTTATCGACCTGCTGACTGTCAGGCGACAATTTGTGGAGTGCTCGGCTGGTGATAACGCCACCCTCCGGCACACTCTGCAACTGTTGTTTTACTTGCCCTGCCAAGCTCATCGGTGCCAACTACCTCAGTAGTGATAATATATCATGCGATTTTATCACAATATTGGCCATTCTAGCACATGCCACCGACGGGGAGACAGGTTGGTCGCCATTGATGGCCGTACCACCTTTCAAGGCAAACGTGTCATCCACGAAGACCAATGGCGCCACTTTTGTCAGTAGGCGTGCGGTATCGAGATACGCCGGATTCATGGCTTGAGCACCAACAGGCCGTCGCTGGATTTGGAGACCCAGGGCCGGTCACTGCCGGTCGGCAACGTGTCCGGATCAAGTTTCTCTGCCCATGGCAATCCACCCTCGCGACCCAGTTGGAGGCAAAGTCGCACTGTCTTGACACTGGTACAGTAATGCAACAGTTCACGCAGCACGTTGACACGCAAATTGTAGGTACTTTCGACGAGTTCGCGGGCTTCCTGCAAAGGCTGGCGCACGCCGACTTCGCTGAGCAGTTCCAACAGTGCTCTTTCCGGCGACGAAACCTGCGGCGCCCCCTCCCGCCTCTCAAAGGGCATGGTATGTAACAAGTTGTCACAGTCCTCGTCGAACAGACGCTTGCGGTGATACTGGGCCGGAAAGCGGTCGGTAAACCAGTTCGGCAAATGACCGTCGGCCCAACCATAAAGAAGTAACGTCGATTGTTGCGACACGTACTGACGCACACCATACCAATCGAGCGCCGACTTGCCGCCGACGTGGAGTCCTGCAAGTTTGCGCTGCAACAGAAGGAGACAGGGATGCAGCTTTAATTCTTCGTTTGGCCGGCAGTAAACCCCTCTCGCCAACCGCATCAACCATCCGGCCCGCACGTAGTGAACGGCCAAGTCGGCAGAGATATCCAGGGCCGCCAGATCTTCCGACGTCAGCGGCGACCCTGGCTCCAGCCTGGTGTATAGAGCATTTAGTTTGCTCATATTTTTCGTAGCCATACTACGATTTATACAGCTTTCCCAAACACAAGTCAATTTAAGCAACTTATTTTAATCGTAGCCATACTACGATATTTGGCATTTTTATAAATAATGAAGAGTAATAGCGGTAGCCACTGATCGCAAATCATTATCCAAAATCCGCTCCATGTGCGGATATTCAGGCATGATTATCCGATTACCTGTCTATCGGTCGCACGGACGGAGTGGCCTGAGAAGGACTGCGCGCCTTCTTTTACCCTTCCGACCCCCCCTATACCGCGCCATAAAAGCCTCCAGCCAGCATCCCCACCCCGCCAGTCCCCTTCGGCCAGGAGCACAAAACCATTCTGGTTACATGATGTCAGAAACTGAGTTATACTTCTTACATCATGTAGAGCCACCACCAATGAAGACTTTGCCAGAAACCATCCTTCGACGTGCCCGCACCCTCCCCGAGGGTGGCGTGCTGTCGCCCAAAGAATTCCTGCACCTGGGAAGCCGGGCCGCCGTCGATCAGGCGTTCTCACGGCTGACCAAGGAAGGCAAACTGATGCGCGTGGCGCGTGGCACCTACGTTGCCCCGGTATCCAGCAGGTTTGGATCGCGCGCGCCCTCCCCTGAAAAAGTCATAAGCTCGCTGGCGAAGCGAAGTGGCGAAATTGTCGTTCGACACGGCGCAAATTCAGCCAACGCCCTGGGTCTGACCCAACAGGTACCCATCAAAGAGGTTTACCTGACGTCCGGCCGCACTCGAAAACTCAAGCTGGGTAAGGGGGAAATTTTGGTCAAGCACGCCCCCCGCTGGATGCTGGCCCTGGGAGCACGGCCTGCTGGCGAGGCTGTCCGGGCTTTGGCCTGGATCGGTTCGGCACACGCCGATGCATCCCTGGCGTCGCTGCATCGCACCCTTCCCCCTGCTGAGTGGAAGGCACTGGCCTCGGCTCGTGCCGCCCTGCCTTCCTGGATGGCAAAGGCAATCGGGAAGGAAGCGGCACATGCCTGAAAGTTTTTTTGAGCCCAGCCAGAAAGACCAACGTGAGGACACCCAGGCACAAGGCCGACAACCCAGCGCAGAATGCCGCCTCAGCGGGAATGCCCGAGGCGGGTCCGGTATAGTGCCATCAGGATCGACCCATCAACCTGAAGATATCCACGCGCCAGTCGGCGCCACCAACGTCCTCTAGTTTGTCGATTTCGGCGGTGACGATGGCCAGAAAATCCCTGAGATACAATTTGCGGTCCGGCTGGATTTCGTATTCGTCTACCGACCCATCGCCAGTCTCCATGCGCACATGACCAAGCCAGCGCAGCCTGGCTTTCTCGTATTCCTGAGGCAGGGGCTTATGGGCAACGCTGTGACTACCATAGGTTCGGACCAGCTTCCGTTTTAACGTCATGCTCACTCAAGGTTAAGTATTTCTCATTATTCCCTGCAATGTTAGCGTGCGGATCACATGCACATCCACGACTATACGCGAACGGGCAGCGTAACGGTCGGCTGAATGGGCACCAGTGTTTTGGCATAAGCGCGTAAGATGTCGTTGTAGAGGTCAGTGTGCTTGGGTGCTTCAACCGTAATGATCAGGGCGTAACGAATTTTCTCCGCGCTCGTTGTCGGCCCCCCGGCTTCGCGAGCGTTATAGTGGATGTCGAACACCGGGTTGTCCAGACTGCTGCCTCGCATGCCTTTGTTGCCATGCAATACCGTTTCCCACTTACCCATATCGGAACGACGCTCATCCTCCGTTGCATACGTCTTCATATCGAAGAAACCCTTTGTTTCAGCATTGGCTTTGCCTTTTTTCACCTTCTTGTCGCTGGGCCGGAACACAATTTCCAGGCCCGCGCGTGTGTAGGCAACCGCATCTTGAGGATCAGTAGGCGAGGCATAACAGAAGGTGGCCTTTAACCGGATGTTTCCTTTTAGACCGTCGCCGGGCAAGGGAAGCGCCGCACGCAGATATTTGCCCGGCTTCAACTCGCCCTGATACACCACCCTTGCTACGCCGCTCGGGCACGTAATAACCTCCATCAAGTCTTCCGGCACCTTTCCCCAACCCACTTCAAGTTTGTCGTGTGTGGACGGGTCAGCGGCGTGAACCAGCAAGGCTTTGATAGCCAGAGGCGTCAAATCCGCTCCAAGGATCGCACGGACTCCGACCGCATTTCGCAACAGGTAAGGCGAAGCAAAGCTGGTGCCCAGTTGTGGCACGAGCGTTGGTTTCGCGCCCTCCGCCAGTACATGGAAATATTTGGAACTGCCCGCATCGCCGCCGAATGCCATGAGATCCGGCTTTACAACTCCGGGGCTGCGCCCCGGCCCAATAGCACTGTACGCAGCACGCCCCCAGGTCTTATCGACGTTGCAGGCAGCACCCACGGAAAGTGCGTTGACGCAGTCCGATGGCACCTGTACGCGGGCGTTACCCACGGAGCGATCCATTTCACCGTTATTACCAACGGCGACAGTCATCAGAGTGTCGCCATCGCTCAGCAAATCGTCGATGACAGAGGTCCAAGCATGCACATCCGTGTCCTCAATTGGAAGATCCGGCCCCAGGCTGAGATTGATAAACTGGTACTGGCGCGACAACAGTACTTCCTCGACAAACCCCAACGTGCGATACAATTCCAGAGGATCTTCCAATTCAGTTTCACGATCCAGAACACGCAGGTGGTCCACATAGGAATACGGGCGTGCAGCCGTGCTGTTCGGTGCGATAGGGCCGAACAGAAATGCCGAAGTGACACCAAGGCCATGCTCCAAGCCACCGGGATCGTCTGCCGCCTTTTCATCCAGCACGCGATAGGTACGCACCCACGGTGCAATGCTGTGTTGCTCGGGCAAACCACCGTCAAGGATGGCGACCTTGGGCTCAACAGATAACGGCTGTTCCGCAGGCAAGCTGCACGCCACCGTCACACCCACTGAACGCTGCACGGGACGCATGCCACGCAATTTCGGCATGGGGCGTATAACACGCACAAAAGCGAACTCAGCCAAGTTGTTGACATTGTCGTGCTTACCTTCGACCGGGAGAAACCACAAGTTGCCGGCACTGAACGCCAAATTGGTATGGATCGTGACACCCACGTCAGCCGCATATTTAGCAAACGCGCGTTGCACGAACTGATTGTTGTCACCGGGAAGTAAATGGACGCCGACTTCAAAGAAGCGATCCTTCTCTTCGCCGAGCGCAACGATACGATCCTTCGGCTCGAATGTGGAAAAACGTTCGATATGCGACAGGTCCTTCGCTTCGTTCGTTCCTTCTTCCACTTGCTCCGCCCAGCTCGTCAACTGGCGGAACATTTGACGCTTGCCCACCACAAAAAGCTCCGTGGTAGTCGATTCGCGCGGCGGCCCGGTCGGCGAGGACCTCCACGAGCAGGCGCACCTCCTCCAGCGCGGCCCGGCTCGAG
>JBFXIU010000204.1:0-5951 GCA_050175615.1 Porticoccaceae bacterium | reverse complement strand
GAACCCGGCGCTCTTTCCCGTGTTGTCGGCTTGTTTGCCCAGCGGGGTTACAATATCGACACCCTTACGGTGGCGCCCACGGAGGATCAAACCCTGTCCAGGCTGACGCTGACCACCCATGGTAATAAGAAAGTCATTGAGCAAATTACAAAGCAACTCAATAAGTTAGTTGATGTTGTTAAAGTGATTGATCTCACAGATGGCGCCCATGTTGAGCGGGAGTTGATGTTGCTCAAGGTGAAAGCCGGTGGCGCCCAGCGCGCTGAGATCAAACGCACCGTGGATATTTTTCGCGGCCAGATCGTCGACGTCAACAGTACCGGTTACACCGTGCAGATTACGGGTCAGAGCAGTAAACTCGACGCCTTTATCGCGGCGCTGCCGGAATCGGACATTGTCGAGGTGGCGCGCACTGGTGTCTCTGGACTATCCAGAGGAGAGAAGTCTCTGCGGCTTTAAACATTGCGGCGTTACTCTGTCGCCAAAATCCCGGCGTCGGAACCGACACTGAATAACGGGTATACATTGTTCCTCTTCTTTACAGACCTAACTTATTAACACAGGTGGACTACCATGCAAGTGTATTACGACAAAGATTGTGACCTCTCCATTATCCGCGGCAAAAAAGTTGCCATTATCGGTTATGGCTCCCAGGGGCACGCCCATGCCTGCAACCTCAAGGATTCTGGCGTTGACGTCACTGTTGGTCTGCGTACCGGCTCTCCGTCGGTTGCCAAAGCCCAGGCTCACGGCTTGACAGTAAAGCCTGTCGCCGAAGCTGTTGCCAGCGCCGATGTGGTTATGATTCTGACGCCGGATGAATTTCAGGGCAGACTCTACAAAGATGAGATTGAACCCAATATCAAGCAGGGCGGAGCTCTGGCATTTGCCCACGGCTTTTCCATTCACTACAACCAGGTTCAGCCCCGCGCCGATCTCGATGTGTTTATGATTGCGCCCAAGGCGCCAGGTCATACCGTGCGCAATGAATTTGTCAAGGGCGGCGGTATTCCCGATTTGATCGCCATCTTCCGCGATGTCAGTGGTACCGCGAAAAATACCGCGCTTTCCTATGCCTCTGCAATCGGCGGCGGCCGTTCCGGTATTATCGAAACCACCTTTAAAGACGAAACCGAAACCGATCTCTTTGGTGAACAGGCGGTTCTTTGTGGCGGCGCTGTCGAGCTGGTCAAGGCCGGTTTCGAAATCCTTACCGAAGCAGGTTACGCCCCTGAAATGGCGTATTTTGAGTGTCTCCACGAACTCAAGCTCATTGTCGACCTGATGTACGAAGGCGGCATTGCCAATATGAACTACTCCATCTCCAACAATGCCGAATACGGTGAATATGTTACCGGGCCCGAAGTGATTAACGATGAGTCGCGCAAAGCCATGCGCAATGCCCTCAAGCGTATTCAGAACGGCGAGTATGCCAAAATGTTTATCACCGAAGGCGCAGCCAACTATCCGTCCATGACAGCCTATCGCCGCAATAATGCCGCTCACCCCATCGAGCAGGTGGGCGAAAAACTGCGCGCCATGATGCCCTGGATTGGCGCCAACAAGCTGGTGGACAAAGACAAAAACTAATCTCGGTTCTGTGCTTATAGAAACGCAGCTCTTTGGGCTGCGTTTTTTTATGGAGCCAGAAAAGCGTTTTGTATGGGGTGAGCAAAGTAAATAACTTATACTTGGCTCGAGCAAAGTGGTTACATGTGGCAAACTCCACATTCTTTGTCTTCCAGCAACGGCAACAAGGTTATAGAAATGCAGGATAATGCAGGACAGGACAGCAGTCCGGACATTCAGGCGAGGCGCAGGGGGATTTACCTGCTCCCGAATCTGCTCACGACAGGCGCCATGTTCGGCGGCTTTTACGCCATTCTTGCCGCCATGAATGGTCGTTTTGAACATGCCGCTATCGCCATTTTTGTCGCTATGTTCTTTGACGGCCTCGACGGCCAGGTCGCTCGCCTTACCAATACTCAAAGCGCCTTTGGCGTTCAGTACGACAGCCTCTCCGACATGGTTTCCTTCGGCGTTGCCCCTGCCGTAGTGGCGTTTAGCTGGATGTTGCACACCCTGGGCAAGGTGGGGTGGGCGGCCGCCTTCATTTATGCCTCCTGCGCAGCCTTGCGCCTTGCCCGCTTCAATACCCAGGTCAATATTGTCGACAAGCGCTTTTTTGTCGGTCTGGCCAGCCCCGCTGCGGCGGCACTGGTTGCCGGTTTGGTGTGGAACGGCTACGACGCAGAAGCATCCGTAGTTACGGCGTCGCTGGCGGCAATCATCACCGCCTGTGCCGGAATTTTAATGGTGAGCAACCTGCGCTATAAAAGTCTTAAAGGGCTTAACCTGAAAGGTAAGGTGCCCTTTATGGTGATCCTCGCCGTGGTCATGGCGGTGGTGGTGATTTCAAGCTATCCCGCCGAGGTGTTGTTGTTGATGGCTATTACCTATGCGTTGTCTGCACCGGTCTTCTGGTTTATCTCTCGTTTTTATAAAAAGCGTGGCCAGGCTAGCGAGGCTGAGGGGGCGGACGGCGCCACATTTCAAGATCATCCAGTGACAGGGGGGCAAGTATCTGCTGCTGAGGTTGGCAGAGAGGACAAGCAATAATCGCCGGAAATAGTGCCGGGCGTGAGCCGCGATATCAGCTCAGAAAACAGCGCCCCCATACTGGCGCATCATAGTCCTTTTTCGACATCTAAAATAATTGCATCGCAGCGGCTGGACAGAGAAAACCCCGTCAAGCCCTACCCGGAATCAGGTGTCTGCCCAAGTCGGCAGGTAGACAAGCAGGAGTTGCCCAATGAGCAAAGACCGTTTAATTATATTTGACACAACCCTGCGGGACGGAGAGCAAAGTCCCGGAGCATCCATGACCAAGGATGAAAAGGTGCGCATTGCCAAGGTGCTGGAGAAGCTTCGTGTCGATGTCATTGAGGCGGGCTTTGCCGTTTCCAGCCCCGGTGATTTCGAGGCCGTCAAGGCCATTGCCGGTATCGTCAAGGACAGCACTGTCTGCAGTTTGTCCCGGGCAGTACAGGGTGATATTGAGCGCGCTGCAGAAGCACTCAAAAATGCCGCATCCGCCCGTATTCATACCTTTATTGCCACATCCCCCATTCATATGCAGTACAAGCTGCAGATGAGTCCTGACCAGGTGCTGGAGCAGGCGGTGGGCGCGGTAAAAATGGCGCGCAACCTTGTCGGTGATGTGGAATTTTCCCTTGAGGACGGCAGCCGCAGCGAATTTGACTTTATGTGCCGGATTATCGAAGCCGTTATTGATGCCGGTGCAGGCACCATCAATATTCCCGACACTGTGGGCTATGGCGAACCGGAGGAATACGGCCAGATGATCGGCCGCGTGATACAGAATGTCGCCAACGCCGATAAAGCGATTTTTTCGGTGCACTGTCATAACGATCTCGGTCTTGCGGTTGCCAATTCCCTGTCGGCAGTGCTCCACGGCGCCCGCCAGGTTGAATGCACCATTAACGGCCTTGGCGAGCGGGCGGGCAATGCCTCCCTGGAAGAAATTGTGATGGCCGTGCGCACCCGCAAGGATCGCTATCCGGTGGACACCCGCATCGACACCACCCAGATTCTTTCTGCGTCGCGACTCGTGTCCAGTATTACCGGATTCCCGGTACAGCCGAACAAGGCGATTGTCGGCGCCAATGCCTTTGCCCACGAATCGGGGATTCATCAGGACGGCGTCCTCAAACATAGGGAAACTTACGAAATTATGCGCGCCCAGGATGTGGGCTGGGGCACCAACAAACTGGTGCTGGGCAAACTTTCCGGTCGCGCCGCCTTCGTCAGTCGTCTCGAAGAGCTGGGCATCACTTTTGACAGCAAAGAGGAAATGGGCAGGGCGTTTGCCCGCTTTAAAGAGCTTGCCGATAAAAAGCGGGAAATCTATGACGAGGATCTGCAGGCGCTGGTGAGCGAAATTCAAATGGGTGAAGACCAGGAGAGTTACGCCCTGGTGGCCATGGAAGTGGTTTCCAAAACAGGCCGTACTCCCCATGCCGCCTTGACCATTCGCATTGATGGCCGCGATCAGGATGTCAGCGCGGAAGGCGATGGCCCTGTTGATGCCATTTTCAAGGCAATCGAAAAAGTGGCCAAAAGTGACAGCCATCTTCAGCTCTACTCCGTCAACGCCGTGACCGAAGGCACTGAAGCTCAGGGGGAAGTCACCGTGCGTCTTGAAAAAGCGGGTCGTATCGTCAATGGTCAGGGTGCGGATACCGATGTCCTTGCCGCCAGTGCGAAGGCTTACCTCAATGCGCTGAATTTGCTCAGCATTCACCCCAATCGGCTCCACCCGCAACTGGAAGGTATTTGACCGGTGATGGCCAGCCACAACCGCGACTGGTATTTGAGCGCTCTGGGCGTTGTCCGCTACATTCCCAGGGAAACAGTTGCTCAAGCCGATGGAAACAGCGGCACTGATGTGGTTGATCATAGCGCCGATGTCCAAGACAGAGCTCCAGCGGCGAATGTCGCCGTTGCCGAACAGAGCGCTTCCCGCCACGATCAGGATTTTACTGGAAATCCCGGGAACCAGCAGCCCGAAATCCGAGTCCCAGCTACGGCTGGCAAAGCCTCATCTTCGCAATTAACTTCGGCAGCCAATGACGAGGAGTCTGTCCATTTTCGTTTGGGTTTCTGGCAGCCATCACCGCAGCTGGTGGTGCTCAGTGCCATGCCTTCGGGAATTCGACCCGATGCAAATCAGCAGCAAATGCTCACCAATCTTCTCAAAGCGATTCAACAACTTCCCGGTAATCTGGCCTCTGCGGAATTGATCGATTGGCCGCTGTCTCCGGGAACATCATCTGCCCTCAGTGGGGCGCGGGAGTTGCTCGACGCCTTCCTCGATGTCAAGGCAAAGTTACAACCTTTCAGCTTTGCTCTTTTGATGGGATCAATGACGGTCAGGCTGGTCGCTGAGGGTACGGCGAATATTGGCGACAGGCTTGCCCTGCGCTGCAAGGCACAGGGCATAGTTACCCATTCCCTGCACGATATGAGCGCGGATACCAAACTCAAACGCGAAACCTGGGAAGCGATCCGTTTCCTTGCTCAAAGTGAGTAATGGGGGCAGGATCATGATTCGCCCAGCCCGGTTTGAGGAATCGGCATCATTGGCTGTCATGGAGGCGAGAGCCAGCAGTCATCCCTGGACAGCAGAGCAATACGGTGACAGCTTCAGCAACCACCAAGTCTGGGTTTTGGCTGTCGATGCTGCGGTTGTTGGTTGCCTGGTATTCGTCCGGATTATTGACGAAGTTGAGTTGCTGAATATTGTCGTCGATCCGGCCTTTCAGGGGCGGGGCTTGGGGCGTGCGTTGATGAATTTTCTTGTCGACACTAATCGCAACCAGGCGGAAAAAATTTTTCTTGAAGTTCGAGCGAGTAACCGGCCTGCAATCGCTTTATATGAAAGTGTGGGTTTTACTGCTATCAGTACAAGAAAAAATTACTATCCGTCACATACTGGCAGGGAGGATGCCCTGATAATGGTTTACCACTATGACGCATAACCGAATTAATGAAGACGCCAAAATTCCCGTGGGCATCAGCAGTTGCCTGCTGGGCAATGAGGTTCGTTATAATGCCAGCCACTGCCGCGATGCTTACATTAACGGAACACTAACGGATTTCTTTGAGTTCACGGCATTCTGTCCCGAAGTGGGTATAGGCCTGGGCGTGCCCAGACCCACCATTCGCCTGGTGAACAATGGCAGTGAAATTCGCGTCGTTGGCGTCAAGGACGCTGCCATGGATGTCACCGAACCCCTTCGCGACTACACCCGGGCGCAGCTGCCGGAAATAAAGCCTCTCAGTGGCTTTATTTTCAAAAAAGGCTCGCCTAGTTGCGGTATGGCGCGGGTGAAAGTGTATAACCTCAAAGGCATGCCGGAAGATCAATC
>JBFXIU010000203.1:0-5958 GCA_050175615.1 Porticoccaceae bacterium | reverse complement strand
GCCTTGGCGACCGGAAGTGTAATGCGCCAGCAAGCTCCAGGAAAAATCAAACGAAAAATGCCAGATCCCATTCCAGTGTTGGTGCTGGGTCGTTTGGCCGTTGATCGTGAATGGCAGGGCTCCGGTCTTGGTAGTGGTTTGCTACGGGACGCATTACTGCGAACCTATAATGTTTCAAAACAGGTTGGTGTTCGCGCTCTGCTTGTCCATGCGTTGTCGGACGAGGCCAAAAAATTCTATCTTCGCCATGGTTTCATGCAATCGCCTATAGAGCCAATGACGTTGATGCTGAATCTCCGAGATGTCCAATATGCTTTTGAAGCACAAAATGATTTACCTAAATAATATTCTACAAGATCAGTATGTTCCTATAACTATCGTCAAGAATCCAGTGAATGACCCGGCGAGGCCCATGGACACCGACAGTCATGGTGCCCTCGATATCGCCGGTACGGCTCGGCCCGCTGACCTGGATCAGGCGTGACGGCATTACCTGAGGTTTGGCAGCCAGGTAAGATTTAAGGTTGGCGTAGAGGCAAGAGCGTAGTGTCAAAGTAAGTTGAACCTCCGGCAACAACGATGCGAGGGTACCATACCCCGGTCCGGCGGCAAAGAGCAGCGAGCCGGTTTCGGCTAGATATCCACTGCTGTAGGTAATACCGATCTTGGCTTGATCAAGAAGCACCATGTCAAATGCCTGGTCAGCCGCGCAGCCGGCGACCTGGCATTCGCTGGCAACCAGGCTGTCGAGCAGCGATTGATAAAGCTCTTTTGGCCAGCCGCCTTGAGGCAGGGCAATGATTGATGCGGCCTCTTCAACCAGTAGACCTTGCAGCCTGTCTGAAATATCCTGCAGAGCAATTTCAACTACTTCAACACCGAGATCGCCCGAGCGCTGGCGATAGATTTCATACAGGTCAGGTTCTGTAGAAGCGGCAGGGAGCACCGGGGGTTGGGCCTCATGTTCAACTGCACGCCTGAGCCGCAGTTGTGATTCTGTTCGACTGCGTTGTTGCCACCACTGGCGGAAGTCTTGTTCCACTTTTGGTTGTGGTAGTTTGTGAATGAGTGCCCAGTTGGCTACGCTCTTATTGATCCTTGGCAATATTCCAGCAAGTAGCGGACTGCGCAGAACCTTACGCAAGGTACGAATAGCAGACGCATAAGCACATGGAGATCTGGTTACCTTTGCCGCCATATTGGAGGAAAAAGTGGTTTTGTCGTTTCGATTGCGTAAGCTGCGATGGTATTCCGGCAGCGGAATTTTAACCGCGCAGACCTCGGCACAACGACCGCAAAGAGTACAGGCGTTGGGCAGATCCGAATATTCAGCGGCACCCCACAGAGTCGATGACAAAACAGACCCCATCGGCCCGCAATAAGGGGACTCGTAGGCATGGCCGCCAACCGCCTTGTAGACCGGGCAGTGGTTGAGGCAGGCGCTACAGTGGAGGCAATGCATGATTTCCCGCCAAGGGCTGACAGCGATGTCACTTCGACCGTTATCGAGGAGTACAACATGCAGTTCTTGAGGGCCTTCGGTTTCTCCGCTGCGGCGCGGGCCAGTAATCATGTTGATGTAGCTGGAAGCTCGTTGCCCGGTGGCCGAACAGGTCAGCAGCAAAAGGAAATCGGGCAGATCTTTTAACGACGGGATCAATTTCTCCATACCGACCAGAGCAACCTGCACTTTCGGCAGGGTGGTGCACATACGACCGTTTCCTTCATTGGTCACAATGGCGATGGTGCCCGTATCGGCGACAGCAAAGTTGCAGCCGGTGATCCCCATACCTGCTTTTAAAAATCGCTGGCGCAGCACCTTGCGGGCAAAGCGAACCATCCCCTCGACATCCAGATCGGTCGGCGCACCGATTTTCTCGACGAACAGCTGACGGACTTCATCCTGATTGCGATGGATCGCGGGAGCCATAATGTGCGACGGATGTTCTCCGGCTAGTTGAATAATGAATTCGCCCAAATCAGTTTCAGTGACTTGGACTCCGGCTTTTTCCAATGCGGTGTTCAGCTCGATCTCTTCGGTGGTCATTGATTTCGATTTGACCGCCGTGGTGATGCCACGCTTGCAGGCGATAGCGGCGATGATCCGGTTTGCCTCGGCTGCATCCTTGGCCCAGTGTACCGTTGCTCCTTGCTCAACGACTTTGCCGGCAAACATTCTAGACCAGTGATCCAGATTGTCAGAAATTTCCAGTTTACGCGAGCGTCCCCAGGCGCGCAGCTCTTCAAAGCCCGATTTGCTGTTGGTCGTCTTGGCGCGCATAGTGGTCAGCAGATCAGCAGTTTTGCGAACCGCGTTTTGCAGCCGTTTATTGGTGACGGCTCTGGCACTCTGGGCGCGGAAGTTGCGGCGGCTCATGATTTGGCACCTGCCAGCGCTTCGGCGATCAGTTCGGCCAGATGGGTAAAGCGTAACGATATGCCCCGTTTTTCTGCTCCGCCTGATAGATGGGTAAGGCAACTCAAATCGAGGGAGGTGACGATCTCGGCTGCGGTTGAGATAATGTTGTTCAGCTTGTCTTCAAGCAGCTGTCCGGAGACTTCCGGCAACTTGACGCTGAAGGTGCCGCCGAAACCGCAGCAGGTCTCCTTTTCCGGCAGTTCGATGTAATTTTCGCCAAACAGCTGCGTCAGGTAGCCTTCCGCGACACCGCGTAGACCGATACCACGCAAAGTGCGGCAACTGGAATGGTAGGTGACACGAACCGTCTGCGGATGCTGCGGCAGTTCATGAACCCCGGCTTTGTCGAGAAATTCGCAGAATTCAAAGGTTTTTCCAGCTAGAGCAACGAACCGGGCATGAAGCTGGGGATCATTGGCGAACAGCTGTGGATAATTGTTTCGTACGCTATCGACACAGGATGAACTGGGGGCAACGATGGCCTCGGAATGTTCAAAGACCTTGAGGAAATGTAGGGCAACCCGCTTTGATTCAGCAAGTTCGTTGCAGTTAAACCATTTCTGGCCACAGCACGTCTGTTCCCGGGGAAAGTCGACTCTGAACCCGGCGGCTTCCAGAACCGTGACCACGGCCCGTCCGGTTGCCGGATAAAGCGTTTCGGCGGAGCAAGTCAAAAAAAGAGAAACGTTTGTCGGTAGAGACATTGGGCACTCCAGACATTTCACGCTAATAAGCAACGGAATGAAATTTTGTTAAGCTTTAAAAGGGAAGGAACCTTTCGGTAGAACTCTACCTTGTTGCTGCAGACAGCCAGAAAGAACTCTCAGAATTCTGTCAGGACTCACCTTGATAGACTACCCTTCCATCGAAATCGCCGCACCGTCGTCTGCCAGCGTCCACGAATTGATGCGCGGTCGACGCCGACGTTCCGTCTTTCCGTTAGGGACAATTGGCCTGCCAACAGAAGGCCTTGGTTGGTCACAAAATCAAAGGCAAGGCCTTCCAGTTTGCAATCCCTGTCTGGCGAGAACATGTGTTCTCACCATGCCTATGTTTTCTGCCCCTGTCATGCAGTGCCTATTTGCCGGTTTGCATTGAATGTATTTTGTATTACCGGAAACCTGGCGCCCCTCCTGTTAACCTATTGCAAATTCTGCAATAGTTGCCTTTCGTCGCAGCTCTCCGTTTTCGTAAATGTTTTCCAGAAGATAGTTGTTTTTTGTTTATCGGCTTCAAGCAGCGTGACCAGAAAAGATTTTCATTCTATATTTTACTTGATTATATTTTATTTATATCGTACATTTTAATTGCCAAATAAAACGGAACTAGCCCTACACTAAAAGCAGAAGTTCCTATAACCATGTATTTTTACATGCGAAACAGGCTAAAAAGACACATTGGCTATTTCCGCACGATAAAATAAAGCATTATGAGTATTTTAAATCAAAAATATATTACGTACGCTGAGGCTCAAGAATTATACAGCATTGGCAGATCCAGACTGCAACGCCTTGTCGTAACGGGTGTTATTGAGGCCTACCGGCCCGGCAAAGAAACACTACTTGATTCAGCAAGCCTTAATATCTGGTTTCAATCTACCAAAGTCAAACCTATCGTAAGACGTGGTCGCCCAAGAAAAAATACCCAGCGCAAATAACGCCCTACAATTTCAAACATGAGATCGCGAACATCAAAAATACAGGCGCCAACCTGCCAGGCTTCTGGTCACACAGCGCCGTAAAATTTCCCATATAACCTCCCTTTCTTTTCATTTGGCGATATTGTCTGGCCCCTCAACCACAAACCACATCTTGTCCATACTGCACGTATCTGCGGCGGTAAACCGATGCTCTCTGTCGTACAGTCCAAAAAGGCGCTAATAGCTGTCTGATATGTTCCCCCTTCCCTAATCGCATCATTAATGATACGATTAAACCATGCAAACGTATCAATGGATCTGGCAAAATCACCACTGGCCACATTTCTCCTTTCATGCCGACCAGCTTCTGAGCGATCTCGGGGAAGCCTCGAAGATGATTGGCACGCTGGAGACAATCAGCCGATCTATCAGTGAGCAGGAAAGCACAGCGGCGCTGGAGCGCGTATTATCTGATGATGCCGTGGAAACATCAGCAATCGAAGGAGAAACTCTCCGTCGCAGTTCTGTAAGATCCTCAATCCGCAGAAGACTGGGGTTGCCTATAGATCAGGATGACAAAGATGTACGGACAGATGGGCTCGTTGCCATGTTATTTGATGCCAGAAGTCAGATACAAGAGCCTCTTACTTCTGCAAGAATGCAGGGCTGGCATGCCGCACTCTTCCCTACCGGTTATTCAGGACTTAAAAAAATTCGTGTTGGCCAATATCGAGGTCTTGAGGAAATGCAGATCGTTTCCGGGCCGCTGGGTAAAGAGACTGTTCATTACATCGCCCTGCCGCATTGCAGACTGCAAATGGAGATGGAACAGTTTCTCCACTGGGTAAACACCAACGGCGAACATCCACCACTGCTCAAAGCCGGAATTGCCCATCTCTGGTTCATCATGATTCACCCCTTTGATGATGGGAATGGTCGGGTTGGAAGAGCTATCATCGATTTTATCATGGCCGGATATTACCCCAGGCTTATGCAGCTTATCTCTTTTTCCAAACAATTTAGCCATGACAGAAAGGGATATTACGCAGCATTGGAGCAGGCCGGTAAAGGCGGAATGGACATCACCGATTGGCTTACATGGTTTCTTCAGGCCGCTATTACGGCGATGCAGGAAGCACAGTGGGTAATCGATACAGTGGTGCAAAAAACAAATTTCTGGCAGATGCACCGAGAGACATCATTCAATGAAAGACAGAGAAAGGTTATCAACCGACTCCTTGATGCCGGCGGGCAATTCACAGGGAACATGACAACCAGAAAATATGTGGGCATGACCAAATGCAGCAAGGTCACCGCCAGCAGAGACCTAGCCGATCTTGTTCAAAAAGGAGTAATACAAAAAACTTCCGGCGGCGGAAGGAGCACAAGCTATATTCTTTGCATGGAAATTGCTTCCAAAACTGAAAACGAATAGCTTTTGGATGCGCATAGGGGCCCCACGTTCATGCACGGTTGCTCTAGGAAAAAGCCAAATCACTATCTCCCCTTTACGCGCCGCTCACCCGCCTTTTGCCTGTCAAACTTGAACAACTTCCCCTTTTCCTTCTTTCGCTGCCACGCTTCCATTTCCCCGAATCGTGAAGGAAATTCCTGAATAAAATCGATTGCAGTCTTGGGATTCCGGCCATTTGCTTCAGCCAGCCACTGTTTAACCAGCACGAAAAACTCGTTCATGAGCTGTTCGTATCCAAGTGCATCTGGTGCTTGTTCACAAAAAACAGTGCTACCTTCCTGCCGGGATGTAGAGGATCCGTTTTTAAAAAGCGGGATAACCTTACCTGCCTCGCCACCGGTCTGATTATGAAGCGTTTCTCTGGTCACTCCAAACTGCTCGTAAATGATCGCATACCAGGATTCAGGGATTCTGTTTTTCCTTTTG
>JBFXIU010000202.1:0-6013 GCA_050175615.1 Porticoccaceae bacterium | reverse complement strand
TACTTAAAAGACAGGGAATCATGGATATGAGTCACCAAAGAGGTAAGAAATTTCAATATACATCACGCAATATCTGGCAGGAAATATCTGAGGCTCTTTCTCGGGTTTTTCTACGGCCTCGTTATGTTTTTAAAGTACACCACAGGCAGGCCCGGCTGTGCCGGATACCCTGCTTGCAGTGAGGGATGCACCCAAAGGAACTTTGCTACCCACGCGGCCACGGCGATATGTGGCGGGCGTAAAGTCAACCGAAGGGTGGGCCACATCCCGATGGCAGAGTTGGCCCTCTGCCAAAATCCACATTGCGGGCCTCGAAATCCGCGTGTGGCATCGCTGGCCTGCGATGTAAAGCTCAGGTTTTTTAACTTCCTGAGTCGGCTCGGGAGTAATGCGAGTATCAGCAATGTTTACTATCACTACTTCCAAACTACGGTTAAGCGCCGATGTAGCATCAATCATTGTGGCAATAGCCATTTTGGTTTCTGTTTGCATCTAGCTTATTCCTTTGGCGGGGCTGTTAACGCAGCCCTTAGCCATAAAACATAACAAGGTGGTGTTGTCGCTGCGCTGGGACAGTCGTTCCGCTGCGCTTCACGCCTGCCCCAAACCACGGCGTTAGCTTTAAAATCAACATTGGAGTATTAAATAGTAAAACGGGTCGTATTGAATATTTTGGACGATGAGTAAAACGGGTCGAGTAAAACGGGTCGTATCGAATATTTTGGACGAAATATTTCGAGTAAAACGGGTCGTATCGAATATTTTGGACGAAATATTTGATTTTCGATTTGTCCTGGATGGTAGGTATTTAGCGGAGGCATAAGCCTGATTGCCGCAACAACCGATATGCCCCGCCTCGCCGGGTTGGCTTCGAGTCAGCACATGAATACGGCATGCCAGCCCCAGGTTCGTTGCACAGCGCCGAATTGAGAGGATAATTGGGGCAGGCGTACAACCGGAGACCCGCAAATGACTCTGCAACAACTTCTCGGAGTAGATCTGCCCATTATTCAGGCTCCCATGGCGGGGGTGCAGGGCAGTGCCCTCACTGTGGCTGTCTCCAGCGCGGGTGGGCTCGGCTCCCTTCCCTGTGCCATGCTCGAACCGGATGCGATGCGCAGAGAGCTGGCGGCAATCAGGGCGCAGACAGCAAAGCCCTACAACGTTAATTTTTTCTGTCACCAGCAACCTGTACCCAGCGCCGAGCGCGAAATGGCCTGGAAGGCGGCGCTTTCGCCTTACTTCATGGAATACGGAATCGATGTGGATGCGATTCCGGCGGGGGCAGGGCGCTTGCCCTTTAGTGCCGAAACTGCCGACTTGTTGGAAGAGTTCAAACCTCCCATACTCAGTTTTCATTTCGGTCTGCCCTCGCCGGCGTTATTGGCGCGGGTGCAAGGCTGGGGCGCCAAGATTCTCTCTTCGGCGACAACTGTCGAGGAGGCGCGTTGGCTGGAGGCGCAGGGCGTCGATGCCGTCATCGCGCAAGGGTTCGAGGCGGGCGGACATCGGGGCATGTTTTTATCGAATGACCTCTGCACCCAGGTCGGCACGTTGGCGCTGGTGCGGCAGATCGTGCAGGCGGTAAAAATCCCGGTCATCGCCGCGGGCGGCATTGCCGATGTCCAGGGCGTTGCGGCGGCCATGGCGCTCGGCGCCGCTGGCGTGCAGATTGGAACAGCCTATTTGTTGTGCCCCGAAGCCACGACGAGCGCGATACACCGCGCGGCGCTGAAAAGCGATTCCGCCTCTACGACGGCGGTTACCAATGTTTTCACCGGGCGACCCGCGCGCAGCATTCCCAACCGTATCATGCGGGAGCTAGGCCCCATCAGCTCAGCTGCGCCAGCGTTTCCCCTGGCTGCGGCGGCGATTGCACCCTTGCGAGCTGCGGCCGAAAGTCGGGGCAGCGGTGAGTTCTCCCCCCTGTGGGCGGGGCAAAATACTAGTGGTTGCAAGGAGATTGCCGCAGCCATGCTGACGCGTGAGCTGGGGAGCGCCCTTGCAGTTGACCAAGTTTTATGAGTTCAAGCTCAAAAATGTTTATTGGGTAGTACCGCGCAACAACAGTAAACAACAGCTAACGCGACGGTTATAGCTCGGAGATTCAATTCCGCCGTTGTGCGACCTCAAATTCGTGCCAAAACCGGTGATAAGGATTAAACATTCCATGAAAGAGTCAGACTGGAAAATCTTTAAACGTATAAAGGAAAAGGCTCTTGAAAAGTATTGCTCAAATGCCCTAGCTGATTTTTCAAGGATTATCAACAACGAAAAAGAACATGTTCACAACAGATATTTGGAGCTTTACGGGCTTGTACAAAAAAGAGATGAAGAGCTAGTCCGTCTATTTGACGAGCACAGTCGATCAAAAGCGGAAATGCAATTACGCCTAATTCGTAAAGCGGGGTTGGCTGATGAGGAGCTCTTGGGCAAATTATCTGATGAATTTTTCAAATTCACTGACCCAGAGAGATTGAATTAATCAATCTGCATAACAAGCGGCACAAAAACATAGGCTGCCATTGGCCAGGGGTCAATTCAACTGTCAAGCTATCTGTTAGCTATTGCCAGGGTTAAGGTTGCGCTTTGCGGCGACTGCAGATTTTCCACAGTTGAGAAAGCTGGAGGAATTGAGCCATTCTTCGTCGGGATAATAACTAAATACCAGCTGCCCATCCTTGAGGTTGTCGACCACCTTTTTGGCAATTTCCTGTCTAACGGCGGGGCATCCCAGGCTGCGGCCAATTCGACCCTGGCGATCAATCCAGCTGGGATCAACGTAATCGGCGCCATGAATGACAATGGCGCGATCCCGGGCATTGTCATTGACACCGGGTTCAAGGCCGTCAAGGCGCAGGGAATAGCCGTGTTTGCCGCTGTAGGTTTCGTGCCCTCTGAAAAGGCCTATGCTCGACTGGTGACTGCCCTCCCGGTTTGAGAATGCATTTGCAGTCAGGTCGCCGGATTGTCTGCCGTGGGCGACAAGGTCTTGCAGTAGCAGTCGACCCTTGGCGATGTCAAAAATCCACAGGCGTTTTTGGCTGGATGGCAAAGAATAATCAATCACTGCAAGCTTGGTGGGCGCATTTAATCCCTGGTTAACGGCGCAGCGAGTGGCCTGAAGGGCATTTTTGAGGACGTTAACACTGAGGTCGGGGGCAGAGGTGGCAAGTTTTTGAAAGAGGCGATTGTCGTCAAGGGTAGCTGCTATACTGAAAACAGGTGTTGAAATAGCGATGATCAGGCACAAAGAAGTGCGCAAGGCCTTTATCAGGCGTGTTTTTATCGTCACTATGGCTTCCCCTCGGTAGGTTTTAATGTTCCCGGAATGAATGGTTTGCCCGGTATTGCCCTGAAATTGTTGTGGTCATTCTAGCAAGGATTGCTGAAAAGGAAAAAGACTTGTTCAAAAAATATACATGTATTGTGTTTTTATGGCTGATGTTGCCTGTAACTTCTGTTATAGCTGCCGCCCAGGTTCAGCTGTCGCCAGAAAAAATGGCGGCGGAAAATGCTATTGAAAACGCGGGCATCGCCAGTCTGCAAGATGCCTTGGCGCAGTGTGACGACCTGCCTGCTGTCAAACCCTATTTTTTTGAGCTGTTACATGTTGTTGAAAATGAACACCTGTGGCGCCAACCTGATGCCATCGTCGAGCTGGGTGTCGAAATTGCCGCCCTTGCCGACGATGGCCTTAACCCCAGCCATTATTTTCTGGCTCGGTTGGGTGATTTCGCCAGTCATCTCGCCGCAGGCGGGCAGTTGTCTAGCTGTGACAGTCTGCTGGCCAGTTATAGCTTTATCGTTGCGCTTCACGACCTGGCATTTGGCCGGGTTGATCCTGTAAAAGCCGGGTTTATCTGGTCTGATGAAAAATCAAGGCTCAGCGCCCAGCGCCATGTTTTTAACGGCCTGGTTGCCACGGGGTTGGTTGACGTTGGTGCGGCATTTTCAGCTGCGCGACCAGCGTTGCTTCAATATCAAAATCTGCGCAAGGCTTATATTCAAGCTTTAACGTCATTGCCGAATGACTGGACACCAGTGCCCTTTGGCGCCAGTTTGGCAGAGGGCGACAGGGACGTTCGCGTCGAAGTAATCAGGCGGCGGCTCTATGAACAGGGCTTTATTCCAGCTTCCAGCGTTGAGCAGGCTGAACTTTTTGCCCCCGAACTTTTTGACTCCCAGCTAACAGGCGCAACAATGCAATTCCAGCGCCAATACGGGTTGGTGGTGGATGGCATTGTCGGCAAAAATACCTTGGCGGCGCTCAATCTGAGCCCCGGGCAATTGTTGGCGAAAGTTCGCGTCAATCTTGAAAGAATGCGCTGGTTGGCGAGGGAAATGAGCAACGATTTGTTAGTGGTTGATATTGCCGGCGCCAAACTCGACTATTACAGGGAGGGGCGGGTGGTCTGGTCGGGGCGTGCCCAGGTGGGCAGACCAACTCGAAAAACGCCGGGGCTTAAAGCGAAAATTACCCATGTCACCCTGAATCCAAACTGGACGGTGCCGCCGACAATTTTCCGCCACGACAAGCTGCCGGAAATACGCAAGGATCTCGCCTACCTGCAAAAAAATCATATCCGTGTCTTTAATAGAGAAGGCCGGATTCTCGATCCGACCCAAATAGACTGGAACAATCCCGGAGCTATTATTTTGCGCCAGGACTCCGGTGCTGACAGTGCTTTGGGGCTGGTGGCAATTCGGTTTCCCAATCCTTTTTCCGTTTACCTTCACGACACGCCCAATCGACACTTGTTTGCAACTCCAAGCCGATTCTACAGTTCGGGTTGTGTCAGGGTTGAAAATGCCATGGCGCTGACGGAGCTGTTTTTCAGTGACGCCAGTGACCAGGTGTTAAATACCTTCAGTGCGGTGCGGGAGTCGGGGAAAACCCGTAACATCAATGTGCCCCGCGCTGTGGATATTCTGATGCTCTACTGGACTGCGGAGGCAGATAACCTGGGAGCACTTCACTACCGTTCCGATATTTATAAGCAGGACGAGTACTTGCTGCGCTTGCTTGAAAGATCCCGATGATTGCGGTCAATAGCAATCCATATCGGCTTTTACGCTGATTCTCTCGACACGGTTATTTTCGCCGGGGAAGTTGCTAAAAATAGCTTCCAGCATTTCATCGAAGATTTGCGAGACAATGCCACAGCTGCCTTCGCTGCGGGCTTTGACTTCATAAACCTTGGCGGGAGTTTCCTCAACAACCTGCTGCTGATCGACGATATCTATAGTGACCAAGGTTGTGAAGTTGGTGTAGGAGCGGGTCTGGCTGCCAACGATGCCATAGGTTGGCACCCAATGGGCACTGCGAACATAAGATGAAGAGCCGTCCTTGTTGCGAACCACCGTTGTATAAAAGACCGGATCAAAACCGGTATGTCCGGCGATAGGGGAAGACTCTATCTTGGTTTCGCCGTCGTTGATGTGATAGCCAAGTTTTGCGAGGTAGCGAGCCTCTTCCTTGTTGGGGGTAACCATGAATCCCTGTTGGCGAAATTTTTCTTCAAGTTTTAATTGGTAGTGCTTGAACTCGAGTGAGTTTTCGAACTGGGGGTCTGAGGGCACTACGGCGATCGCAACGCCCTGTGTGGAAAAATCGGGGGCGAGGAAGGAATTGACATCCGTACGCACAACGGACGCACATCCCGATAGCAGTAATAAACCGAGCAGCAAGGCAATAACAGAAAAGCAGGGAGCGGATTTTGGGTGTCGAATCTGATGCATATAGCCCTACAGGTGTGGTTGAAGATGCCAGATCAATGTAAGCTTTTGGTGCCTGTTAGACAAGAAATATTCGCTGTTGTTCAGTGAGAAACGCTGTCATTCCCGTCGATAAGATGTTGTCGGTGGATGTACTACGTTCATTCAATACCGGGTGTCCTGAGATGAATACGAAGGGGATGGCGCTGCTAATGCCAGACTTTCTGGCCTTGGTGTGCCAGTGCTCGGAGCGAAGTTTCACGAAGGTTGCCATTTGTTGTCCTCAAATTGTCCG
>JBFXIU010000201.1:0-6021 GCA_050175615.1 Porticoccaceae bacterium | reverse complement strand
CATTCACCAATACAACGGCCTGGGTTGCGTACGAAGGGATTCAGTCCGATCTGTTCGATCACATTCTGGCCGTGCTGCCGGAGTTTGGTTTACGTGTACATCAAACGCCGACTGGCTATGATATGCGTACATTAGCCGAGACACTGGCTCTCAATGTGAGCCACGGTTCACACTGACGGCCCGGTTTAAACCGCTGAGCATTCTGCCTGTGAACACCGGATCAGTGGCTCAGCCTGACGTAGAATGTACATAAGGAGTGTTTGCAATGAAATTCAAGCTGATTATGGTGTTTGTTGATCAGGAAAGGACTGACGATGTTCTCGATGCCGCCCGCGCTGCCGGTGCCACCGGTGCCACCATTATTAACAACGCACAGGGTCAGGGGCTGAAGCAACACCTGACCTTTTTCGGTTTTGAATACATGGGGGCACGCAGTGTTGTACTCATTCTGGTGGATGAAACCCGCTCGGCGCAGGTGCTTGAGGCGGTCAGCAGTGCCGGTAAACTGGACGAAACAAGCGAAACCGGCATTGCACTGGAGCTGGACGTGAGTAACGCCGTTGGCCTGAAGGAGCACATCAAGACCCTGTCGGGCCAGTAATTTCGCCCAATCAGACCGGATTCGATTCGCTAGTGAGCTGTGCCTGTACCCTTTCGATATCTCTGGGCAGACCCAGCAAGACCAGAACATCACCCGCCTGCAGCACCTGATCTGCCGGCGGGTATCGGTAGCGCCGGCCGTCTCTTACCAACGTGACAACGCTCACGGGGACCTCGTCAACCATCACCTGTGACAGCGACTGACCTACAGCGGGACTGCTTTGGTCTATAACCACGGAATGCAGTCGCTCGATGCTGTTATCGGGCGGCACACCATCGTTTCCCCCTCCTCTGAACAGCTCATGCAACAGGGGATAACGCGACACACGCTGTTCTTGCCAATATTTTGACACTCGCTGCAAGGGCACATGCAGACTCAACAGGGAATGTGACACCATCACCATACCTGCCTCCAGCATTTCGGGTACAACCTCTGTAGCCCCAGCATCCTTTAAAGCCTGTACGCAGCGTTCATCCGCTGCACGCACCAGCGTTTGCCCGTCAGGCCTTAACAATGACAGTTGGTGCAGGGTTTCCAGCGCGGCCTGGGTATCATTGTGACTGATGACCACCAATGCCGCCGACTCAACACCGGCCGTTTCCAGCACGCTGGCCTGGGTGGCGTCGGCATAGTAGACCGGCTGACCGGCAAGATGCGCCTCATGCACAATCACCGGGTCCGTATCCAAGGCAACATAGCGGATCTTTTCATGTTCAAGAAACCGCCCCAGCATCTGCCCTGAACGACCAAAACCACACAGAACGACGTGCTGCTTCAACCCCAAAGACCCCGTCAGTTCAGGAGGCTTGGGATCTTCACCCCCCTCCTTCACTGAGCCACCCAAAAGGTGAGCAATTTTTTCATTCCCGCGAATGATGAAGGGGGCCAGCACGATGGAGAACAGGACTGCACTCAACAGGATTTGACTGTTGCGGGGATCAAGGCCGCTGCTTTCATAACCGATTGCGATCAAGGCAAAGCCGAACTCACCGCCCACCGCCAGTACCAAAGCGGTGCGCACGGACAGCACCAAACTTTGCCCGCTGAAGCGAACAATCGCAGTGACCAGTAAAATCTTGACCAGTAACAATGCAGCCAGCACGGCAAGGGTTTCAAGCCAAATATCCGGCAAAACAAAGGGGTCGAACAACATGCCGATACTGATGAAGAACAGCCCGAGCAACACATCGCGAAATGGCCGAATGGTAGCTTCAATCTGATGCCGGTACTCGGTTTCACTCAGTACCATACCGGCCAGAAAAGCACCAAAGGCCATCGACAGCCCCAGCACACTGGTGGTCCAGGCCGCAATCAAGGAAACAAAAAGCACCGTCAGGGTAAAGAGTTCAGCCGAGCGCCGTTCGGCAACCAGATGAAACAGCGGCTTGAGCAGATAGCGCCCCGACACCAATACCACCGCGAACGCAACCACCGCCTTCAACAGAGCCAGTCCCAAATCCGTCATGATGGCTGAAGCACCTGCCACCCCGAGCACCGGGATAATGACCACAAAGGGGACCGCTGTTACGTCCTGAAACACTGACATTGATGTTGCCAGGCGTGCATGACGTGCCTGGCTTTCCTTCTGCTCAGCCAACTGACGGGTAATGACCGTTGTGGAGGACTGGGCACAGACTGCGCCAGCAATAAAAGCTGTTACGGGGTCAACACCGCATGCCCAGGCCAGTGCCGCAATCACCAAAGTTGTAAGCGCAACCTGAGCCGTACCCGCGCCCAGTATGGTATGCCTGAGCGCATGGATCTGTGCCAGTGAAAAACTCAGCCCAATGGTGAACAGCAGAAACACTATGCCAAATTCGGCAATTTCCTGAATTTCGGATACCGGAAGCACCGGCCCGGCCGTGTTGGCACTGAGCAGGACGCCAACCAAAAGGTAACCCAGGCTTGAAGGGATTTTGAGGCGATGGAAAATCAGCACGACCAAAACCGCAGTGCCCAGTAACAACAACGCCTGTAGTAGTGGCTGCTCTATCATTTAAACGTCCGGGATTGCCTGAATAAGCTACTGATCATGCATTGCCTTAATCGGGGGAACAAGCCTTCATTCAGAATGGCTTAACTGATATGATCGACCCGATTTATCCTGCTGCCTGCCGACGGGCCGGCCGCATTTAACACATCCATGAACGACTCCAACGCAGTGCTATAACCCAGGATTTCAAAGGGGTGTAATAGCCTGCGTCAGGGACAGGGAAGAAGATCCTTACGTCGATGTACTTTATCAAACTTTTCGGTCACAGCTTCCTGCATGCACTCAAGAACCTGCTGCCCATCGTCGCGGTCGTTCTGTTATTCCAGGTTGTGATCCTGCAGCAGATCCCTGCAGACAGCCTCTCCATGGCCATCGGTCTGCTGATTGTGGCGGTCGGCGTAGCGCTGTTCCTGCAGGGACTGGAGCTGAGCATTTTCCCGGTTGGCAAAAGTCTGTCGAACCAATTTTCAAAGCGCGGCTCGACCCTGGTGTTGTTGTTTTTTGGCTTCTGCCTCGGATTTTCAGCTGTTGTGGCAGAGCCGGCTCTCATTGCCGTTGCGGATCAGGCGCAACAGATCAGTGGCGGTCGAGTAGATGCGCTAACTTTGCGCCTTTTGGTCGCTCTTTCGGTGGGTCTGGTTACCGCTCTAGGGGTGTTCAGGATCATTTTCGGTCACCCCATCCACCACTATATGATTATTGGCTACATAATGGTGGTTATTGTCACTTTCTTTGCCCCGGAAGAGATCGTTGGCCTGGCCTACGACTCGGGTGGCGTAACCACCAATGTGGTCACCGTCCCCCTTATCGCGGCACTGGGCATCGGGTTGGCAAGCTCGATTCGTGGTCGCAGCCCTCTGAAAGACGGTTTTGGCCTGGTGGCCATGGCGGTGATGGTGCCCATGATCAGCGTTCAGCTTTACGGCGCCTAGGTCTACTCACAGCCCGCACCCGAAATTGATCTGTCGTTGGCACATGCAACCGACGGCAGTGGTGATATCAATCCGATCCTGAAAGGGTTGCTTGATCTGGCAACAATGGTGCGCGATGTCCTGCCTATCATCATTACCATTCTGTTTTTCCAGTACCTGATTCTGCGCAGCCCGCTGGCAAATCCACGTAAGGTGATATTTGGCTTTTTGCTGGTTATTGTCGGGCTTTATGCCTTTGTTGTCGGCCTCAAGCTTGGACTCTTTCCGATCGGCACCAGCATGGCGGAGCAGCTGATCCAGCGTGAAGGCTACCTGCTGATCTATATTTTTGCGTTCATGATCGGCTTTGCAACCACCATGGCCGAGCCTGCTCTGTTGGCTGTTGGCCAACAGGCCGAAGAGGCCGCATCCGGGCAGGTCAGCGCAACGGCCATCCGCCTGCTGGTGGCAGTGGGCGTAGCCATGGGGATCACCATCGGTGTCTGGCGACTGGTACAGGGTGACCCTTTGCACTATTACATTATTGCCAGCTATATACTGGTTATCGCTCTGACGCTGATTGCACCACGCTATATTGTGGCACTGGCCTACGATCTTGGTGGTGTGACAACGTCAGAGGTTACCGTACCTCTGGTAACCGCTCTGGGGCTCGGCCTTGCAAGTCACATTGATGGGCGCAGTGTACTGATCGACGGGTTTGGCTTGATTGCGTTTGCGTCCATTTTTCCGATCGTTACGGTCATGCTCTATGCAATTTGGGCAGACAGGTATAACCGCAGAATCAGACAGGAGTCTGTATGAAATTTACCGCCGTTGTCGGGATTGTCCCCGAGGATATGGAACAAGCTTGTGTTGATCGTGCCAGAGAGCTGGGCGCTGGTGGTATCACGGTTATTCAGGGCCGTGGCATCAGTAACGAGACACGCAAAACCTTTTTTGGCTTCACCTATGATGGCAGTCAGTCTGTCCTGTTGATGGTTCTGGAACGCCAGCTTTCGCTGGAAGTACTCAAGGCAATCGAAAGCATTATTTGCACGGAAAAGCAGGAAGACTCGCGCGGACTGGTTTTCAGTGTTCCATTGGAGCATCTGCGCGGTATGGATATGGCCCAGTTCCAGAAATTTGAACAGCACCTGAAAGAGACTATTTAAGGAGTGACCGCCATGTTGGTTAGAGACGTAATGGTCAAAGAAGTTGTCACCATCTCCCCCTTCGCCACCCTACGCGAAGCGATGAGCATGATGAAGCGGCACAATCTGAAATCACTGGTGGTTGACAAGCACTCGCCCTCGGATGCCTATGGCCTGATCACATACACCAATATCGTCAAAACCGTTATCGCCGAGAGTGGTGATATCGACCTGCTCAACGTATACGATGTATGCGCCAAGCCTGCCCTGACAGTGGGCGAAGGCCTGGATGTACGTCATGTCTCCAGCCTGATGACTCAGCACCACATCAAGCGCATCCTGGTCGTCAGTAATAACGACCTGATTGGTCTTGTGACCATGGACGATATAGTAGACGTACTGCTGCGCGATATTGAATAAGACGCCGAACGGCTCGCGGCCATGCTCTGAAATGACCGCGAGCCGAGAGTCAAATCTTCAAGCCCACCCGCGTTACCTGCCCATCATCGACAGCCTTCACAACTATTTCAGCCTTGCCCATGGCCACACGGTCACCCACAACAGGGGTGGTGTGTAACTGATCGCGAATATACTCGGCCAATGTCTTGTCCGCCTGTTCAGCCGGCACACTCAAACCGATATTCTGAGCCAGCGCGGCCAGCTCTACATTGGCGTTGAGTTCGAAGGCACCAAAGAATGTACTTTCCTTGAGTGCTGGTATCGACTCCACTGAAGTGAACAGGCGTGCCAACGGCTTCTCAGCAGCATCCGTACCAATAACGGCCAGACGATCCGCCGGCTCCAGCTTCAGCTCCCGCGTCCAGGGAATCAGCTCGTCCTTGCGCAATACGGCACTGATCACAATCCCGTCCGGCAGCTTCAGCCCCTGCAGTGTTCTGGGGGGCGTCCAGTGCTCGCCATCCAGCTCGAATATCCACAACCGATGATTATGTGTTTCGGTCCAGTCCAGGTTGAACCGCTCCCGCGCGCCCGGTTCAGCGGGCAGCTCAAGCTTGAGCCAGCGGGCCACCTTGCCCAGGGTTGTACCCTGCAGCAGCAGCGACATGACCACGACAATGAATGCAATGGTGGGAAAAATGGCTGCGTTTTCCAACCCTGCCATCAGCGGAAACAGTGCCAAAACGATCGGCACAGCACCTCGTAATCCGACCCAGGCAATAAACAGCTGCTCTCGCCAGCGAAAGCCAAAAGGCCACAGCGTCAGTGCAATCGACAGAGGACGCGCCAGCAGGATCAGTACCGCTCCCAACATCAACCCTTCCGGCACAAAGTTCAGTTTTTCATGCGGTGACAACAGCAGTCCAAGCATCAGGAACAGGCTCAGCTGTGCCAGCCAGGCCAACC
>JBFXIU010000200.1:0-6133 GCA_050175615.1 Porticoccaceae bacterium | reverse complement strand
GAAAATTGGTTCAACCATTGCAAACACCATTTCTTGTTTTTGTGTGGCTGGAGTTCTTTCTGTTCCTGTCTTTGCGGGGGATGGTGGAGCAGGTGCAACAGAGTGTAGCTATAAACAGGCCCAGGATAGCATGCTCCGGTTTAACAATGTCATGCAAGAGCTGAATCTGGAGATAGTAAAGCTGCAAGCGGCTGGAAAGCCTATTCCCGAGAGTCTACACGGAAAGTTGACTCAGATGGTGAATGAGTCCACGCCATTGAATGTGATGATGGGCGAGATACCCAGCCCTGAGTCGATACAGGCATCTACGGCGGTCGATCCGACCATCTGTCAGGGATACGAGGGACTGATTGAAGCCTATGGCGGGAATTCGGCCGGTGTCGTTCAGGTGCACAAGAATGCGGAGTGCGACCAAGGTTCGCTTTGGACTCGCTATGGTGAAGCGATGCAAGCGGTAACTCGCGCCTTTCAGGAGCAGCGGATCACACGTGAGGATGTTGATCAATTCCGGGTTATGGATGTTCAAATCGGGCAGTATTCCACGACGAACCTTGGCAAGGCCTGTGAGATTCTTGAAGAGTACGAGTCTCAGGTGAGCGCCATCCAGTAATGGTAATCTCGGCCAATCGGGGTCTCAATAGGCACTTATCCGTCGCTGAACGGCAAGGATAACTGCGAAGCACGCAGACAGGGCATGACCAAGAAGTTAATACTTATGGTCATGCCCAATCTTCGGGTTTAACTTATGGGCTGAGGACCTCCACCGCTACTGTGCCTGTACTGTTCTGTATCTGATAATCGAATGTGTATGTGCCAGGCACTGCAGGGTTCACAAGATCGAATGAGCCGTCTGAGTAGACGGTAATTGTACCTCCGGCAAACGGGCTGGAAGTGTTGGGCATAAGGTCTGCCGATACGCTGGCATCACCGCCCCCACTGGCTCAAACTGGCTGCCGGCGTACCTAGGTCTCCGGTGCATTAACAGAGCGTATTTCCAGCGCAATACCACTGGTGTTGCGATAATCCTGTGGCCCGATTGGCACTGCTACGCTGCCTCCCTGTTGCTCGGACAATTCTGTCGTTGCAGGGCTTGCCGTTATTTCTTGAATGTATACGCCGCTGGATACCGCGGTTACGGTACCCCCCCACTGTTAGTAACAGCCCGAGAATTTGTTGTGCGCGGTTGCGACTCAGTTGGCGCAAGCCAACAATCGCAAGGATGATTCCAAGTGGTAACAGCAGCAGCGAGGGAATCGGAATCGCATGAGCAGCCCTCCTGTGGCCTGCTAGGATATTTGATAGGTTTTTTTGTGTTTAGACTGACGCAGAAAGTTAACCAGCATACCCCCTGAGCCAGTAAGCTCGACTGCGTTATTGTTCATTTTCTTCGGTGTTGTACAATATATAGCCTGTTTATTCCAATATGAGGTGTTTGTCCAATGCGCCATTGATGCCGCCGTTGTTGTGACGGCCAGTCTCCATCAGCCCCTGAGAGCAGGGGGAGTTCTTGGCATCTTTGGAATACAGCATGACGAATATTAATCTCGTAGTGAAAGACATGTCTTTCGTTCTGCCGGACGGCAGGACCCTTTTCTCCGCTCTTAATGAACAATTTGATTTGCGCCCAACAGGACTGGTGGGGCGCAACGGTATTGGTAAAACTGTACTGGCAAAGTTACTGGCCGGATTGCTGGAGCCCGGTACCGGTTATTGTCGGTGTGCCGGTAGCGTGCATTACCTGGCGCAACACGTGGGTCGTTCAAGGGGTTCTACAGTGGCCGACTTGGCTGGAGTCAGGCACCGACTGGATGCACTGTGTCGTATTGAATCAGGCAGTATAGCCGCGGAAGATTTCGAGGCGCTGGGCGATCACTGGGATCTGCGCAAGAGGCTCCAGAATGAACTTGAACGCAATCATTTGGGCCACATGCATGCCGATACACCGGTCGACATGCTAAGCGGCGGTGAGGAAATGCGCGTTTCTCTGATTGGGGCCATGCTGTCGGATGCGGATTTCTTGATTCTGGATGAACCGAGCAACCATCTTGATCGTCCAAATCGGCAGGCGTTAATCGAGCAACTGCAGCGTTGGTCGCGAGGGCTGATCGTGGTGAGCCACGACAGGCAGTTGTTGGAGTCGATGGAACGTATCGTGGAGTTGTCCCCCCAGGGGCTGCGCAGCTATGGAGGCAACTATTCATTTTACGTCGAAACCCGTGCGCATGAACGACAGAGCGCCCAGCAAACACTTGATGAATGCAAACTTGAACGGCAACGTCAGGAACGAGTAATGCGGAAGCACAGCCTGCGTCAGGAACAACGGCAGGCCCGTGGCAACCGGCAAGGAAAAGAGTCGAACCAGGCTAAAATACTGCTGGATCGGCAAAAAGAGCGCAGTGAGGTGTCATCAGGTTCGCTACGCCAGAAACAGGCCATTACTCGAGCGCGACTTGATCAACGTGTACGGGAAGCGGCTAATCATGTTGAAGATGAATCGCACGTAACCCTGCATGCGATCCCCGTGACGCGGACTGCAAAACGCTGTGTGGCCGAGCTGGATAATGTGATATTGCCGCATTTGGAAGGGGATACCCGCACAATAAGCTTGACCATAGGCGGGCAGCAGCGTATCGGTATCACTGGCCCGAATGGTTGTGGCAAATCCACGTTGCTGCGAGTGCTTGCCGGTAAGGCTGTGCCCGTGTCTGGGACATGCCTTGTGACACCTGAGTATGCATATCTCGATCAACGGCTGGAGCAACTTGATTCAGAGAAAACTGTGCTGGAACAGCTTCAGATCGCCAATCCCACAGCGACGGAGAGTGATCTGCGTATGCGCTTGGCTCAAGTAGGGCTTGAAGCGCACAAAATCACGACACCCAGTGGGTTGCTCAGCGGTGGTGAGCGTCTTAAAGGAGCACTTGCCTGTGTACTTTATGCTGACTCGCCACCGCAGCTACTGTTACTGGATGAGCCAACTAACCACCTTGATTTGATGTCAGTACAAGCATTGGAAATCATGCTGCGGGGATATAAAGGCGCTCTGGTGGTTGTGTCGCATGATGATGTTTTTTTGAAAAACATTGAGCTGACGGATCACGTGTGTGCGACTGAGCATGGTTGGCGTTTGCAGTGCCCGTCATTGTCTGGCCTTCACCCATCTGAGATCGTGCATTAGGTTACGCCAAATAAGGTAAGCACCATGGATATTTCGAACATACTGCTATTTTTGTCGATTGCGTTTATCGCAACCATTACCCCAGGCCCGGCCATCCTGCTTGCGACTTCACACAGTCTTGCCTATGGGGTGAAGCGCTCGGTTTTCACGATACTGGGAAATATAACCGGTTTATTCATCATGTCGGCGATGTCTGTTGCCGGTCTCAGCGCAATTATCCTCGGATCGGCGCTCTTGTTCTCGGTTGTTAAATTTGTTGGTGCAATCTATCTCATCTACTTGGGAATCAAGCTGTGGCGAAACGGGTTCGCAACGGTCAAAAGCTCGGGCTCTGCAACATTGCAAAATGCCAGTCGCATGAAGCTGTACTCAAGTGGACTGGCTGTTGCGCTGAGTAATCCCAAAGCCATCGCATTTACAACGGCTCTGTTTCCCCAATTCATAGCGCATGACCAGCCTGTGCTTTTCCAATTCAGTATTCTTGTCGGTACCTTCATGCTCTTGTCGTTCTGCTGCATACTTGGGTATGCGTATGCAATTCATACAACTCAAAAAAGGTATTTGGAGTCACGACACAATTACCTGGGGAAGGTTCTGGGGGGAGCGTTCGTTGCCTCTGGTATCGCATTGGCCGGCACATCACATAGAGCAGTATGACAGCCTGTGCTGCGTATGTTTAGGACAAACAGGATGAAAATGAATATTGAAGTTGTACGGGCTGATTACGAGAACAGTCGACACCAGTTGGACATCCCGTTTCTGCTGAATGTCTATGCCTGCGATCCGATGGGTGGCGGCGAGCCCCTGAAGGATGATGTGATGTGCAACCTGGTGCCGGCGTTGTCTGCCATACCCCATGCGTTCAGTATACTTGCTTATGTGAATGACAAGCCGGCCGGTCTGGTGAACTGCTTTGAGGGGTTCTCAACCTTTGCCTGCAAGCCGCTGATCAATATCCATGATATTTGTGTACTCGGTGAGTACCGAGGCATGGGCTTGAGCCAAAGGCTTCTGGAGAAAGTTGAGGCAGTGGCGAAAGAGAAGGGGTGTTGCAAAATCACCCTAGAGGTACTCAGTAACAATACCGTGGCCAAATCAGCCTATGAGAAGTTTGGCTTCTCCGGTTACGAGCTGGACCCCAAGGCGGGGAGTGCCGTTTTTTGGCAAAAGAATCTTGAAGCTGTTTGATGTGTCTGCCATTTGGCATAGTGGTTGAGGAGTAAGGGCAGGAGTCCTGATTGCATATGACTGATTCAGAAAAGCCTGTTTTCTGGCGAGACAATCGCATGCCATACATTGAGCTGCGAAAAGTGCAGGCGGGCAGAAAGGTGTGTTATGCGCCTCACAGCCACAGGCAGTGGTCCTTGGGTGCCATTACGAGGGGGCAGAGTACGTTTCTGTACCGTGATGAGCAGTATCGAGTCGGTGAGGGCGATCTGGTTATCGTGAATCCGGAGTGGGTGCATGCCTGCAACCCGATCGATGACCAGCCGTGGGGCTATCTGATGCTGTATGTTGATACGGATTGGTTGGCTCGATTGCGCCACGAAGCCGGCCTGCTGGATCGGCCCGTCTGGGAAGATATTCCGACAGCAACACTGACGCATCAGCAGATATATGACGGCTACTGCATGATGGCGCAATGCCTGCTTGATCCAGACAGCGCGTTGCTGGAGAAGCAGACCGCCGTTGTCGAATATCTGACGGGATTTATGCAAAGCCTCGCTGGCCATACGGCTGCACCGCAGCCCAAGGCCCCGGACAATCTTCAAGCGGTGGCCGACTATCTCAAGGCGCATGCCGCAACCGCCGACGTGTCCCTCGACAGCTTGTGTGAATGTACGGGCTTTAGTGCCGGTTACCTGATTCGATCATTCAAGCGCCATTTTGGTCTTACGCCACATGCCTATCTGATCAACTGCCGCATTCAATATGCACAGCAGGCGTTGAAAACGGGGGCGCCGATAGCCGAGGCCGCACTGGATGCCGGCTTTGCAGACCAGCCACATTTTCAGCGTACGTTTAAGCGTTTGCTGGCGGCAACGCCACAGCAATACCGCCGAGGATCAGTCGATCAGCAGATAGATGCAGCTGGCCGCAAGTAGCATGGCAAGTGCTCGATTGATCAGGACCAGTGTGCGGGGGCGCTGGATGAACCGGCGCAGATAGGCGCCGGTGTAGACCCAGCAGCTTAGCGACAGCCAGCAAATAGGCAGGTAAAGAGCTGCGAACAGGAAGACTTCTCTCACATCCTGACCACTGGTGTAGGCACCGATGCCCGACGCCGAGGCCAGCCATGCTTTCGGATTGAGCCACTGCATGATGGCCCCGGTCATAAAGCCCGGCGCCTTGCTGGCATGTTCTTCCGGCAGTTGGCCGTTATCGCGAAACAGCTGAATGCTGAGGTACAGCAGAAAGGCGATGCCGGCCCAGCGCAGCAAGGTGGCAGCGCCCGGTAGCGCCAGAAGCGCGGAATAAAGCCCCAGGCCAATGGTCATAAATAGTGCTATAAACCCCAGAGTGGCACCGGTCACAAAGATCAGGCCCCTGGAAATGGGGTAGCGGGTACCGCTGCTCAGGCATACCAGGTTCACAGGGCCCGGTGAAATCGATGCGGCAAGCGCAAAGGCGGCCATGGGCAGAATCAATGTGAGTGTCATTATGGTCTCTCTACCAGTGCGTTCGGCCAGAGTGTGCGATAGATGCCGCTTGGCGTATTGAACAAAATTGCACTGCTCGGGCCGATCGGGATAGGGATTCTTCCACCGCTTTGCGCTATAATCGCGCCTTTCTTAACCCCTGTCGGCGTTCGCCCTCAGGCTCAATCTTGAACAGTTGATCCCTATGTCTGCACACACACCCAAAGTTGGTTTTGTCAGCCTTGGCTGCCCCAAGGCGCTGGTTGATTCCGAACGTATTCTCACCCAGTTGCGCTCCGATGGTTACGAGGTGGTG
>JBFXIU010000199.1:0-6151 GCA_050175615.1 Porticoccaceae bacterium | reverse complement strand
TACAAATTCTTGCCAACACATGGATTATATTGTTATATCAACCCTGGGACAAAAAATTTCAGGCATCGAATTGACAATCATGAGCCAACCCTCAGACTGGCCCCTGGCCAACAAGAGCGTGCGCCTGGTGTCTCCAGTGGTTATTCGCCGCAAGCTGGAGGAACACCCCCTCAGCAAGGACTGCTACCCCCTTGCGGTTGGCTATTACGAGTCCGCATTCAGCCACAAAATGTCCCGCCAGCGCCACGACGATAATATTCTTATCTACTGTTTTGCCGGCAAGGGTTATCTGCAAACAGAAACCTGGCGGGGAAACATTCACAGCGGCGAGCTGATACTGCTGCCCTCCGGCAGCGGCCATCAATACTGGGCTGACGACCAGGATCCCTGGTCTATTTACTGGTGCCATTTTTCCGGCCATCTCGCCCCTCAGTATCTGCTGCATATGGCTGCCGAACCTGGCGGTTCAGTGGTACCCATAGGCCAGTCTCCTGCACTGATCGCCCAGTTCCAGACATTGCTGCAGGCAACCAGCAATGGCTACAACATCACGGCAATGGTGCATGCCGCCAGCATGCTCAAGCAGCTGCTCACCGCTATCGCCCTAATTATCAGCGAGAAGACTGAGGCCCAAAAAAATGTTTTTAATGTCGCCAGCATTCAGACTTTTATGCTGCAAAATCTCGACAAGCCACTGGATCTCTGTACGCTGGCGCAGCAGGCGCGGCTATCAAAGTACCATTTCAGCAAAAAATACCGCCAGGTTACCGGCCACTCACCGGTGCAGCACCTGATTCGCATGAAAATGGAATACGCCCGCTACCTGATCGAAACCAGCGACACCCCCGTGCGGGAAATTGCCGCCAAGGTCGGCCACAGCGATGCCCTTTATTTTTCCCGCCAATTCAAACAAATTTTCGGCATTTCGCCGCAACAACACAGGGACAAAGTCCAGGAGTCACTATGATTTTTCGCCAGTTATTTGAACCCCTGTCAAGCACCTACACCTACCTGATCGGCTGTGAACATTCCCGACAGGCGGCTCTTATAGATCCGGTCTATCCCACCTGGGAACGGGATCTGCAAATTCTAAAGGAGCTGAATCTCAATCTCGCCTATACATTGGAAACCCATGTCCATGCGGATCACATTACCTCGGCACTGAAACTGCGCCAGGAAACCGGCAGCAAAATTGTCTTTCCCAAACAATCCGCCGCCGAATGCCCGGATCTGGTTGTCGAGGATGGCTCCCTATTCAAGGTTGGCGACATTGCCATTCATCCCCTATACACGCCGGGGCATACCGATGACCATTTCGCCTATGGCATTGTCGACAAAATCCTTACCGGCGACGCTCTCCTCATCGACGGCTGCGGCCGCACAGACTTTCAAAATGGTAACGCCGATCAACTCTACAACAGCATACACACCAAGCTATTCAGCTTGCCGGATGACACCCTGGTTTATCCCGGGCACGATTACAATCAGCGCCATGTATCCACCATTCTCCAGGAAAAAGAGCGCAATCCGAGGCTGGGGAACAACAAAGACCTGACCGACTTTATTGAACTGATGAACAATCTCAACCTGCCCTATCCAAAGTTTATCGATTACGCGGTACCTGGAAACAAACAGTGCGGTGTCTGCCCGGCAGACTTGCCGGAAAATATGGACGCCTATTGCCACAAAGTCACCGAAAGCCGCCAGGGATAACCCCCGATGCTAACTCTTATCTTTGGCATACTGGTCGGCCTGGCGTTAGGGCTAACGGGGGGAGGAGGTTCTATTTTTGCTATTCCTCTGCTGATTGTCGGCTTAAACATTCCACCCCAGGAAGCGATCACCATTTCCCTGGCGGCTGTGACCATGGTGGCTCTGGTTGGGACAATTTCCGCCTTTAAAAGTAACTTGATCGAATACCGCTCCGGTTCAATATTTGCCATCGCGGGGCTGATCACTGCTCCGGCCGGAGTGCTAATTGCCAATCAGCTGGATGATCGGCTGATATTGACGTCATTCTCCCTGTTGGTGGTTCTGGTGGCGGTGTCGATGTGGCGAAAAGCGGGGCAATCTCCAGAAAACGCCGCAGTGGTTCGCGCCAATTTTTCCACTGCAAACGAAAGCTCAGCAGCCATTTGCCGTTTTGATCCAGACAACAAGAGCCTGCGCCTGACCGCGCCCTGCAGTCTGGCGCTTGCTTTCACAGGAACGATTACGGGAATACTGTCCGGGCTCTTTGGCGTAGGCGGCGGTTTTATTATCGTTCCTGCGCTGATGTTAATTACTCAACTGAGTATTCAGCGTGCGGTAGCCACCTCGCTGTTTGTCATTGCCTTCATAGGGCTATCGGGCATCGCGGCGGCGCTTATTTCCGAGCGCCAGATTGATCCATCAATCACAGCACTGTTTTTGGCGGGCGGCGTAATCGGCATGCTGACGGGACGCAAAATTGCCAACCGGATTGCCGGCTCCCAGCTGCAAAAAACCTTTGCGGTGATGTTGTTGGTTGTCGCCGCAGTGACTTTGATGACAGCCTGAGATCAACCGCCCTGCCTGGTACTAATGGCACTACGTTTCCTGCGTGGGGCGAGGAAAGTCAGGAAAAAAACCGCTCCTGGCTCAAGCGCTGCCACCAGCGCATCATCAAGCTATCTGCGCTTTCTTCGGCGGCAAAGCCGACTTTTTCCTGGATCGATTTTTTGATGACATAGCTGACTTCAAAAATTTTGGCACTCTCCAGCTGAGAGATAATGTATTCATCGCTGGTCATGACATCATCCACCAGTCCCAACTCTTTCGCCCTGGTACCCAACCAGACCTCACCGGTGGACACCGCATCAATATCAAGGTTGTGGCGATGATCGCGAATAAAATCCTTGAAAAGATCGTGGGTTTCCTGAAGATCGCGGACAAACTTTTCCCGCCCCTTGTCGGTATTTTCGCCAAGCATGGTCAGGGTGCGCTTATATTCCCCGGCGGTGAGTATCTCAAAATCCACATCGTGCTTTTTAAGCAAGCGGTGAAAATTGGGCAGCTGCGCCAACACGCCAATGGAGCCTATGTAGGCAAAGGGCGCGGCGAGAATTTTGTCCGCCACGCAGGCCATCATGTAACCGCCGCTGGCAGCCACCTTATCGACACAAACCGTGAGGGGAATACCCTGCTTGCGAATTCTGTCCAGCTGGCTGCTGGCAAAACCGTAGCTGTGCACCATGCCACCAGGGCTTTCGAGGCGCACCACAACCTCGTCCTGTTCCCGGGCCAACCCCAATATGGCGGTAATTTCTTCGCGCAGCGACTGAACGGCGCTGGCTTTCATATCACCTTTAAAATTAAGCACAAAGACATGCTTTTTAGCTTTGCTGTCGGGGTTCTTTTGTTCCAGTTTGTGGAGTTTTTGGCGGCGTTTGTGTTCGGCTCTCTGTTCGGATTTCGACAACAGTGCGTCGCCGAGCACATCGCGGTTATGCTCAATGGCGTCGTTGACCGGCCTGACCTCAAGTTGGCCTTTTTCGCCACGGCGAACGCGGGCTCCCAGGGAGGAAAAGATAGCGACAACAACCACTAACGCGGCAAGAAAGGTCAGAGTTTTGGCAAAAAACAGCCCGTATTCACTCAAAAATTCCAATTGATCAGCTCCGAAAACATTTTAATAAACGCCGAGTCGGCGCATGAAACAGTGTCTTTATTCGGCCTGTTGACGACAGCGCTCGACAAAAAGACGAATCAACTGCCCGGACAGGGAAAACTCGCCGGGGATATTAGGCAAATCGTTGAAGGGATACCACTGGGCGTCGACAATTTCAATGCCATCGACGCGAATGTCGCCACCGGCATAATCGGCAAAAAAACCCAGCATCAACTGCCCGGGAAACGGCCAGGGCTGGCTACCCATATAGTGGAGATTGCCCACGTTCAGCCCCACTTCCTCCATCACTTCCCGGCGCAGCGCTGCTTCCGCCGATTCGCCAGGCTCAATAAAACCGGCAAGAACACTGTAGTAAGGTACTGTCCACTGGCCATTGCGAGCAAGCAGGCATTCATTGCCTCGGGTTATGAGCGCCATAATGCAGGGGGACAGCCGCGGGTAGTAGATCTTGCGGCAGCGATCACAACCCATGGCGCGCTCATTGGCAACAATGGTTGTGCGACCGCCGCAGTAACCACAGTAGCGGTGCGCCCGGTACCAGTCATTGATTTGCAATGCCCTGCCCAGCAGCCGAAACAAGCCGTCGGGCAGATTGCCCAGAAATTTTCGCAGCCCGGAGATGCGCGGGGACAGTATTTCAAAACCTGAGGGCAAAAGTTCGACAGTAAAAATGGAATGACCGCCATACTCCCCAAGGTAATGGAGTTCCGCATCCTCAGGCATCACCCATTTTAACTGGCCGTACTCCCAAAACAGCTCGTTGGCGCCCGCATAGACAATGTCATCGCCACAGGTGATAACAATCTTGCCCTCTATGCGTTCAAAGGCGTAGGGATCGCGAATGTGAAGTTCATCGTTAAAAGTCACGTGCTGGCAATACTCAGGCTGCTTCAAGCGCCGCGAGATAATCCTCGGCAATATTCAGAACAAAATCACTTTTTTCACCCTGAGAGGTGTTCTGGAAATAATATTCAAGGGCGACCACGGCATCGGCAAATGAAGCCATGCGGCTGTTTTTTTCTTCGGGAGCAATGGTAAACAGGCTGTTGCTGATAAAGTTGCGGCAGCGACTGACAATATCCACCACCTGGCCTTCACCGACAATTTTTGCGGCTCCTTCAATGGCGATAAAATCCTCCAGCAGGGTATCGGAAACCTCCGCGCCCGCCATGTCATTGACAACTTCGTCGAGAATTTCTTTTGCCGCTGTCAGTTTGCGCAAACATTCGACCCACACGGAATGGATGCTGGTATCGACAAGCTTTTCCTCGACCACGGAATCCACATCGCGCAGATCCAGTTTGGCAACAAACCCTTTTAGACACACGCCCTGCTCTCTAAGATTGAGCAGCAGGCACTCCAGATAAAGAATGCTATGGGCTGTTTCCTTCAGCAGCATGCTGCCGGGCTGCCAAAACTCACCAGAGGCAGCGCGAATATAGCTGTGGTGATCCTTAAAGCGGGCAGCCGCTCTGGTGAGGCCGTTTTCCTCGCAAAGAGTGGCTATTTCGGCAACCATAGCGGCAAACTCGTCGGCCTCTTCCGCAGACAGGTGCCCCTGGGAATCGATCAGCTCAAGGGTGTTATGAATACTGCTAAGGCGCGCTGACAGTTCTGCGATCAAACCATCAAATCCCTGGTCTTCATCGCCAAAAATAACGGCGCGAGCCTCTGTCATTCCGGCATCGGTAAAATCAAAATCCGGCGCGCCAACCCAGGCGCAAAGTTCCTTGGCGCTGGCGTCTTTGTTGGGAATCAGGGACAGCAAAATTCCGTAAGCCCGCCACAGGCCGAGGGGATAGGCTTTTGCAGGTTCGGCACCACCATCCAGAAGTGTTTTCAACTGCCGTTCAACCGCCGCCAGCAAGCGCATGCGCACAGAGTTGAAACTCAGCTGATTGTCCCTGAAGCCCCTGGCCACATATTCAACCAATGCCCAGTAGTTGCGCTCAGCTTCAGAGACAAAAACCATTTTCAGCTTGCCAGCCACCTTGACGATAACCTCCGAGCCCTTGTGCTGGTCGCGGCCACGCAAGATCTCCAACAGCCCCATCTGAAACAATTGCTTCAGTTTTTTCACTGCGGCGACCGAAGTTTCGTCCAGGGTTGTCGACCCCAAGAAGCGGCTCGCAGGTGGCCACTGATGTTTTTTGACCATCTGAAATTCGTACAGTGGGGGCAAACCCTGAACACGCCTCAGCACCGCCAGCTCCGGCATAAACAGGAAGGGAGACGCCACATCCAGCTGATGAAAGACTTTGAAAAATTTAGGAAAAATATCCAGAATGGCCGACAATTCCGGCTGAAACGACAGTGGACGATTGCCCTTATCGACAATAAAGTTAATGGTTTTTTTCAGTTCATCGACAAGCACAACCGCTGACTCAAGCTCCAGGAGACGGCAGACGCCACTCAGCTTATTGAGTCCGTCCGTAAGAGGATCCTGTTCGAGCGGCTCATTAAAGAGAAAAGACGCGATTTCCTCGGTCAGCGCTGCAATTT
>JBFXIU010000198.1:0-6162 GCA_050175615.1 Porticoccaceae bacterium | reverse complement strand
GATGATGCCTTTTCGCTATACCTCGCAGATGAGTCGGGATGATGCCGCCGAGGAGGCGCGTCTTTTGGGCGTGAGCTACCAAAGTATCAGTATTGAACCCTTGTTTGACGCCTTTATGACACAACTTGCCGATGAATTCAGAGGTTTGCCAGCCGATAAAACCGAGGAAAATATTCAGGCTCGCGCTCGGGGTGTTTTGCTGATGTCGATTTCCAATAAAAAGGGTTATCTGGTATTGACCACTGGCAATAAGAGCGAACTGGCTGTGGGGTATTGCACCCTGTACGGCGATATGGCGGGCGGTTTCGATGTGCTTAAGGATGTGCCTAAAACTCTGGTTTTTGAGCTGTCCCGTTACAGAAACAGCCTGTCCTATGTGATACCCGAAACGGTGATAACCCGACCCCCTTCCGCTGAGTTGGCGCCAGATCAAAAAGACGAAGATAGCCTGCCGCCCTATCCTGTTCTCGACAAAATTCTCGAGCTTTACATTGAGGACGATCAGAGCGCCGAGGCAATTATTGCCGCCGGCTTTGACGCCGACGATGTTTACCATGTCATTCGCCTGGTGGACATCAATGAATACAAACGCCGCCAGGCCGCGATTGGCGTACGCATAACCCGCCGCGGTTTTGGCCGCGACAGGCGCTACCCGGTGACTAACGGCTGGAAACCGGGCGCCTGAGGCAGTATTTCAAAGAGATTCCTGTGGAGGTAACCTTATGTTTTTAGCCATGAACAGATTCAAAATCGCCAAAGGTAAAGAGCAGGAATTTATCGAGCTGTGGAAAAATCGCAACACTTACCTGGAGCAGGTGCCCGGGTTCAAGCGCTTTCATCTCCTCGCCGGGCCTGTCAAAGAAGACTATGCCCTGTTTGCCTCCCATTCAGAATGGAACTCCCGGGACGATTTTGAAGCCTGGATCCGCTCTGATGCGTTCCGCAAGGCGCATGCCAATGCCGGCGCCGGCAAAGGACTATATTTGGAACCGCCCCAGCTGGAGCTTTTTGAGTCTGTTTTGCAATAAAGGCAGTGCGTGTCGAGAAGGTGCCTGTTTTTAGTATGTCTTTTCTAATTTTTACGGGTAGTCTGCCAGGTAATGAGATAAGTGATACAGCTCTTGTACATCAACATTACTTTGAGGGAATACCCATGACCACTGAAACAACCACGCCTGTTACCACAGAAGTTGAGGTTGGCGCCACTGCAGCCACTGCAGCTCCTAAAACTGCAGCTCCTAAAACTACAGCTCCTAAAACTGCAGCTGCAGCCAAGCCTGCAGCAAAAAAGACACCGGTACGCAAAGCTGCGGCTAAAAAGACTGCTGCTAAAAAACCTGTTGCCAAAAAACAAGAGAAGACATCATTTGACCTGTTTTTCTCCTCTGAAAAAATCAAAGAGTCCCGAGAAAAAATTAAGGGTTCTGTAGATAAAGTATCCGAAGTGATGAAGAATGTTGCTTATGCCCAATTGGGTCTTTGTGGCAAAATTTACGACGAAGTCGTAAGTCTGTATGAAGACCGTCGCTCCTACACGACAAAACAGTGGACTACTCTGGTCAAGCGTGGCGAAAAGGTACAGAAAAAGCTGGAAAAGTCGCAGAAAGATCTTGAAAAACGCATCAAGGCCATAGATCTGAAAGAAGACCTGAAAGACAATTTGGGCAAGGTTAAAGATGGCTACAAAGATGCCTATGGAAAAATCAAAGACTTTGCCAAAAAGGCCGCTTGACATATTTTGTCGAATAACGTTTTAGCGGTTTGAAGCCATCCCCCAGGCCGGTTGACACCTAACCGGCCTGTTCTTTGCACCCTGTTGCCGCCCATTTCGCTGCCCCTTTTTATCCGCCCAACGTTTACGTTTGTCGATGTAAAGTTGGCGTCCAGCCATTTTCACAACTACAATTCCCTATTGCTGCCGCCCCGTCATTGAAATCATTTTGAGGGTGGTTCCCGTATAACAAGATGGAAGTTTCTTTCAATAGGGATATAACACGTGTTGAAGCCACCGAAAATACTCTTTGTTTGCACCAGGCTCGGAGGGCGGAGTGTGCTTGCTGCACATATTGCCAACAGACGATCACCCTGGGGCAAGATTGCCGTTGCGGCCTGCTTTGAGACCGGTAAGCTTCCCCGCAGCTATTTTGCCGTGATGAAGTCTGTGGGCATAGATCTGATAGAAGACCAGCCCCCCAGCGTTTTTGAGCGTTTCGGTGCCGGTGAAATATATGATCGAGTCGTGGTTATTTGCAACCAGCAGCGGGGGGAGCAGTGCGCAATCCTGGGGCTGAGCCTGCGCGAACTTTACGGGCAGGCTCAAATAGAAAACTGGTCGATAAGCGACTTCTCCCAGGTTGAAGGCGGCTTTGACGAGATGCGTCAAGAGATTATCTGCGCTGTGGCTGCACTTGAACAACGGGTCGATCAATTATTTGCCCGTATTGATGGCCAGGAGCCCGTCAGTCAAAACAATGAATTTGCTCAGGGAACGAACCAGCTCTGACCTCCTTTCCGTAGGCGGCTATGGCCTTGGCAATATCGCCGGTTTCGATAAGAAAATTTTTGGCGAATTTGGGAATTTTCGCTGAAATTCCCAAGATGTCATAAATCACCAAAACCTGAGCGTCGGTATTTTTGCCGGCGCCGATACCGATAACCGGAATGCCCAGGGCGTTTGAAATGCTCTCGCCCAGTGCGGAGGGCACACATTCCAGCACCAGCATGTCGGCGCCAGCTTCTTCGAGGGTTCGCGCATCGTCGAGCATTTTTTGTGCAGCGTCCTTATCTCTGCCCTGCACCTTATAGCCGCCGAGCTTGTCGACAGATTGGGGAGTGAGGCCAAGGTGGCCGCATACGGGCACCCCTCTTTCGGTGAGCTTGAGGATGGTAGGCGCCAGCCAGGCGCCGCCTTCAAGTTTGACCATTTGCGCTCCCGCCTGCATCAGCAGAGCGGCGTTGGCGATGGCCTGGTCGTCGCTGCCATAGGCCATATAGGGCATGTCGGCGACAATGAACGAGTTGGAATTGCCTCTGGCCACCGCGCTGGTATGGTGAACCATGTCGGCCATGGTGACCGGGACTGTACTTTTGTATCCCAGGCAGACATTGCCGAGGGAATCGCCGACGAGAATCACTTCAATGCCCGCCACTTCTGCCAGTCGCGCAAAAGTGGCGTCATAGGCCGTTAATACAGCGAATTTTTCCCCAGCTTTTTTCATGGCTTTGAGTCTGGCTAAAGAGATGGCATTCATGTTGCGACCTTTTGATAAGGGTTAAAGGAGATCAGGCGTGGGAGGCCGGGTTGTAGTAATGTCTGCCAGACTTTATGGTGAGCAGAAATTCAACGAGATTTTTGTAGTCGGCCTCACAGTTGACTACGTCGATTTCTGTGGCATTGACAATCAATAGCGGCGCCTGATCATAGTAGTAAAAAAAATGCGTATAGGCATCGTTGAGCGCTGCGAGATATTCCGGTGCTATCTGTTGTTCCATGGCCTTGCCACGGCGGTGTATGCGCTCCAGAAGTACATCGGTGGGAGCCTGCAGATAAATGACCAGGTCTGGAACCGGGGCGTCGACGGTGAGCTGGTCGTAGACCATTTGATAGAGGTTGAGCTCATTTTCATCCAGCGTCACTCTGGCGAAAATAGGGTCTTTCTCCATCAGGAAGTCGGCGATGCGCACAGTTTTGAAGATATCGCCCTGGCGCAGGGATTGAAGCTGTTTGACACGTTGAAACAGGAAAAATAATTGGGTTGGCAGTGCTGCAGAGGGGCGATCCTGATAAAACTTTTCCAGAAAGGGGTTTTCTTCTGCCTGTTCAAGCAGTGTGTCGTAATTGAAGGTGTGCGCCAAGCGTTTGGCGAGGGTTGTTTTGCCAACACCTATGGAGCCTTCGACGGCAATAAAGCCGGGCAGGTCGTATGGCGACAGGTCTAGCTGGATGTCGTTTGTCTGGAAGGCCACTTCAGTCTCCATTCGAGAGCGAGACAATACCCCCTGAGGGCAGGTTTGCCAAGAGTTGTGCAATAGAAACTCCATTTGGAAGGCAGAGGTTTGGAGCAATATCCGCCAACGGAAAAATGACAAAGTTGCGCAAGGTCATTTCGGGGTGGGGAACCTGGAGCCTTTCCAGGTTAATGGTGGCGTCGCCATAAAGCAGTATATCCAGATCCAGTGTGCGCGCTCCCCAGCGCTGGTGGCGCAATCTGCCGTGGCGGTTTTCAATTGCCTGGAGATGATCGAGAAGCTGGAGCGGCGCCAGTGATGTCGCCACTTTGACAACAGCGTTGATATAGTCCGGCTGGTCGGGCGGGCCTATGGGGAGGCTGCGATATAGTCGGGAAACAGCTGTTACAGAAGTTTTCTGCAGCAGGCCGATGTCTTCAATGGCCGTTGACAGCTGGTGAGCAGGGTTGCCGAGATTGCTGCCAAGCGCAATGAAAGCGTCGACGCTGCTCATTGAGTGTTTGCATCGCCCTGGGATTTTCTCTTTGGCCTTCTCCGTCGCTTGCGACTGCGACCCTGTTCTTTGCCAAGAGCTTCCACCAGGGAGCGGCGACCCTGTTCATCTGCGTCCTGGTAGCGGGTCCACCAGTGGCCGAGGCTGTCAAGGTTTTCACCGGCCTGCTCACGAAGTAAAACAAAGTCATAGGCAGCCCGGAATCGGGGCAGGCTGACCAGGTGGGCTGCGCGGGTGCCGCTTCGGTTGGGTAGGCGCAGTTGCAGTTCCCAAATTTCCCGCATCGGCTGGCTAAAGCGGCGGGGAATGGCAATTCTGTCGACCTGGCGGGCGATAACCATGCCGCCCGCCTTTTGCATGGCCATGGCGGGGTTTTCATTTTTTTTCTCATAGGCTGCCCGCGCATTTTCAACGGCAGGCCAGAGAAGCGCCGCCAACAGGAACGCCGGTGTGACTCGCTGGTTGTTGCGAATACGCTTGTCGGTATTGGTGAACGCCTGTTCGATAAACTCCAGATAAAAGCCCGATTCATCCCTGGTCACCGCTTCCATGGCCTGAGGGAACAGCTGTGTCATCAAATCGTGATCCATGAGCTGGCGAAAGGTCGCCAGTGCGTAGCCGGATAGAAACAGCTTCAGTATCTCATCAAAAAGTCGCGCGGGGGCTACGTCAGCGAGTAAATGGGCGAGTGGTTTGATGGGGCGAGATGACTCGGCGCTGATCGAAAAGCCGAGCTTCGCTGCGAAGCGGGCTGCCCGCAGCATGCGAACGGGGTCTTCCCTGTAACGGGTTTCGGGGTCGCCGATAAGAACCAGGGTACGCTTGTTAAGATCGTTGATACCCCCAGTGTAGTCAAAAACGCTGTCTTCAATGGGATCGTAGTAAAGGGCGTTGACGGTGAAGTCTCTGCGGCGGGCATCTTCTTCAATGTTGCCAAAGACGTTGTCTCTGAGCAGCATGCCCTGGTCAGACTGAATGGCGTCGGAATGATTGCCATCGCCGTGCCCGGCGCGGAAAGTGGTGACTTCAATGACTTCTCGTCCCATATGGACGTGGACAATGCGAAAACGGCGACCGACAATGCGGGAGCGGCGAAAAATATCCTTAACCTGTTCGGGCGTGGCGTTGGTGGCAACATCAAAGTCTTTGGGGTGTAAATCCAGCAGGGCGTCGCGGACACAGCCGCCCACGACGTAGGCCTGAAACCCTTTTTCAGCGAGGATATCCACTACCTGACGAGCCCCCTTGCTGACCTTGCCGGGGCGAAGATCGTGTTTGCCCGAAGGGATTTTGGCAGAATGACCCCTAGTCTTGTTGCGGCTTGATCCGGGTGACAGCATTTTAAACAGCTTTTTCAGCATTTAGGGCCTGTTAACACTAATTGGATTATCACTGCTGGCGGTCATGTTTGCTTCCAGCGCGGCGGGGTGAGCGAGGTTTGGTCATTCTGAATAAGCGAATTCCAACAACGCCGGGGGCAAAAATGATCCCAGCCCCTTTTTTGGGGGTGGAGGCTAAAAAAGCGTCACTATCGCCACCTGCATGGATGCAGGTGAGGAGCCTGAGCGGGAGCGAAAGCTTTGCTCGTTGTTCATGTTGAACCACTAAATTCTCTCCGCGCGCCTAAACTGACGCTGTTTAGTCACAGCAGTGGCACTGCAAGTAGGGTGCCTCTGCACTGGTGACCGGGCAGGGGAAAT
>JBFXIU010000197.1:0-6194 GCA_050175615.1 Porticoccaceae bacterium | reverse complement strand
ACCGTTTTATCCCGCCTCTCCAGACACCTGTTGCCTGAGGAGTTTATCAGCCCTGCTTTTTGGGGTTGCCGAGACAGCGCTCAAAGCCCCTCGTCATGCTTTCCAACAGTGCGACAAGTCCTTCCTCTGGATTTATATTCATTCCCATTGGGTCTATCGCGATAATATTGACGCCCAGAGCAGCGGCCATTTTTTGTGCCCTCTGGGGTGCAGGTAGCTGTTCAACAATAACGCAGGCGACATTTTTTGTGCCGGCCAAACCGGCAATACCTTTGGCGCCGGCGGCAACGCCACTATCGTCCACCAGAGCACCCGCCAGGGGAATGCTGAAATAACGGGTAAAGTGACTGTAGGCCTGATGGTCGACAATCACCGGGGTCATGTTCAGGCGACTAAGGCGCGCCTCGATGTCTGCCAACTTGGCATCCAGGGCGGCAAGGCGATCCGCGACACGATCGGCAATCCACTGGCGTTTCTCAGGGAACTTTGCCGCTAAAACCTTGGCGAGCTCCCGGTAATAGCCCGCAATCGCCTCGGGGCGCAACCATAAATGGGGATCGACATTGCCGTCTGAGTCAAGATCCAGTGACCGGCTGGCAGCCGCCAAGCTGAACTGCCGATCCTCTGGTTGAGACTTTAGCGGCTGAACAAGAAATGTTTCCAGATAGGGACTGACCCAAAGAACGAGATCGGCGTCGGCAAGCAAACGGCGCTGGGAAAAAGTCAAGGCAACATGGTGGGGATCCTGATTGTCTTTTAGCAATTGGCGCACATCCAGCCAGTCGCCGCCAACATCTGCGGCCATCATCGACAGGGGATGAATACTGGTAACCACCAGGGGTTTGATTGTTGACACTTCTGCACGGCAAGCACCGCCACAAATCAACAAAAACAGAATCATGTATCGCTGCAAAGGAAAACTCTCTATCCAAAAATTTTGTAATAATATAACATATCGTTTTAAATTTTAACGTCATTGGTTGCCATTTAACCCAAAACGGAGGCAGAGACCCAGTTATGCTCAGTAATTCACGGTCAGCCTACCACCTTCACAACCACCAGAAATGTGTCAATGCTGCACTGCAACAGGCTCGTGAACGCTGTATGCACCGCCAAGCGCGCCTCACGCCTATTCGGGAAGCCGTGCTTGCCCTTATCTGGGACAATCATAAGCCCATGGGGGCATACCAGATTGTCGAACAGCTGCCTCTGGTCATTGGCAAAAATATACAGGCGCCCAGTGTTTACCGCGCTATCGACTTTCTCCTTGAGCTGGGCCTGATTCACCGCATCACCTCACTGAATGCCTATATTGGCTGCCCCTTTCCCGGCAGAGAACACAGCAACCTGTTTATGATCTGCCGCAGTTGCGGTATCGCCGCCGAAGTCAGCGATGAAGGCATCAACGGGATTATCACGGAAACCATTCAAAAAACCGGTTTTCGCCTGGAAATGCAGGCCATCGAACTCTCCGGATTGTGTCCCGCTTGCCAGGAAGAGGAAAACAACTGATGAAGACGCTTCTTCAGGCCAACAATATCTGTCTGCGCATTGGCGACCAGGATATTCTTGACGATGTCTCTTTCCGCTTGCAGGCCAAACAAATTATTACCTTGATTGGCCCTAACGGCGCGGGAAAAACCAGCCTTATTCGCATCCTGCTGGGCTTGCAAAAAGCGTCTTCGGGCACTGTAATCCGGGCGGACAACATCCGTATCGGCTATATGCCCCAAAAACTCGTCATAGATCTGTCCCTGCCCCTGAGTGTTCACGGATTCCTCAAGCTGGCGGATAACAATAGCCGCCATGCTGTCGCCGTTCTCGAGCAAGTGGGGGTGCCTCACCTGATCGACAGTCCCATGGCGCACTTGTCTGGCGGGGAAACCCAGCGCGTACTTCTGGCTCGAGCGCTACTGCGAAAGCCCCAGCTCCTGGTACTGGACGAACCCGTTCAGGGGGTCGACGTCAATGGCCAGGAAGCACTGTATAAACTCATTAGCCAGATTCGCGACACCAGCGGTTGCGCTATTTTAATGATCTCCCACGATCTTCACCTGGTGATGGCTTCCACGGATGAAGTGCTTTGTCTCAATCGTCATCTGTGCTGCCAGGGAACACCTGAAGTTGTCTCCGCAAATCCCATTTACACTGAACTTTTTGGTGTGCGCACCGCTTTTTATACCCATCATCACGATCACCACCACGACCTCCACGGCGCAGTGAATAACCGCAGTGAAGACCGACATCAGGACTGCCATCATGGCTGAATTTCTCCTTTATGCGCTGCTGGCAGGTTTGGGCGTCGCTTTGATTACGGGTCCCCTCGGCGCTTTTGTGGTATGGCGAAGAATGGCCTATTTTGGCGATACCCTGGCGCATTCGGCTCTCCTTGGCATTGCATTATCCCTGTGGCTGTCGATCACGCCTGGCATTGCCATTACCCTTGTCTGCCTGCTGATTGCCGTTGGTCTTTTCGCTCTGCAGCACCAGCATACTCTGGCCACAGATACCTTGCTGGGTATTCTCTCCCACAGCTCTCTGGCGCTAGGGCTTATCGCCATCTACCTGATACCCGGCGCCAGACTCAACCTGGAAGGCATTCTTTTTGGCGATTTACTGACAGTTTCCCCAGGGGATACACTGGCCATATGGATCGTGGCCATTGCCGTGCTGCTGTTGCTGGTTTGGTTGTGGCGCCCCCTGCTGGCCATTACTGTGCATCAGGATCTCGCTCAGGTTGAGGGCATCCCGGTTGGCGCTGTCAAGGCGGCATTGATGCTGGCACTGGCACTGGTCATCGCCATCGCCATGAAGGTGGTGGGGGTATTGCTGATTACTGCCCTGCTGGTTATACCCGCAGCCACCGCGAGGCGCTTTGCCAAAACCCCGGAAACCATGGCCATATTGGGCAGTATCATTGGCTGCCTCGCGGTGATTTGCGGCCTCGCTGCGTCCTGGTTTGCAGATACCCCGGTGGGGCCATCCATCGTGCTCTGTGCAGGGCTATTTTTTGTCGCTGTTCAATTACTGGGGATCAACCGCATTTGATCGACAGTTATTAACCCGGCATGAATTATCGTCGGGTTAATAAGCGGTGCACGGCCGACTTTTGCTCCTGCAAAGTCGGCATTTCCGCCCTCCATGGCGGTCAGACGCGCCGCCATTGGCCGGAGGCCAATGTAAGCCCAGAAAATGCAAGGAAATTACTCGGGCTGCGCCCTCGCCCTGCGGGTCAGCCTGTCGGCTGCTCTCTCGCAAGGCTCGAGTCGCAAATTTTCGCCAGCATTTTCTGAGCGTGCATCCAAATAGATAAGGATATCTATTTGGATGCCAGGTTAATAGTCGTCAAAGCTGTACATCAGGGATCGCAGCGAAACGCGCATGCTGCCCTCCTCAAAGGGCGGGCGGAAAAAGCCGTGGTAGTGACCACGGGGATTGATAATCACAATATTGCCGCTGTGATCAATTGTGTAATCCCCGCCGGCCAAAGGCACTTTGGTATAAACCACACCCAGCTGAGTGGCGACACTGAGCAGTTGAAAGGCGTCGCCCGTCAAACCAATAAAATCCTCATTGAAATACGGCATATATTGAGCAAGTTTTTCAACCGTATCCCGCTCAGGGTCAACACTGAGCATCGCAACTTGTAAGTTCTCTTTCTCCTTGTCCTTGAGGGGGGCGATGACTTTGTTGAGCTCGGCCAGCGCGGTCGGGCAAATATCGGGACAGTGGCTGAAACCAAAAAAAATCAGTGTCCATTTACCCAACAAATTTTGTTGGGTAAAGCGGTTACCGCGGTGATCAGTAAATTCAAAGTCGCTGAATTGGCGCGGCGTTTTTAACATCATGGCGCCATATTGGCGCAGCTCATAATCCGTGAGCATTCGCGGTTTGGTGAGCCGGTGGGTAAAGCCCGCTAAAACCAGGGCGGCAAAACTAACGCAGAGCACCACCGTCAGCAGAATTTTTTTATTGACCGTCATAAGCTAATCCACTAACCCGCAAACTTGGGAACCGTGATGATATAGTGATCAACCAGCATCACCATAAAAAGAGCCATTAAATAAACAATGGAGTATTTAAAGGTATCCATACCCGCGTTCGCCTTATTGCCCCTGTAGAGCACCACCGCCCAATAGAGAAAGCCCAACCCCAATACCACTGCCCCCAACAGATAAAGCCAGCCACTCATTCGCGTCACAAAGGGCATCAGCGTAACAATGATCAGCAGAATGGTATAGAGCAGAATATGCAGCCTGGTGTATTGGTCGCCATGGGTCACAGGAAGCATAGGGATTTTCGCCTTGGCGTATTCATCTTTGCGGTGTACCGCCAGCGCCCAAAAATGCGGAGGCGTCCAGGCAAAGATAATCAATACCAACAGCAGGCCATGGCCGTGAATTTCGTTGGTAACGGCGGTCCAACCCAGTAACGGCGGCGCAGCTCCTGCAAGACCGCCAATGACGATGTTCTGGGGCGTCGCTCTTTTCAGAAACAGAGTATAAATAACCGCATAACCCAGCAGGGAAGCCAGGGTCAGCCAGGCAGTAAGGGCATTGATATAGACCAACAAAATAGCCATACCCAAAAGCCCCAGCACAGCGGCAAAAATCACCGCATTGACCGGCGCCACGCGGCCGGTGGCAACCGGACGATTGTGGGTACGCGCCATTTTGGTATCAATCTGGCGATCCACCAGATGATTGACCGTGGCGGCCGAACCCGCACAGAGGGCAATCCCCAGGTTACCCAAAATCAGCACATCCAAAGGCACCATGCCGGGTACGGAGAGCAGCATGCCGATCACTGAGGTAAGGATCATCAAAGCCACCACATTGGGCTTGGTCAGCTCTAAATAATCCTTCCAACTGTTTTTTCCCACCGCAAGCTCCATCATTCTTGCTCCATTTTTTCGGGAACAGCCATCCACACCCTGGCTGCAAAAGTCACCAGGGTTAACATTAAAATTCCTGCGCCAGCATTATGGGCAACCGCCACGGCCAAGGGTATTTTCAGCAGGACATTGGTAATGCCCAAAACAATTTGCACCGACAGCGCCAGCAGTACAATCCAGGCCATTGCTGTCACTCTTCGATCAGCGATAACCAAAGTTCGAATCGCCAACAGGATCAAATAGAGGGTCACGACCAGTGCGCCCACGCGGTGAATATAATGAATGGCGACCCGAGCGTCATTTTCCAATTGCCCCCCCAGATAATTGGGACCGATGGTCTGGAAAATATCGAAACCCCGCACCAGATCCATAGGCGGAATCCAGCGGTTATGGCAGGTGGGCAGATCCGGGCAGGCAAAGGCGGCATAATTGGATGTGGTCCAACCACCGAGAACAATCTGCATGGCAACGAGCACAATACCTACCACCAGCCAGGGCTTTAACCTCACAACCTTTTCATAGCTGGAGATGTCAAAGCGCCAGTGAATATCTGAAAGTCTGTTGACCAACAGCCACAACAGGGACAACACGGTCATCCCTCCGAGCAGGTGCATGGTGACAACCTGCGGCCATAATTTGAGTGTCACCGTCCACATGCCAAAAAGACCCTGCCAGACAACGACGAAGAGTAGGAAAATGGGCAGCCGGAAAGGGTAATCCCGCTGCTCTCGCAGCGGCCAGGCTTTGACAGCAATGAATACAATGAGCAGACCAAGGCCAGTGGCGAAATAGCGATGCACCATTTCCGGCCAGGTTTTGTCGGTTTCCACTGGAGCTTCCGGAAACCGCGCTTCTGCCCTGGCGATCTCGTGATCGTCTTTAGGCCATGTGAGATGGCCATAACAACCGGGCCAATCCGGGCAACCCAGGCCGGCATCCACCAGACGGGTAAAGGCGCCGAGCATTACCACTACCAGGGCGCAGCAGAAGGCGATAAGGGCAAGTTTGTAGCCGGGTTTTCGAGAAGGAGCAGGTTTCGCAGTCATCATGATGTTATATGCCGCCTTTACTCTGGGGAGTATTTAAGCAGGTGATTGATATCCTCCAGCATGTCGTTACCGGAATGACCGGCATCATACACCATCATCGCCAATCCGGCGGGATCAACCAGAATAGCCTCTGCTTTTCCCTCACGCCAGTGACTGTTGGTGCCGCCAAGCCAGGATTCAAAAGCCGCTCTGGAGGTATTAACCACATCCACGTAGCGGTGATCCTCAAGCAGATGCTCGGTCAATGGTGA
>JBFXIU010000196.1:0-6211 GCA_050175615.1 Porticoccaceae bacterium | reverse complement strand
TCTTGTGGAAAAGGGCACCTTAAACCAGCAAAAAGAAGATCTGGAAGAGCGCTGGATGGCGCAGCTGGAGCAATTGGAAGCAATGGAAGTAGCGCTGGGACTGTGACGAATCCAGCGCGGCAAAGATTAGTTTCCCTCCAGCCATTGGAGATCACCCCTGTGGAGGGGTAGAATAGTCGCCCTTGAAAATCAAGTCTCTTTTTCAGCCCCTAAAAGCTCAACCACAACTCTGGATAGACAGGAACAAGCCCCATGTCCGATGACTCATTTAAAGAGAGTGCACTGCGTTATCACCGGGAACCCACGCCGGGCAAGCTGGCGATTCGGCCAACCAAGCCGCTGGCCAACAAGCGGGATTTGTCCCGCGCCTATTCTCCCGGAGTTGCCTATCCCTGCGAACTGATTGCTCAGGATCCTCGGGAAGCGGCCAATCTCACGGCCAGGGGCAATCTGGTGGCGGTAATCACCAACGGCACCGCAGTGCTGGGGTTGGGCGATATCGGCCCTCTGGCGTCCAAACCGGTTATGGAAGGCAAGGCGGTTCTGTTTAAGAAATTCGCCAATATCGATGTTTTCGATATTGAAGTGGATGAAAAGGACGTCGATAAGCTGGTGGATATTATCGCCTCTCTGGAGCCTACCTTCGGTGGTATTAATCTCGAAGACATTAAAGCGCCCGAATGTTTTGACGTTGAACGCAAACTGCGGGAAAGAATGAAAATTCCCGTATTCCACGACGATCAGCACGGCACCGCCATTGTTGCCGCAGCGGCGGTTTATAACGGCCTTCGCCACGTCAACAAAAAATTTGAAGAGATCAAGCTGGTGGTATCCGGCGCCGGCGCTGCCAGTATTGCCTGTGTCGACTTGCTGGTGAGCATGGGTTTGCGCAAGGAAAATGTGCGCATGATCGACCGCAACGGTGTCATTTACAAAGGTCGTACCGAGGGCATGAATCCCTGGAAAGAAGCCTATGCGGTTGAAACCACCGATCGCACTATTGAAGACGCCATCGTTGATGCCGACCTGTTTATGGGGTTGTCCGGCCCCGGTGTTCTCAATGGCGATATGGTCAAGAAAATGGCCAGAGACCCGCTGATTCTGGCCATGTCAAACCCCACGCCGGAAATTATGCCGGAAGAAGCCAAGGCCGCCCGTCCCGACGCCATTCTCGCCACCGGGCGTTCCGACTATCCCAACCAGGTTAACAATGTCCTCTGTTTCCCCTTTATCTTTCGCGGCGCCCTCGACTGTGGCGCTACCACCATCAACGAGGCCATGAAACAGGCGGCGGTGAAAGCCATTGCCGACCTTGCCCACCGTGAAATTACCGAAGTCGTTGCCCAGGCCTATGCCGGTGAAAATCTCAAGTTTGGCGCCGAGTACCTGATTCCCAAGCCCTTTGACCCCCGCCTGATTGAAGAGGTCCCGCTCGCGGTTGTCAGAGCTGCCATGGAAAGTGGTGTTGCTGCGAGACCCATTGAAGACCTGGAAGCTTACAGAACCAAACTTCACTCCTATGTCAGTGGCAGCCGCCTGTTTATGCAACCGACCATAGAGCTGGCGCGCAAGCATCCCGCCAAAATTGCCTATGTGGAAGGGGAGAACGACGACGTGCTCATGGCCATGCAGGCCATCGTCGATGAAAAAATTGCCCGTCCTCTGCTCATAGGCCGTCCCTCGGTGATTGAAGGAAAAATCAGCAAATTGGGGCTGCGTCTGCGCGTGGGTGAAGACATTGAAATATTCAATGTTGAAGCTGGCGACGTCAACGAAAAATACTGGCAGCACTACCACCGTCAGGTGGGTCGCTCCGGTGTTTCCGTCGAGGCGGCAAAAATTGCAGTGCACACCAACAACACGGTACTGGCCAGTATTCTTGTCGATCTCGGCGAAGCGGATGGCCTGATCTGTGGCAAGGTGGGTCGTTTCGATGAGCATTTGAAAACCCTCACCGAGATTTTCAAACCCCGCCGCGCCAACGGTCTGCTGTCGTCGATCTGTGTGCTGTTGCTGGAAGATGGCCCACTGTTCCTCGCCGATCCCTTTGTTAATGTGGATCCCAGCGAAGACGAAATTTTTGATATTTCCAGGGATGCCATCGACTTTGTCAAAAATTCCTTTAACGTCGAACCCAAGGTGGCGCTGCTTTCCCACTCCAATTTTGGCACCTATGAAGATGCATCTGCGCTCAAAATGAAAGGTGCGGCTCGCCGTCTTCGCGATGCCTTGCCCGATGTCCAAATTGATGGCGAGATGCACTCGCTGTCAGCCCTGAACCCGATATTGCGCTCGACAATCTATCAGGACAACAGAATCGAAGGTTCTGCCAATCTGCTGATAATGCCCAATATGGATGCCGCCAGTATCGCCCTGGGGTTGATTCGCTCAATCACCGAAGCCCGGCTGGTTGGCCCCTTCCTGATTGGCCTGGAAAAGTCTGCCCATATTTTGATTCCCTCTGTATCCGGTCGGGGTATTCTCAATATGACGGCGCTGACGGCGGTGGATATTTATAACCGCAAAAAGTAACTGTCACCGTCCATAAAAAAGCAGCCTATTCGGGCTGCTTTTTTATGGGCAAAGAGAATTTTCCTAAACGTCAGCGTTGATAGATTTGCAGAAAACGCTCTTCACTAAAGCCATTTAAACGTTGCTTGCCGACAAGAATAATAGGAACGCCGCGGCCATTGAGTTTTTGATAGTCCCGTCGTCCTTTGGCGGTGGTTTCGACGTCGTACTCTTTGAAAGCGATGTTGTTTTTGCGAAAAAACGCCCGCGCTTTTTTGCAGTAGCCGCAGCGGGCGGTACTGTACATAATGACTTCGCGGGAGATTGTTGGCAGTGGGGGCGGTGCCGATCTGTTGTGCAGTCGATTGTTCTCAATTTTAGGAAAGCTGTAACTGTTCACTCGAATATCGAGGGTTTCAGCCTGGGCATCCTCAGGTTTTTTATCACTGAAATGAACCTTGCCGGTATCGTCGACCCATTTATAAACCTCCGCAAAGCAGGCCGCTGAAGCGGTAAGGATGGGCAGTAGCCACAGTAGCAAAAAGTGGCGGTGGTATAAGGTTTTGTTCGTTGCCATGCTCGTACCTTTCCTTTTGTACATTTGTGGTTTTCGAATTTGTTGTGATTTTTGCCCTTGATTGCGGATGGGAAAATATTAGCAAAACAGCCTGTGTTGCACAAAACCGGAACGCCAAACCGGAACGCCAAACTGGCCATTTGTCTGCAACTGATTTAGGGTTACGGCTGTTTAACCTGAGGCAAAAAGTAATGGGTCAATCAGCACAGAATTTGCCGGGAGCCTTGTCCGGTATCGCTATCAGGGCGAAGTCCCGTGCGCCGATGATTCCCCTGCAACAGGCGCAAGTCAGCGTTGAAAAAGGCGTTATGGTAACGACTGCGGGGGAGGGTCTTCCCCGCCAGGATTTCAGGGGACGTGCGGGTAAGCGCCAGGTTACGGTACTCAGTGCAGAATCATGGCGCAAAGCCTGTGAGGAGCTGGGTTCCGAGTTGCCATGGCTGGCGCGACGAGCCAATCTGCTGGTGACCGGCATTGAGTTTGGCGCCGAGGATGTGGGCAAACTGATAACCATTGGCGAGGTTCAGCTAGTCATCACCAGGGAGACAGATCCCTGTGGAAGGATGGAGGAGGTTTGTCCGGGCTTGAAGGCTGCCCTGGCGCCCCAGTGGCGGGGCGGGGTCTGTTGTAGGGTTGTCAGGGCGGGTGATATTTGTCTCGGTGATCAGGTTGGCATTATCAGTCCTCTTGGGGATAGTTGACGGCTAACTGCCTGCCACAAGGCTGAAGGCCGCCACAGCAAGCACGAGGACTGCGGTGGCGGCCGCTGGCCACAGTACTTTCCAACCCAGTTCCGGGCCGGCAATCACTCGGCAGTAAATGCCTTTCATCAGGGTATTAGTGGCGGCCGCCAGGGATATACAGAGAATGACAACGCTGGCGCCAAGGCTTTCGCCTCCCTTGGGCGCCAGAGATAATACGATGGCATCCACATCCGCCAGCCCGGTAAATACCGAGAGCAAATAAAGACCACTTTCGCCGAATCCCTGCTGAAGCGCTTCTGCTGCAAACATAACCACGGCCAACAGCCCGGCAAATTGCAAAGCGGGTATGAGCTGAAAGGGGTTGCGTATTTCCGGCCTGTTGCCGTCTGCGACGGTGATGCCATTGCGCCACAGCCACCAGGCCACAGCCAATAAAGCCAGGGTGCCGCTACCCAGGGGCAGTACCAGGGCGGGCACTAATGTTTTGTTGATAATGGCAACAACCAGGAGAATTCTGGCAAACATGGTGCTGCAGGCGAGCAAAATCCCCGCAGCGACAATCTGGCTATTGCCCACTTCCCGGTAAAGCCGCGACAGGCTCATGGTGACAGCGGTGGAGGACACCAGCCCGCCGGTGAGAGAGGTGGCCACTATGCCTTTGCGGGAACCGACGATACGCATGGCGAAATAACCCACCAGCGACAGGCCGGATATCAGCACCACCATCCACCACAAATGATAGGGGTTAAAAGATTGCCAGGGGCCAAAGCCGCGGTTGGGAAGTAAGGGCAAGAGCACCACGGAGGCCAGTAGGAATTGCAGGGTTCCCAGTAATTCCGCTTCGTCAACAACCTGAAGCCAGCGGTGAAGGCTGTCTTTGAGATGAAGCACCAACGCGATAACCACGGCGCAGGCAATGGCGGGCAGGGCGAGGCCAAAGGCGGGCAATACCCCCAGCCAGTAGACAAGCATGGCGGCAACCTGGGTGGTGATGCTGATATTGCCGTCCTGGCGGGCAGAGAGAATATAGCCGGAAGTCAGTACGGCAACGACGGGCAAAAAAATCAGCGCGCAAATCAGCCAGCGGTCAAAATCCGCCATGGTTCCGGTTGCTGCAGCAATGACACCGCCGAGCAGGGCAATAAGGGCGAAGGTGCGAATGCCGGCCACCCTGGCGCCTTCCTGCCGGGCTCTGACCATCCAGCCTCTTTCACTGCCCACCAACAGACCAATTGCCAGAGCAATGGCAATATTTGTAAAGTGTGCTACGAGCAGTGGGTAAGAGGGGATCATAGTTGCTACCGAAGATTGTTCGCCGTATTAACATCCACCGGAATTATGACAGGTTTTACCGGAGCTGACCTGGGTAGAGGAGCCGTATTGATGAAAGCCAAGAACAACATGATCCAGTATTTCGAGAATATTGCCCGAGCGCTGATGGGCATGAAATATGGCGACTTGTCTGAGGAAGAGCGCGAAGTGATTGAGCGCATAGCCCGCAAGGAACCGGTTGCCGAAAACGTCAATATTACCTTCCACGAGAGCCTCACTTTTGGCCAGCGCATGGCGGACAAAGTGGCGGCTTTTGGCGGTTCATGGACGTTTATTCTGATGTTTCTCAGCATCATGGTGGGGTGGATGGCCGTCAATTCCTATGTGCTTATCGGTGACAGGGTTTTTGACCCCTACCCCTATATTCTTCTCAACTTAACGCTGTCAACTCTGGCTGCTTTGCAAGCTCCCATTATTATGATGTCGCAAAACCGTCAGGCCGCCAAGGATCGCCTCGATATCAGTGCCGATTATCAGGTCAATCTCAAGGCCGAACTGGAGATAATGCGTCTCCACGAAAAAGTTGATGAACTCACCCAGTTATTATTGGCGCAGAAGTCAAAAGAGCACTGATAAATCCACAGGGAAGAGTGGGCTCCCTTTTGGCAAAGGTTGGCGGCTTATTCACTGATCGACAGCACAATACCGCCAAGAACAAGAATCATGCCGAGAGCCTTTTTCAAGGAGATATAATCTTTGGGTACACCGAGAATGCCAAAATGCCCGGCAATAACAGCCATCAAAATTTGACCGGCGATCATCAATATCATGAACCGGCGCACCCCGAGAACAGGAATTAGCAAACTTACGCCGACAATAATAAGGGCGCTGAACACGCCCGCGAGATAATAAAGGGGCGGTATTTTATCGAGATTGGCGATCGTGGCCGTGTCGCCGACAACAAACAGCAGCACGATGGAGGTGATCAGGGCGACCGCGAAAAATACGGTATTGCCGCCAAAGGCAGAACCCATGACTTTGGAAATGCCGCTAATCATGGGCATATAGATGGAAACAATTGCCCCCCGGCCGAGGGCGCCTAAAACACACAGCATAAGTTTCATGTAGAACTGCTCCATTTTTTCGC
>JBFXIU010000195.1:0-6234 GCA_050175615.1 Porticoccaceae bacterium | reverse complement strand
AAAGCGCTTCTATGCCGACAATTTTGTTGTCCAGCAAGTTGACGATGGGCTGGTAGACCATATGGTGAGAATTGTTGTCAAACAGGTACTCAAAGGATTGACGACGCTCTTCAAAGGCATGAAGTTCATTTTTTTATGACCCAAAAAGGTTCCCGCTACCTGGGATAAAGCGCTGACAATATTGATAGCGTTATCATTCAGGTGCAGTCCGTCGTTACTACACAGAAAGCACATGGCGCCAAAAAGATCGTTGTCGGGAAAAAAAACCGGCACCGCCAAAAACGCCCTGACCGGAAAGTCGTAAAGGCCGGAAAACCTGGTGCTGTCGGCAGCCGTGATGAGGCAGGACTTGCCGTCTATTGCCAGTTGATGACAGAGACTCCCTTCAAGGGCAATGCGATTGCCAATATGGAGCTTGCCCAGATTCTTCTGCCCGTTGCCGTTTAGAAGGAGAATAATTTTTTCCTGGCCTTGGAACCGGGCGATATAGCCGACATCGGCCTTAATATTGTTTTTCGCCGTATCCAGTACGACCTGCAAATACTGTGAATAATCGTCGACGTTTACGTCAGCCAAATAGGCGTTATTGTCTTTCATGCTGCCTGCTTGTCCATTCCTTGTCTAATAGCGGGTGATTGTAAGTTATTGCGGTATTCTGGTAAAAGGTTGTCTTTTTTTATGATTTTTTTCAGATAAAAGGCGCAAATATGCTGACTAACGGATGTTGGCGATGGGCGCAATATTTTGTCATCAAAAAGTCTTTGTAAGATATTCGGCGGAAAAGGTCATTTGTGCTCTAATAGAACCACAGCGTTCAAAGGTTCACGGACATCAGATTAAACCCCGCCAGGTTCGACTATTGAGGACACAGGGTTATGTTAAATAACACGTTGGCGAAGGTCACCGCTCGCATAGTTGACAGAAGCCGCAGCGAGCGCACGGACTATCTGGAGCAGATGAGGCATGCCAGGGCTGCCCAGCCAGCAAGGCGCAAATTGAGCTGCGGCAATCTCGCCCACGGTTTTGCCGCCTGCGACGAAGGCGACAAAAATCGTATTCGTATGATGGAGGCGGCCAATATTGCTATTGTCACTGCCTACAACGATATGCTTTCCGCTCACCAACCCTACAGGGATTACCCCGAAAAAATCAAGGCCTATGTGCGGGAAATGGGCTCCACCGCCCAGGTAGCTGGCGGAGTGCCCGCGATGTGCGACGGTGTCACGCAAGGGCAGGCTGGTATGGAACTCGGCCTTTTCAGTCGCGACCTTATCGCCCAGGCCACTGCAGTGGCTCTGTCACACCAAATGTTTGACGCTGTTCTCTGCCTTGGGATTTGCGACAAAATTGTTCCCGGGCTGCTTATAGGCGCGCTCCGTTTTGGCCATCTGCCCATGATGTTTATACCCGCCGGCCCCATGCCGTCGGGCATCGCCAACAAAGAAAAGGCGCGTGTTCGCCAGCTCTTTGCCGAAGGCAAGGTGAGTCGGGAGGCTCTGCTGGAGGTGGAGGCCGCCTCTTATCACAGCGCGGGCACCTGCACGTTTTACGGTACGGCCAATAGCAATCAAATACTCATGGAAGCCATGGGGCTGCAGCTGCCTGGAGGTTCTTTCGTCAATCCCGCTACGCCATTGCGGGACGCATTGACTCGGGAAGCCGCGCACCAGATCACTCGAATTACTGCCCAGAATCCAGATTCACGACCGCTGGCGGAAGTGGTGGATGAGCGCTCGTTTGTCAACGCCATAGCCGCGCTGCTGGCTTCAGGCGGATCCACCAACCACTGTATTCATCTGGTGGCCATGGCCAGGGCTGCGGGTATTATTCTTAACTGGGACGATTTCAATGAGCTTTCAGCGGTGGTGCCGCTACTGGCGAGAATTTATCCCAATGGACAGGCCGATATTAACCATTTCCATGCGGCCGGCGGTACTGGTTATCTGTTCGCGCAGTTACTGAATGCGGGGTTGATGCACGGGGATGCCCGCACCATGTGGGGAACGTCGATGGCGGACTTTACCCTTGAGCCTATGCTCCAGGGCGGGGTGCTCAGGTGGCATTCGGCCACAGAAAAAAGCCAGGATACCAATATTCTGGCTTCAGTGGCCAAGCCCTTTGATAGCGTCGGCGGTTTGAGTTTGCTGCAGGGGAATTTGGGGCGTGCGGTAATCAAAACATCGGCCGTACTGCCGAAGCATCGTATTGTTGAGGCTCCGGCTATTGTTCTCTCCAGCCAGCATTCGTTGCAAGCCAAATTTGATGCCGGAGAACTCAATCGCGATTGCGTCGTTGTCGTTCGCTTTCAGGGACCCAGTGCCAACGGTATGCCCGAGCTGCATAAACTGACGCCTATCCTTGGTATTGTTCAGGACAGGGGGTTTAACGTCGCCCTGGTAACAGATGGGCGTATGTCCGGCGCCTCGGGAAAAGTGCCCGCAGCTATTCATGTGACACCGGAAGCAGTCTGTGGCGGCCTGCTGTCCCGCGTGGCGGATGGCGATATTATTTTTCTCGATGCCAACAAAGGTGTCCTCGAGTGCAAGGTCGATACCTCGGTGCTTGAAGCACGCACTCCCGCACTACCGGAAGAAAATGCCGGCAGGGGTGTTGGCCGCGAACTCTTTGCCCATTTTCGCCGCATTGTGACTTCAGCGGAAAAAGGCGCCACCGTTTTATTTGGCGCCCACTGATGCACAAGTCGTCATCGTTTTTTTATTGGAACTGTATATGAATGACAAAGGCTGCAATATCCTGCGACAAACACCGGTGGTTCCGGTGATCCGTATTGAGGATGTGAAGACGGCAGTGCCCTTGGCGCAAGCCCTGGTTGCAGGAGGCATTACAGTATTGGAGGTGACCCTGCGCACAGCCTGCGGGCTGGAGGCTATTTCCCGCATCAGGGGTGAAGTGGAAGGCGCAATCGTGGGCGCCGGAACAGTGCTTAATGGTTTCGATCTGGATAATGCCCTCGATGCTGGCAGCGAGTTTATTATAACCCCAGGCCTGACATCCTCGCTGTTAAAAGCCGGGGCGACCTGTGGAGTGCCCTTTATTCCCGGAGTCGCGACCGCCAGCGAATTGATGAGCTGTGTCGATGCCGGCCTCAATACACTGAAATTTTTCCCCGCAGAGGCTTCCGGCGGGGTTAAAACGCTAAAAGCCTTTGGCGGCCCTTTTCCCGATGTGCACTTTTGCCCGACCGGGGGAATCAGTCCCGCGAACCTTGCCGACTATCTGGCGGTGCCCTCGGTGCTTACGGTGGGCGGTTCCTGGCTGGCTCCGGATAACCTGATTGCCTCGAACAAGTGGGCGGAAATATCCCGCCTCGCCGAAGAGACCTGTGCCCTGGCGGCAAAAATTAAAGCAACTCTTAACCATTCACATTAAAAAGTGCACAGGCATTGTTTGGCATTACCCTGAAGACGCTATGAATACTGAAACTGATCTGGTAATTTTTGGCGCCAATGGCGACCTCTCGGCGCGAAAGCTTTTTCCCGCGCTCTACCATTTGGAATACACTGAGCTTTTGCCAAAAGGGCTGCGTATACTGGCGCTCGCCCGCGATAATCTGCCTATTGAAACATTTGTTGACATACTTAAATCCAGGGTTAAAAAATCAGTCGCCGCCAAACACTGGTCAGAAAAACTCTGGAACAGGTTGACCCGGCGTTTCGCCTATATTGGCATGAACTTTGACGATGAAAATCACTATCAACCCCTTGCCGAGTGGCTATCCAGCGTGCGAACCAGTATTTTTTACCTGGCCACGCCACCCAGCCTCTTTGACGATATCTGTCGCAACCTGGGTGAAAAAAAATGTCTCAGCACCCATTCGCGAATCGTGCTGGAAAAACCCATTGGTCATGATCTTCAAAGCTGCATTGGGGTTAACGATATGGTCGCCCGCTATTTTCCTGAAGAAAATATCTATCGCATCGATCATTACCTGGGTAAAGAAACCGTTCAAAACCTGCTGGTGCTGCGCTTTGCCAACCGTTTCATCAACACCCAGTGGGATCAAGGCTGCATTGACCATGTTCAGATTACGGTGGCCGAAAGCGTCGGCATAGAAGGGCGCTGGTCTTATTACGATAAGGTCGGGCAGTTGCGGGACATGGTACAGAACCATCTGATGCAGCTGCTTTGCCTGGTCGCCATGGAACCACCAAATTCCATGACTGCTGAAAGTATTCGCGATGAAAAAGTCAAAATCATTCGCGCTCTGCGCAGGATTGATGATAGCAATGTCGCAGAACACGCGGTTCGCGGTCAGTACGCTGCCGGTTGGTACCGGGGCGACGCGGTACCCGGATATCTTGAAGAGCGGGATTGCGTCAACCCTTCCAGCCATACGGAAACCTTTGTTGCCATCAAAGCCTTTATTGACAACTGGCGCTGGGCAGGGGTGCCCTTTTACCTGCGTACGGGCAAAAGAATGCCGGAAAAATTTACCGAAATTACCATCACCTACAAAAGCCTACCCCACAATATTTTTTCCCTGGGCAGCAACATTCCCAACCGTCTGGTGATTCGTTTGCAACCCAATGAAGGTATAGAGATGCAAATGGTTTCGAAGCTCCACAGCCTCAGAGACAAGATGGCGTTAGTGAGGCAAAATCTAAATCTCGATTTTTTTGGCACCTCGGGGATGGATCGCATCCCCGATGCCTATGAGCGCCTTTTTCTCGATGTCATTAATGGCGATCAGTCGCTCTTTGTCGGCAGAGAAGAGGTTGAAGAATCCTGGCGCTGGTGCGATTCCCTGATAAAGGCATGGCAGAAGCAGCAAATTGAAGTAAAAACCTATCATGCCGGAACCTGGGGGCCTACGAAAGCCGAGCTTTTGATAGAAAAGGATGGCAGAAGCTGGAATGAGTAAATTAAGCGAGCATTTCCTTGCCAGCCGTGCCCAGCTTGATCAACAGCTTGCGCTGGATGTGGCGTCCCGACTCGCAGCGGCGGTGACAAAAAGAGGTCGCGCCACTCTGGTTGTCTCAGGGGGGGCGACCCCGGTAAATTTTTTTAAAGCGCTGTCGCAACAACAACTGCCCTGGCATTGCGTTACCATCACCCTGGCGGACGAACGCTGGGTCGATCGCGCCAGTGATGCCAGCAATGAAAAACTGGTGCGCGCCAACCTGCTTGTCAATTGCGCCAAAAATGCGCTATTTCTGCCCCTTAAAAGCCACAATGACGATGCCAGGGATGGTGAAGCCGCCCTTGATGACAAGCTTTTCGCTCTAGGTATTTTTGATGTGGTAATACTGGGCATGGGCAGTGATGGCCATACCGCGTCCCTGTTTCCTCGAGCCCCAGAGTTAGCGGAGGCGCTGGCGATGAATTCTGGTAAAAGTTGTCTGGCGATTAATCCGCCTTTTGCATCTCACCAGCGAATGACGCTGACGCTGCCAAGGCTGCTGAATAGCCGCGAAATCATTATTCATATTACCGGTCATGAAAAAAAGGCCGTAATCGAGAGGGCGCAGGGCGCAACCGATCCAGCCAGACTGCCAATCGCTTCGGTTCTGCAGCAAACCCTGGTGCCTGTGGCGATTTATTGGGCTGAATGATCGTGGCTGACGGTTTTAATCCTCGAATTAATCGAACAGGCCGGGATGCATTTTACATTGCAATTTACTGAAGGTTCTGCCAGCCGTCATCTGCTGCAAAACGTTCGCCATGGCGGGTTTCCAGTGCTTGTAATGCTGTGAGAATATCCGCAACACCCCTGTTTTTCGCATAATGGAGAGGGCCGCCTCGAAAGGGCGCGAAGCCTGTACCAAAAATTACTGCGCCATCGAGAATATTTTCATCGCTGACAACATGCTCTCTCAAACAGCTGACACAGGTATTAATCATGGGCAGTATAAGCCGGTCAGTGATGTCGGGAGCTGCACCGGCGGTACTGGTTTTCTCAGCGCCACTGGAACCCCAGGTATAAAATCCTTTACCCGCTTTTCTTCCGGTTTCGCCTTTGCTCACTTTTTCTCTGATCCATTGGGGAACATCGGCAATGGGGTTGGCAAGTTGTTCCCGCAGGGTGTCAGCAACGGCTATACAGATATCCAGGCCAACCTGATCCGCTAGTTCAATGGGGCCCACCGGCATGCCAAAAGCCAATGCCGCTCGGTCGATAATTTCGGCGTCGACACCCTCATCAAGGAGCAGCATGGCTTCCAGTAAATAAGGGGTTAGGACGCGATTGACGAGAAAACCAGGTGCGCTGGCCAC
>JBFXIU010000194.1:0-6240 GCA_050175615.1 Porticoccaceae bacterium | reverse complement strand
TCCTCAGCTTTTTTCTGGCCCGGCTGGGGTTGATCACTGGCGCCCGGTTGGCCAGCTGGCGCCGTCATGCCTTTGTCGCCGCCTTTATCATCGGTGCCATGCTGACGCCGCCGGATGTCATTTCCCAGCTGGCTCTGGCCGTGCCCTTTATCCTGCTCTACGAGGTCAGCATCCTCGTTGCCCGCCTGAGTAGCCGCCGCTAACATTTTTGGGATATCAGAGCTTCTTGTAAAAGTACATGCAGGCCTTCTAGTATTATTAGCGAAATAATATAAAAGTCAAGATTACTAGACAATCGTCTGATATTGTTTGGTTGCGATACCAAAAACGATCAGGAAGCTGTCAATGAAGCTCAAGGCTTATGTCTCATAGTTGATGGGAGTCATATAATAAGGTCTGTTCTCCTATCTTGAGAAATGTATGTCCTCTCCGTTGACGGAACCGGAGAAGCGCCAATACAGGTGCATTCACGTTTGTGTCTGCGCGTGTGTATGAGTGCTGAGCTGTATTTCAGGGCGGCCTGAGGAGTTGCGAAACGTTCTTTGGCTGTTTGCGCGGAAGTTTTTCCTGAAATTGGTGCTTCACTTTGAGGTAATTGTGAGGCGCTGGTCGGTATGTAAATTTTAGTCATGTGCTTTCTCCTTCGCGGTGGCTTTAAAAGATCAGCGTGGCCAGGGAATCGTCAGCCAGCACAGGGTAGCAAACAACAGGCTTATAAGGACTGCGGCCGAACCCATGTCCTTGGCGCGCCCGGCGAGTTCGTGCCAGTCTGGGCCTATACGGTCGATAACTGCCTCAATGGCGGAATTTAAAAGCTCCACGATGAGCACAAGCAGGACCGAGCCAATTAACAACAAACGGTCAGTCATGACCAGATCAAGCCAGAAGGCTAAAGGCAGGAGTAGCGCCGCTACCGCGATTTCCTGACGGAACGCGGCCTCGGAACGAAAGGCGGCCTTGAGACCGGCGAGGGAATAGCTCATCGCGCGTATCACGCGTCGAATACCGGTATTCTTTTTCATAGGGTTTTTTCCTGTGCGGAAGCGATGCCCGCAGTATTTTGGCGCAGAGAGTGACTTGCGCTTTCAATGTAGGCTTGCAGAAAATCAGTGCTTTGGCGGGATTCTTCCGGTGAAGGGTTTGTGGCGATAGCCTGGTGTTTGCGCAGATCGATTTGAAAATGCAGGGGCTGCCGGCTTTGTGGCCAGACCAGCAATCGGTTGCCTTGGACAAGCCCGACAGTTTGGTCACTGCCCGAGGGCTTGATGACGGCAAAACCGGCATCAAACGGGGATAGGGCCAGCAAATCTCTTCCCCAGCATTGGTGCTGAATGTTGTGGCCGAGTCGGCCAAGGATGGTGGGCACGATATCAACCTGTGATCCAACGCGGTCGCAAAAAGAACCGTAGCGTTTTTGAATTCCTGGCGCCACAAGCAGTAGGGGGACGTGAAATCGGTTGAGATCAAGTTCTGTTAGCTGTTCGGAATTGGCAAAGCCATGGTCGCCGACGATGACAAAAAGGGTTTCCTGAAAGAACGGCTGTTTTTCTATGGCAGCGAAAAACCGCCCCAGTGCCCAGTCTGCGTAACGCATGGCGGTAAGATGCGCGTTAAGACTTCCCGCAGTGGTTACGGCGGGGACAGGTAGTGGGTTTGGAAGCGCATAGGGAGTGTGGTTGGACAGTGTTTGCAACAAGGCAAAGAAGGGTTTTTTGCGGGGTATGCTCGCGAGCTCCTTGGCTGCTCGGTCGAACATGTCCTGATCGCTGACGCCCCAAGTAGGATCTTTGACCACAGGATTCACATAATCGTTGCGGCCGATAAAATTCTGGAAACCTTGTCGTCTGAAAAAGCCCAACTGGTTGTCCCAAGCAAAATCTCCATTATAAACATATAGGTCCTCATATCCTAAAAGTTTGAGGAGAGGAGCTAGCCCTGAAAAATCATGGCTTCCTTCACTCATCTGCATCAGATATTCATAGCCCGGCAGATTTGGAAACGAAGTCATGGTGGCGAATATCCCCTGATGTGTGTGGGTGCCATTGGCTAGAAAATTTCTGAACAGCAACCCTTTTTTGCTTAGCTCATCGAAGCAGGGAGTGATGTTGTGAGAGTCTCCCAGCGCGCCAACATATCGCGCCGCCAAACTTTCCATGAGGATGACCACGACATTGCGAACGGGGAGCTGGCCATCGCTCCGTGGTTGGTAGACGCGACGAACAACGGCCTGTTCAGCGTCTACAAGGGTTTCCTGGGGCAAAAGCAAGGATTGTCGGACGATGCGGATGGCTTCGGTAGCGGCCATGGAGTTTTTCCACAGGGGCGGTTTCCGCCTGGCCAAGCGACCGACGATGGCGGTATAAAGCGTTTGCTCCGGATTAAGCCCCAGTTGGTTGGCAAAAATGGATGGGGTTGTAAAGGCATCACCCCAGCGCAGGGGGGGGCCCTGGCGCAGAGTTCCTCTGGCGGCGAGAATGACTACGAGTAATGCCGGCAGCAACAGAAACCAGCGTTTTGCATGCGATTTTCTCGACGGTTCTTCTTTAGAGATCGCTCTGCTGAGCCAGCGTAGCGCCATGAACGATGAGCAGCTGAGTAAGCCCCAAGCGACGATCAGGCGCGAAAGGGGGAAGCCATGCCACAGCATGCGCAGAACGGTAATGGGATTCTCGGTGAGATACTGGAAGACCAGTCCGTTCAGCCGTTGATGGAATTCACGGTAAAAAATCGGCTCAATCAAGCCAAGCAAAATAAAGAGACTGGCAACTGCAGTCAGGTAGACAACTTGAACTGGTCGGTGCCAGGAACGATGCTGAAGAACGATGAATGGGAGCAAAGGGAACGCCGTATAGGCGATGATCCGAGAGTCAAAGCGTAGACCATTGAAGTAAGCGGTCATAAGGTCTGACCAGGTAGCCGTGCTGCTTTGGTCAAGGTTGGTGAGATGGAGGCTCAGACGCAGGAGTGTCAACAGAAGCAGTAGTCCCAGGCACGAGAGAGCGAAAAAAAGCTCGAAACCGGAAGCCTCTCCCCCGTGGTTTTCTCGGGCCAACAGGGAGAATATAGCTCGACCCTTTTGAGTAGATTTTTGCTGATTGATCATGGAAACCTTCGATTCTGTAATTTTTTAAAAGATTTTAGCGAAACAGCCTGCCTTGCTCTGATGCTGTAGAATTGCCTGAATCAGCAGGTTTTTTTTGGCTTCTTTTATGCCAAGCTTTGGTTGGTGTGGCCTGGCTTTGGCCACGTGTTGCGCCGAGCGGGGCTGATTGAGTTTGTGGCGAATAATATAATCAGCCCCTTGATAGTATGCTTGGGCAATTTGGACTAGGGGGTCTTCAGGCGAGGCAGTCTCTATTTGTTCACTTTCCCAAGGATGGTGGATTTTTTTGATGCCTTGACGGGGTTCCAACAGAATAAGCTGATCATCGCAGTAAAGACCTAATTTCTGGTAGTTTCCGACGAGCGCTCGCGGGTGGTAATCGGCAGCGAGCAGATTCTCCCCGAAGAAGTGGCTTTTGTAATTAAAGCTGAGTAGGCCCAACAGCGTTGGTGCTAAATCAATTTGACTTGCCGTGTTCGCAAACTCATCGCTTGCCAGATGTTTTGGGCTATAAAAAAGCATTGGAATGTGGTAGCGGGCTATGGGCAGGCCAACTTTGCCGGCGCTACCCGCGCAGTGATCGGCGACAATAATGAACAGGGTATCGTCAAACCAGGCGTGTGAACGGGCTTCTAGGAATAGCTGTTCGAGGGCGTAATCGGTATAACGGACGGCGCCTTCCCGGCTGCTGCCCGAGGGTATGTTGATTTTTCCTTTTGGATAGGTATAGGGGCGGTGGTTGCTGGTGGTCATCAGATGGAAAAAGAAGGGTTTTCCCTTTGCGGCAACGGTGTCGGCTTCCCGAATGGCTTTGGCATACAGATCCTCATCACAGACTCCCCAGGCATTTTTAAACTGAATCTCTTCCGTGAGAAAATTGCCTTCATCAATGATGCGGTAGCCATTACGTGAAAAAAACGTGTTCATATTGTCAAAAAAACCGCGGCCACCGTAGAGAAAAGCCGTGTCATAGCCCTGTTGGCGTAAGACCTGTCCCAGACTGAAAAACGGGCCGCAGTCCGGTCGTTTTACCAGCGCTCGGCCAGGGGTTGGCGGAATTGAGAGCGTGATTGCCTCCAACCCGCGGGTGGTGCGTGTTCCAGTTGCAAAAAGATTGCTGAAAAACAGTCCTTCCGGGATCAGTTGATCCAGAAACGGGGTCAGACGGGGCACGTCAGGACTCCGAAAGCGGGTGAGATACTGAGCACTTAGGCTCTCCACGGTGATTAAAAAAACATTAAGCCGTTGAGGCGATCCTGCGGCTGTAATTTCACGGTGGATGTCAAACAACTCGGATGTGGCTGAATTAACATGTAGTTGTTTCTTGAGCAGGTTTGAAAGATTTTGGGGGTCTCCAAGGGCATAAAATTTTTCGTAGTCCAGAATATTCAGGCGAAATGCTGTAATGAACTGATAAGGGCCATTGGCAGACAATTCGTTGACATAGTTGTTGTTCGAGCCTGAAAGATTTTGTGTTGATAAAATAAGCGGTAAAAGCAGCGCGAGCACGCCGTGAAGAAATAAGTAGCTGATGTTGTTTTTATTTTTAGGGATTTTTTCCAGGCAGGCGGCAAGGCGGCAGCGTAAAAAAATAAATGATGGGAGAGAAGTCGACAGAAGGTAAAGGAAAACAAGAAACATGGAATATGATTCGTAGATATTTTGGGTTACCTCCCGGCGATAGACGAGATAGTCTACGGCAATGAAGTTAAATCTTGTGCCGAATTCCTGCCAGAAAAGGATTTCAGCGGCAAGAATGAAGAAGAACATCACTAGACTGGCGAAGAGCAAGCCCTCATATAAAAAGCGGAACCATTTTTTGCGGGTTAGAGGTCTGGACTTGAAAATGAGTGGCAGAGCTGGCAGGAGAAGAGCAGGGAAAAGAAAAGCGCTATCATAGGCCAAGCCCTTGACAAAAATATAGGTAAGAGCTGTAAAACCATGCGGGATTTCTTTCCACATGGAAAAAGTCAGACCAAGGCGCAGTATAAAAAAGCCGGTCAGCAGAACACCGTACAAGATAAAGATAAAATTGTAAGGTTGTGGCGGCACCAGGATTTTTTTGGAATGAGGTTTTCCACTCATGTTTTCCGGCTCCTTTTAATGTTAATATGAAAAATAATTAGTTTTATTTTTTTCGCGCAGCTATAGTTTTTCGCGAGCGACGCGAATTTTTTTGGAAATAGATTGTAGAGCTAGAAGGTCGAGAAGAATGCTTGAATGGGGGGAAGTCGGTCAGAGTTTGCCTTTGAAAGGGCCAAAATATAAAACCCAGTTTACAACCCAGCAAAGCCAAGCAGAGCAAAGACAATGAGACAGGAAATGAGCGCCACGGGCTATCTGTCCGAAGCTGAACAGGCAACCTAATGCCAGGGACAGGAACAGAGCTTGTTGAGCCCGTTTGCGGTTATGCTTTAAAAAGATGAAGTATCCAGCGGAAAGGGAGAAAGCACCTGCCGAATGCCCAGCGGGAAAACAGTGCCCTGACTTGGCCCGCGTCAGCCCGACGCAGGAGAGGGTTTCTCGCCAGGAGATTTCCTGCCGCGTGCCGCCATATTGCTGGAGAGACCAAGGGCAGGGCCTGTCCAGAATGTATTTGCCAGTGGCGACCAAACCTGTTCCTAGACCGATGCAGAGCAACAGATAGAAGGCTGAACGGCTGAGGGGGCGCCAGAAGTTGTCGGACCAGCTCAGAAGCATGACCAAGAGACTCCCGGATGCGGTAAAAATGATAATTTTTCGTCCTCCCCTATGGATGATGGTTTCGGCCCACCAGCTGTGCTTGAAAGGCCAGAGGCCAAGTTGTTGATTGTAGAATGCCTCCGCAATGAATTGATCAAACCTGGCGAGGCTTAAAATCATTGCAAAAACGAAAAGTAGTGAGGGCCAGAGCAGCAGTCGCCAGAAGCCTATGGGGGGGATGCTTGAATTCATTAGGATAGACTCCGGTCATTCCGTTTGGCGCGGATGCGCTGGGCCACTGCCCGCCACAGCTGTTTGTCGCCTGCCTGCAGGCGGGCGTGGCCACTGTAGCTGCACAGAAAGCGCAGGGCGTCGCGTGGCCTCAGTCCCGGCCAGCGTCGCGCCAGAGCGGTCAGGTCGCGCACTCGGCGGGCCGGCCGCCAGGGCACCCAGCG
>JBFXIU010000193.1:0-6285 GCA_050175615.1 Porticoccaceae bacterium | reverse complement strand
TAGCGTCGCATTACATCGTTTTTTACGGAACGCCCGTAGTAAATGCACTGGCGTTCCCGTGGCGACTGTTGCCCGATTCAGTTAGCGGCACAACGGTAAACGACCTGAATCTCACGTATCAGCTTTACCGAACACATCCTAACCGGATTGGCTTCATGGACTGGTGCGCCTACCTGAATGTGGCTCTCAAGCCCTGGGTGTATGCCAGCCTACCCTTGTACGTTGTGCTGTTTCAACGCCAACTTCGAAAAACGAAGATCCTTCGCACCAGGAAACTCACGCCTGAGACATTTGCTCAGAAAATGGTTGTGGCGTTTCCCGAGATAGCTCCCGTTGTTTGCATCCAGAAAGATATTGTGGCCAATAAATTCAAGGAATGGCGACGTCAAACCTTCCCTGATGAACTGTTGCGTGCGGCCAAAACGCCAACGAAACGACCCATTTTGGTTGTTGATACAGATCGACAGCAGCAGGACGGAGTATTTACTCGCAAAACTGACGCTGAACGCTCACTCAAGGTTGACCGTCTGCGCCTGGCCGACTATCTGCAGCACACAAAACAGGTCAAACGTAACGGCCAAACTTGCACATTCAATAAGTATCTAGGCTTTCAGATCACCAACCTCGCCTTGGACTTGGCCACACCACAAAAGGGAGGCAAACCGGCTCAGCTGCCTACCGATCGATTATCCGACGCGGGCAAAGCAATGCTGGCTATTCTCGCCCCCTACGCCTTTGGCTCCAATAAAGGAAAAAAACAAAGCAAAGAGGTACTTGATGCTCTTAATCGAAGCGCATATGGGACCGAGAAAGGCTTTGCCAATCTTGCGCTGCCCATTGTTCAAAGCACGTTTGATCAATGGCGCACGCATGAGCACGTACTGAATCTTGCCAAGATTCATCACTGGGAACACACCTTTTTAGTGGCCTTGCTTGCAAAAGCACGCGGCAACGGAAAGCTTACTACCGGCAAATTCATCTGGTTGCGGCCAATGGCTCGGGTATTGTTCTGGGCCCTGGATGACGCAGGGCGCAAGACTCCGTCCGCCGAAGGTGCGCTGACCTTCAGTCAATACCAGTTTGAGCGTGATTGCATCGAGCGCGGCATTTTGCCCTTACATCGAGATGCGAACGGCCACCTCGTTCACACCATTTACGTTGATCAAGTCGTTCGCGCCTTTGACCAGGAGTGGCAACACTGGCGCGATGGCATTGATGACACCGATGATTGGCTGCACGACAAAGAACTGTGGACCAACCTTGCCAACAACCCGGTGTGGCAGGAGGCATGGAGTGATATTGCCAACGCCTCGAATCTTCCGCCGGCCGGCGCACAATAATCATCAGGGTACCTTACATGAGCAACATCAGCTATTTGCCAAAGAACGCCAAACTTAGAACATTCCTTCAGCCCGGAAGTGTGACTTTTATTCTCGAAGGCTTGCGCTGCTCCAGTACGTTGCACAAATACACGTATAAGCGATACAACCCTGTTATCACCATCGAGCCCGAAACAACCTACGGAGACGCAGAGCAACGCAAGCATGTTGTTACGGTCAAAAATCTCGATCTCGATTCCTTGAATGATGCGCCATGGCTCTCCCTTTCATTCGAAAGTTTAGAGAGTGCCAACGAAGCAGCGACCGCGTTGTACGAGGGCCTTTGGTCGGCCCACTGTCTACCACAGCCTCCCGCACACGCCAGCGCACCGGTTAAGGCTGCGCCAGGCCCGGGCGGCGCTCGTTTCGATCGTACCCACTTGGCTTGGGCCATCTGCGCTGGCGCCCTACTCGGCTCTATCGGTACCATGGGCGCGAACTCCATATTTAGGCTCAATGACGAGGTTCGTTATGAGCAAACCATAAGCGCTGCGCACCTTAATTTGAGCAAGCCACAAGTAAATCTGGACGATCCTGCCCTGATTTCACCCACTGAAGTGTCCAAATCAGAGGCGCGCAATGAAACAGAACCTTTACCGCGCACACAATCCGAAATTAATGAGAACTATCGGCAGATGGAGCCGGTCGCCTCAGCATACTCCCAACTTCCCCGTCACACTCCTGTTCAAGAATTGCGCCTGAACGAACAAGCGCTTAAGAACCTGCAAGCCGCGGGCTCCATCGCCGGACTTCATATGTTTCCAGAGCGGGTGGTCTCATCTGCTTTTTGGTTGTTCATTGACCCTGACTCCAGTCATAGCCAGACTCTGCTGCAACGAATCGATCTGATCCAAGAGCGCCTTTTAGAAAATGGACTGGCTCCAGTGGTCTTGCCAGTCGCTGGACAGTCGACAGAGAGCGCCAAGAAGGTCGTGGCGTCAATGTGTGAGAACGGGAAAACTGAACAAATACGCACCATACCAGGCGCCTGGTACTCCGGGCTGTTTGGCCCAAAGCAGGTCGATATCTGTGAGGGTGGAATAAATCGCCTGAAATTGGCCACTGCACTGTTTGAGTATTTTGGGTTGCAGGAAACCCCCACCATTGTGTCCAGCTCGGGCGCAATCACCGCATTCGCCAATGCGAGTGCCGACGAAATTATTCAATGGTTAAAGGTGAATCGATGAGCAACGTGGACACAACCATTTCAATTGACCGCATGTTGGCTGACATGGACAAGGGCTTCAAAGTCATGCGCCGCCATATTAAGCCTGAAATCATTACCAGCTCACGCCAGACATTGGCAAATGAAAATGGCGACACCATCTTTTCGTTGTTCAACGATTTGAGTGGTCCGACGATCTCTTTGGCAGCCGGCACTCTTGCTTATGCTGGCGATGCGGTCAACGCGTTCATTCACGCTCAAGCCAACCTCTTTGTGTTGAACCGCGATGTGGATGCTCCCGGCAAACCCCTGGAGCATGTCTTGGACCACCATGAGAGAGAGCTACTCAATTGGGTCAAGTACGGCGTCATTAGTGCACACCCGACGTGCGACCTGAGCATTATCGGCCAGGACGTCTTAACCACCGAGCAAGAGCGCATTGGTTGTCCCGCAACTGCCGTGTCCTTATCCATTGTGCGCACGTTACGCCATTTTCTGCGCTCATCCATCACGTCCGCCACCCACCATTGATGATTGCTTAGCGCCATGGCCCAGAATCGCGACACCCCCATCGAAGAACACCATAACGTATCGAACAGGCGTCGTATTGGCGATGTGCGCCCCTTGTCGACCAAGATGCAAGAATGGTTGGCTGAACCATTCAATTTTCTGTTCGTCAGCGTTCCGGCTCTGGCCCTAACCATTACGTTCCCGGCCCTGCTGCCATTAAGTCTGCTTACTCTGATTGGCGTTCATTTTTTTGTCATGGCCCTCAAAAGTGTTTTGCCTTACCGCTATCCGGTCTATGACGGCAAGGATGCTGAGGGTAAACCTGCCGATGGTATCTTGCTTCTTGGGCAAACACGCTCAAAATCGCCCGCTGAGCGATTCAAGCAGTGTTTCCTATCCAACGACGACTTGCGCAAGCACTGGCTTATTATTGGTGCAACCGGATCTGGAAAATCCGAAACGCTCAAGGGAATCTTCTTTAACGCGCTGTGCTGGGGCGCCGGGTTTTTTATGGCCGACGGTAAGGCCGATAACAAACTGCCAACCGACGGCTATGCCATGATCCGTGCGTTCGGCCGCGACAATAGCATCCTTTACCTGAACTTCCTTTTGAGTGGCAAAACGCCCCAGGAGGTTGCCAAATCACGGCGCCGGCGCACCAATGGCTTGAACCCTTTCTACGACGCTGAAGCCGACACCATCAAACAGATGGGTGCGAACCTGTTGCCCAAAGCTGAAGGCGAGGGTAAACAGTGGCAAGAGAAAGCCCTTGCCGTGTTTCGTGCAGTGATCGATGCCGTTTGCTACAAACGCGACACCCAAGGCATGGTTATCTCCGTTGGCGTCTTGATTGATTACCTGGCATTGCCAAAAATTGAAGAGCTTTACCTTGAAGGCTGGGATAGCGCCAAAGAGAGTGGAGGTGCTTGGCCACCCGGCTTTATGGGGGTCAAAAACTACCTGGAAGTAGGTCTGCCCGGCTATTCGGTAGAGAAACTTCTGCGTAAGCACTCGCGGGTTGATACCCCAGCCAGTGCGTTTGGCCAGACCCGCGGGCGTCCGGGCCAAAGTCAGCAAAGCAACGAGCAAACTGATGCGCCCAGCGAGCAGCACGGCTATCGCGTCGGTCAACTTATGCCTGTGCTGAACCTTCTGGGCGGTACTTACGGACACATCTTTGGCAACATGTTCAGCGAGATCGACATGGTGGATGTCGCGCTACATGATCGCATCTTGTTCTTGCTGATTCCGAGCCTGGAAAAATCCTCCCAGGAAGCAGAGAACCTCGGCAAGCTCACCATCTCGTGCTTGCGCGTCATGATGGGTAAAAATATGGGCTCTGAACTCGAGGGTTCCTACGCCGATCTGATTGAATCAAAAGCCACCAATGCCAACTACCCGTATTTAGTGGCGCTGGACGAGCTCGCATACTACTTCACCGAAGGCCTGGCCGTAATTTTTGCACAGGCTCGCAGCTTGGGGATGAGTATGCTGGCCTGTTCACAGGACTTGGAAATGCTCACCAAGGGTGATCGGGCAGCTGAGACCGGGGCGATGCTGGGCAATGCGGTCAATAAATTGTTCTTGAAAATCGACGACTCCAATAAAACTTGGGAACTGGCCAATAAAACTATTGGCAAGCAGCATGTTGCCACCTACGACACCTATGAACGAGGAGTGGGATCAAGCTACAAACGACGCGATGAGCTGCGTGTTCAAGAGGTGGATATGGTCACCTACAAAGAGATGAACGCACTCAAGGCGGGCCAAGGTGTAATCAACACCTTGGGGCATTCTGCGCGGATTGACACGCTATACGTCGGCGATTGGATAGCGTCACTGAAGAATCAACAATTCCACGTCAATCGCTTTCTACAAGTTCACCCCCCTGCCGAGGAGGTCTTTCAGGACAATCTTTATTGCACGCAATTGAAGCCGTCCGAACAGCAACAAAAAACCTCGCGTCAAGCGCGTTTGCTTGACCTACTGACATATCGACGCTCTATTGGATCGACTGGCAACACGCCCATACTGCAAAAGATAGGAAAAATCAGTAGCGTCATTGATGAGCTCTATCCGAACGAGTCCACCCTAGCAAGGGGCATCTTAATCTATGAGGCCCTCAAGCGGGAACTCCTACGTGAACAGAACGACACTCCCAGCGAAGCAGTGGTGCACTCCGAGGGCGCCGGCATTACTCAAGCGACGCATGCCGGCGCCCTTCTGAGCGCGCAGCTTGAGCACAACCTGATTGACGCGCTTGACGAGCACGGCCTGCCTGATCCCATTGCCCTGATTCGCAAGCCAAGCGCACACGTCCTGGGGCCAGCGCAAGTGGATCCAAACAACATCAGCAGCTTGGCGCCAGTGTCCGCCTCCCACGGTACCGCCGCCGAGCGGCCTGATCTTCCTCCCACGTTGCCTGACTCTACACAGGATGAGCGCGCGGCATTGCTCTTTGGTTATGGCTCGAGCGAGCCGGATCTGGCCGACTTGCCCAGTGAAATAGATGCAGGCCCCGCTTTCGATAAGCCCGATGAGGCATCGACATTGGATCGAATTTTTGCAAACCAAACCACCTTGCCTTCAGCTGCCTGGATCAATGAGTCATTAAGCAACGCGCATCGCCTGGCCGACCAGCCCCGTTCTGCTGATGACTCGGTGGTGGGTATTACGGGCGAGGCAATGCACAGTCTGCGTGAACTCGAAGAAGCGCTCGGCAGCCCTAATCCGACGCAATCGGCTCATGCCATGCAAAAGGTTGTTGCCGCCCAAACCACGCCTGACACCATCGGCAAGGGCGATATTAGTGATGCAGCGATCGAACGATTCTTTCACAACGAGCTGGACATCTAAAGGAGTCTGACATGGTGATCGTGCCGGTGGTTCAGTCCATACTTTGTCTGGAGCAAGCCACGCTTTGCGGTATCGAAGTGCTGTGTCGCTTTCAAAATCCATCAGGGCTACTAAGTCCTTACGGCCTAGTACGTGGGCACCAATGGGCTGAAATAGATCACCAGATGCTTAAGTTACTCGTGCCTTACGCCGAGCACTTGAACGAGACCGTACCTCGCCTTTTCTTGAACGTGTCAGCCGCCAGCCTGGCCAACACCGAATCGTTCTCTCGCTGGATTGAAGCCGTTCACGTACTGCTGGCCCAGCTCAAAATCCCCTTGGTACTGGAGATATCGGAAACCATTGATCCCCTTCTTTTACGGCTGCGCTGGAAAC
>JBFXIU010000192.1:0-6311 GCA_050175615.1 Porticoccaceae bacterium | reverse complement strand
ACCTCAAGATTGGCAAACTCAACCATGTCGCCATGGTAGTGCCCGACCTCCACGCAGCAGCACAAAAATACAAAGATACCTTGGGAGCAAAGGTCTCTGAAGCCCAGGATCTCCCAGAGCACGGCGTCACCACGGTCTTCGTCGAGCTGCCCAATACCAAGATCGAATTGCTCCACCCTTTGGGGGAAAACTCCACCATTGGCAAATTTCTCGACAAAAACCCCGACGGCGGCATGCACCATCTCTGCTATGAAGTGGAAAACATTATTGCCGCCAGAGACAAACTCAAGGCCGATGGTGTGCGCATTCTCGGCGATGGCGAACCCAAAATTGGCGCCCACGGCAAGCCCGTGCTTTTTCTCCACCCCAAGGATTTTTTTGGCACCCTGGTGGAAATTGAGGAAATATAATCGGCTGATGTAGCCCACCGCGAAAGCCAGGGCAAAAAATCAATCCGGACTGCTTCGAAATCCGCCTCTTCAGAGTTTGGAAAAATTCTACTCCAGTAGGGCGACGGACTTGATCTGCACCCAGAGCTCCCGTCCCGGCAACACACCCAGGGATGCAGCTGCACGCTTCGTTAACCGCGCCAGTACGATCTCCGTGCCCACCTTTACCCTTACGAGCACGAGACCCGGGTGGTCGTCGTCCCCTATAGCATCGACTCGTCCGCGAAGCATGTTCTGAATACTGCTGACGCCCGGTTCCTCGGCAAGGCTCACGTCCCGCGCCAGTAGGCGAACGCGAACGCAATTCCCCACAGTGAGTCCCTGATTGCGCACCCAGAGGCTGCCGCCGCTGAAATCCACTCGAGCCAGGTGCCAGTCCCTGTCGAGTTCAGCCACTGTCGCGCTGATGACCGCACCGGCATCTTCCCCCAGCCTGATAGGAAGATCGAGTCTGGTCAGAGTTTCAGCCAGGGAACCGGCGGCGACGATTTTGCCCCCATCCATTACCACCAGATAATCCGCCAACCGCGCCACCTCTTCGGGTGAATGGCTGACATAAAGGAGCGGAATTTCCAGTTCGTCATGGAGGCGCTCCAGGTACGGCAGAATTTCCTGCTTGCGCTTCAAGTCAAGTGCCGCCAAAGGTTCATCCATCAGCAGCAGGCGGGGGCTGACGGCGAGTGCCCGCGCGATACTAACCCGCTGGCGCTCGCCGCCGGAGAGCCGGTCGGGCTTGCGATTGAGCAGGTGACCTATGCCCAACAACTCAATGGCCTGATCCAGGCCAACACTGGGGATGCCAGCGACACGCTTAAGGCCATAGCGCAGATTAGCCTGTACCGTCAGGTGATCGAACAGGCTGGATTCCTGGAATACGTAACCTATGGGTCTTTGGTGGGTTGGCACCCAGCGATCAGCGTCCTGCCACAACTCACCGTCCACAGAGAGCCGACCAAACGGAGCGCGCTCCAGCCCGGCGATGCAACGCAATACTGTGGTTTTGCCCGAACCGGAAGAGCCAAATAGCGCGGTGACGCCCCGACCAGGCAAACTGAGATTCACATCCAGGGAAAAACCCGGCCACTCGATTTTGAAATGTGCAGCAATGGTGCTCATATCAGTTGTGCTTCCTTGAATTGGGTCTCAAGCTGTACACCGCCAACAGCACCAGAAAGGAGAAAATCAGCATTACCGCCGCCAGGCGGTGGGCTTCCAGGTATTCCAGCGCCTCCACATGATCGTAAATTTGTACTGAAGCCACACGGGTAACGCCGGGCAGATTGCCACCGATCATTAGCACTACGCCAAATTCGCCCACAGTGTGGGCAAAAGTGAGGATAGAGGCGGTTAGAAACCCCGGCGCTGCCAGGGGCACTGCGACAGAAAAGAAGGCATCCAGCGGTGAGGCTCGCAATGTTGCCGCCACCTCCAGCGGCCTGTCGCCCACCGCTTCAAAGGCCGTTTGCAACGGTTGCACCATAAAAGGCAGCGAGTAGAAGACCGAGGCCACCACCAGACCCCAGAAAGTAAAAGGCAGCAGTCCGACACCCAGGGACTGGGTGAGCTGTCCTACCGGCCCGCTGGGTCCCATCGCCAGCAACAGATAAAAACCCAGCACTGAGGGCGGCAACACAAGAGGCAGCGCCACCACTGCAGTAACCGGCCCTTTCCAGCGGGTTTTAGTGCGCGCCAGCCACCAGGCGATGGGCGTACCCACAATCAGCAAAATCACCGTGACCAGAGCCGCCAAACGCAGGGTAAGCCACAGGGCTTGCATGTCGCTATCGGTCAGCATTTTTCTTTTTCCTTAGGTATCGAAGGGCTTACAACACAACCTCGGCAGACACAGCCAGCCATAGGGTTTCCGGTGGCCGCACGCGCTCGGCGAACAGATTCAACGACTGTAACCCATGCCCGCATTTTCCTTTTATACGCTGAACCGGACAATAACACGACACAGGATTACCTTCGAAGAGCTCAAAGGACGACCAATGATTATTGCCGTTCCTGCTTGGTATCGGTTTCACCGGGCACAACGAAGCCATAGCTGGTCATTACTGCGCGGGCGGATGGGCTGCCCATATAGTCGGCGAACTGTTTGGCGAGGGCATTGTTCGCAGCCCGCCTGGTAATAATGAAACCCTGTTCCAGCGGTTCGTGGAGATCGCTGGGAATCAGCCAGTAGCCACCCTTGTTCGCAAGCTGGGGACTGAGCGCCAGGGCCAGGGCAATGACGCCGACCTGAGCATTGCCAGTATCCACGAATTGGGCAGTGTGGGCGATATTCTCGCCAAAGATCAATTTGGATTTGACCCTGTCCCAAAGGTTGATCGCGCGCAATGCTTCTTCTGCACGCTTGCCATAGGGCGCGTGCTTGGGGTTGGCAATGGCGATACGGGTAATGTTGGTATCAGCGAGGCTGGCCAGCGTCATTGTCGAGGCATCCAGGGTGGAACTCCACAGCACGATACGGCCAAAAGCGTAGGCTTTCACGTCTCCGGCAGCAAACCCGGCCTTGACCAGCGACTTTGCGTATTTGATGTCTGCAGAAAAATACAGATCGTAGGGGGCGCCATTCTGGATCTGGGCGTGAAACTTGCCCGACGACCCGTAGACAACGTCGACCTGGCTCTCCGGATGCCCCTGGCTGAAAACGGCCACGATCTCATCCATCGCGAATTTGAGGTCAGAGGCGGCTGCGATGGTGATTTTCTCAGCTTGGGCTGCCAGCGTAAATGTGAGAGCGGCAAATAAAGTCAACATTCGAATCAGTAGCATTCGGCTTGGTTCCCTATGGTAATTGGTGTTAGCAGGCTCTGTGCTGTAGCAAAAACAATCCGGCAGCTACCCCTCAAGTGCTTTAACAAACGCCAAAGAAGACTACAGCATTTAAACGCTGCTTGTCTTGACTTGAGGCCGGCCTCTCGGCTTAAACCACCAAAAACATATTTTATCGCCATTAACAGTTGCAACCGCGGCTGTTTCCAGCTAGTTTCAGAAAGACAAGTTCTGCAATCCTTGCCTCTAACCTCAAAATAGAAAGGATCAAAGACCATCAACAGCGACCTGAACAGTTCTTTTAATCGCCCGGTGTACATTGTTGACGGCGCCCGTACGCCATTCCTCAAAGCAACCGGCAAGCCTGGCCCGTTCACTCCCGCAGACCTGGCCGTTCAATGCGGAAGGCCGCTGCTGCTGCGCCAGGGTTTTTCCCCAGACCAGCTGGATCAAGTGATTCTCGGCTGCGTCAATGTGATGGCCAACGAAATGAACCCCGCCAGAATTTCAGCTTTGCGTCTGGGATTAGGTGATCAACTCTACGCCTATAGCGTACAGATCAACTGCGGTTCGGGCATGCAGGCCATCGACTGCGGTTTTCAGGCTATACGCAACAATACTGCTAATCTGGTGCTGGCGGGAGGCAGTGAATCCCTAAGTCATGCGCCCCTGTATTTCAGTGATTCCGCTGTGGATATTTTCAGTGCTCTCACCAGTGCTCGAACCCTGTCTCAACGGCTCAAAACCCTGAGCCGCTTTCGGCTTAAACACTTTAAGCCGGTAATTGGCCTGTTGAAAGGCCTCACCGATCCCATGGTTGATATGAACATGGGGCAGACAGCAGAGTTGCTCGCCTATTTGTTTGCCATCGGCAGATCGGAGGCAGATAGTTATGCCGTTCAGAGCCATCTTCGCCTGGCTGCAGCTCAACAAAACGGTATTTTTGCCGACGAAATTACCCCGGCTTTTTCCAGCGATGGCAGGGTTTTCAGTGCGGACAACGGTGTTCGTGCCGACTCCAGTGTCGATAAGCTCGCCACCCTCAATCCGGTTTTTGAGCGCCCCTGGGGCAAGGTCACCGCCGGCAACAGTTCCCAGGTCAGCGACGGTGCTTCCTGGATTATTCTGGCCTCCGAGGAGGCGGTGGAAAAGCACGGACTGGAACCCATGGCAAAAATTGTCGACAGTCATTGGTCGGCATTAAATCCCGCGGTGATGGGGCTTGGCCCCGCACTCTGTTCGGCAGAATTACTGAAGCGCCACTGCGATAATGACCTCGGTGCCGTGGATTTATGGGAAATCAATGAAGCCTTTGCCGCACAGGTTCTCGCCTGCCGCAAGGCCTGGGAAAGCCCCGAGTTCTGCAAGGCTATGCTCGGCCTGGACAAGCCGCTGGGTTCTCTGGCGCTGGATCGCCTCAATATTAATGGCGGCGCCATCAGCCTCGGCCATCCGGTGGCTGCCAGCGGCAATCGCATTGTGCTTCATCTGGCCAATAGCCTGAAGCGCCTGAATTTGAAACGCGGCATTGCCAGCCAGTGTATCGGCGGCGGCCAGGGCGGTGCCATGTTACTGGAAAAGGTTTGAGGGGAATCAGATGACTGTTGATGTAATGACAGTTTTACGCAGCGACCGCCTTGAGCTGGGTCCATTCACAACACTGAATGAATGCTTGAAATCAGAGGAAGGGAATCAGGCGCGGGAGTTTCGCCACTGGCGCCTGTCTTCCACTGACAACGATGTTCGCTGGCTGTTGTTTGACCGCGAAGACAGTCGCGTTAATTCAATCAACCAGGATGTACTCGATGAGCTTGACCTTATTTTGGTCGAGCTGGAGAAATCCCCGCCCAAGGCATTGGTGATACGCTCCGCGAAAAAAAGCGGCTTTTGTGCTGGCGCCGATATCGCCATGTTTAAGGATATGGACGACCCCGCAGCTGTACGCGAAAAACTGCATCGAGCCCACGACATTGTCGACCGCCTGGAACAATTAAAAACCCTGAAAATTTGCCTTATTCACGGCGTTTGCCTCGGTGGTGGCCTGGAACTGGCGCTTGCCTGCGATCTCAGAATCGCTGTCAAAGGTGCCAAGCTTGGCTTTCCCGAAGTTCTCCTCGGTCTGCATCCAGGCCTGGGCGGCACATTTCGCGCCATCCGCCTGATCAATCCCCTCGAAGCCATGACCCTCATGCTCAGCGGCAAAACAGCGCAACTCAGCAAGGCCAAAACCCTGGGGCTTGTGGACGCCATTAGCGAAGAGCGCCATTTAGCCAATGCGGTGATCGACGCAGCAAAAGGCAAGCTGAAAAAGCACCGGCGCTCCCAGTATTTTTCCGTTGCTGAAATGACCTGGCTGCGGGGATTGATTGCCAAACGCATGGAAGCCGAGACTGAAAAAAAAGTTTCCCCGCACCACTACCCTGCCCCCTTTCGTCTTATCGATCTATGGCGACAACATGGCGGCGATCAAAAGGCCATGCAAAATGCCGAGATTGCCTCTTTCGCCGACTTGGTGGTCTCCCCTGCGGCGCAAAACCTGATTCGCGTATTTTATTTGCGTGAAAGCTTAAAACAGCCGAAAAGCGCTGATAACAATAGCCGCATTCACCATGTCCATGTGGTGGGTGCAGGCACCATGGGCGGCGATATAGCCGCTTGGTGTGCCCTCAGCGGTTTTCGTGTCACCCTCAGTGATCAACAGGAGGCTATGATTGCAAAAGCGGTGCACCGCGCTGCTTCCCTCTATCAGCGCAAGCACCTGAGCCCTGGGCAGATTCGCGACGCCCTTGACCGCCTCATCCCCGACCCCAATGGGGCGGGAGTCGCAGCGGCGGATCTGGTTATTGAGGCAGTGCCCGAAAAAATGGCTATTAAGTGCGCTGTTTACAGCCATCTTCAACGCGCCATGAAGCCTGAAGCCATTCTGGCCACCAATACTTCCAGCATCCCCCTGGAAATGCTTCGCGACACCGCTGAACTTCCTTCTGAGTTCAGGCAGCGCTTTGTCGGCCTGCACTTTTTTAACCCTGTGGCGCAGATGCAGCTGGTGGAGCTGGTTTCCCACAATGACACCAGCGAACGCAC
>JBFXIU010000191.1:0-6316 GCA_050175615.1 Porticoccaceae bacterium | reverse complement strand
CAAAATCGGGTAAGTGAAAAACTTTCTCGGCAATCAATGCGTCAAGAAATTTTTAAAGGAATTATTTCATGGGTGCGTTATTTTTAGACTTTCTAAAAAACATTAATTCATTTACTTCATTTCTAGATTTGGTTTTAGTTGCCGTATTTATTGTTATCTTTAATGTAATTAATCTTCTATCTTCAGGAAAAATATATAGAATAAAAATATCTAAATCGGATACAAATTTAAATATTATTGAGAAGCTCGTCGGTAGCAGCAATGTAAACCTTAGCGATGAACAAAAAGCCCTTTGTGATCAGATAGTAACAGAATCTCTGATCAATATCTGGACCGGTTACAGGATCAGGCTTGATCAACTATCAGTATACAATTTTGTAATGGCAACCACTGGAAATCAATTTCTGGCAGTATTTTGCGCTAAGTCAAAAAGACCGGGGGAAACAATAAGAGAAAACTCCAAGAGATCTGCAGTGGAATCTGGGATAATTACTATATTTGTTTTTGTATTTTTATTTTTAGGATCTTTTCTTGCTGGGTTTATTATGTCTAAATCGAAAGTCGCAACTCGAATTGATCTAAATTTTAAATATACAATAGAATTTTATTCTGATATATTTTTTATGTTCGTTTTTTTTTGTTGTCTACATTTTTTCTTTCAATCGGTTTACAAATTCTACTATACTCTGGTATAAATGCCGAAAAAACAAAGAATTTGGAGAATTCAAGTAATGAATTCATATAACGACTAGCTTCTGCACGCTGTTCGTTAAAAAACTGTAGACGTTTGTCCAATCAGATGAAAATATTCTGAAAGTAATCCTGTTGAATGCCTCGGTTATTTATCCAAATAGCCGCCATCCACCGTCGTTGGCCCTGATGGTCGGCAGCATACACTTTTCCTCAATGAAAGTCATCACATATAGGGTTAAGATTTTTTAACCGAATGTCATTTGTGCCTTTGGCTCATTAAGCCGAACTTTTAACAGCATTGGGAAATCAGCCGGCCAAGTCATGTATGCCAAATGCGGCGGATATTCCAAATTTATCAGATAAATGTGGCTATAATTGTGCGCTTCTCTGGCATCAACGTTTAGCCAAACGGGCAGTATCACGGTCTTATTTCCGAATATCTTCCGAGCAAGAATTGAGTCGAACTCCGCGTGTCCTCAGCCATCATTTGATAGAAAATTATGTGACAAAATAACAATGCACTTGTTAGTTTCACGAAGTCCACGCTCTATGCTTGATCAAAGGCTATCATCTACCTTCAATGAGAACTCATCGTACCACACTGTGCAGAAATTTTTTGCAAGCTTATGTGCGAGCTCTCGAACAAAAGAATCCTTGCCACGGGAGTCGTGTGAAATAAAGGCGAGCGGTTTCTCGCTCGCGGGGCGACTTCGGGCATGCTCTCGATCACAGATATACAGAAATAATCTCGCATTCAAAATTTATCAACTAGTGATGCTCTTTGCGCCATTGTGAGATCAAAATGGAGATAGAATTGAGCTCTTCTCGTGAGCTGAAGAGTCGCGCTCGATTGTCGCTCAGAGTATTCAGAGTGTCCCGTTTCCACATGGATAGTGTCTCCCCTGGATCTGAGACATCAATGTTCCGGTTCCGATGAGTGTAAGAGTGTGCTCTAAGCACTGAGACAACCCATTATTTCCTGGTAAATAGAAATACCAATACTTTGAGTTTGCTTCGAAATCATAAGCAATCTTGGCAATTAAGTTTGCAAGCACGACACCGTCTCTGGTGGCAAGAGTTCACGGAAGATGCATTGCCAGTACTAGTGTCCAGTCAGTATCAAAATACTCCAGAATGGTAGCCATTGAATTCTTCCAATATCCTAAGATGCTGCTGAAAAACCAACAATGAAATCCGGGAGACACCCATTTTCCCAAAAGATACGTCTTCTGAACGTTGGGTATCTGGAAACTTTTCGGCGAAGAAATCTGTTAGTTATCCTATCCGCTTTTCGCCTAGAAAACACGACTGTCAAACATACAGACCCATCTTTGAATGATAGCTTCCGCTGCATAATCGTCTATTCCGCATTGGATCATGCAGCCTCGTGTTGCAGGGATTCGTAGCCGATGCAGGCCAGCCAAACCGTCTTTGGTATGGGTCTGGCCCCACTTTTATAGTAGGCAATCATCCGGCGGGTCATACCAATAGCCTGGGCAGCCTGATTCAGGCTGAGTCGGTTCCGCTCCATCCAGCCAGCGAAGTCCTCGCGGGTCGGCAGGCCTGCCTGCTGGCGACCCAGGCTATACAATTGGTCTGCCCCCAAATCCAGCCCGCCCGGCCAACTCAGGCCATCTCCCCAGTCATCGCTCTGGACTTGCGCAAAAATCGCCGGATCGCGGAGAGCGGCAAAGGGGTCTCCTTCCCGTTTGGCACCGATAGTGCTGACCAGATCTGTCACAAAAGTTTCTCTAGTCGACCACTCAATGGTGGCCTGGAATGGCCCGGTGATCTCGATTTTACGAATTTGTGGTGCATGGTTCATGGATTCAGCCTCCGATATTCCGCTAGCAACATTTCTCGACGCGCCGCTATCCAAGCGCGCACGGGAAACAACCGCTTCCTCGGTGTCACAAAGCCTGAGAGTAATTCCCCGATTTCGATGGCCAAAGACACCCGTGATCCATCCCGGAATTGAACGTGGACGTGAGGCAACAGATGAGGCTCTCGACCGTTGATGCGTACACGCCAATCATCCACAGGAGGATACGTCATCATAAGTTGAGGATAGGGCATCTATTGCACTACCTCAAGGGGTGATCACCGCCTTTAGACGCCAACGGCAGATGAATTCGCACAGCTCAGACCCCTAGCAACTTGAAAGAACGTCTTTGGCAGATAATCTCTTGCTCAGCGTCGGTTCAGGCCGCGCTTTTGCAAAAATTCCCGCATGTGTGGGCGCGCTTCACGACCCACCAGGCCCGCTACCTGTTGCGACCAGGAGCTATCCTTGCTGTTGCTGCTACGTTGCCCGTAGTACGCACGCATCTCTTCATCGTAGGCCGCAATCCCATCCTGCTCGCTGTTGGCGTCGTAGTGGTCTTTCTTGCGCACGACGGACAGCGGCAGACGCGGCTTAACCTCAGGGTCCTGCGCGGGATAGCCCAGGCAGAGTCCGAAGACCGGGTAGGCCTGCGCCGGAATATGCAGAAGGTCACTGATCTCCTGTGGATGATTGCGCACGGCGCCGATATAGCAGGTGCCCAATCCCAGGGACTCCGCAGCAATCACGCAATTTTGTGCGGAGAGCGCGGCATCGATGGTGGCAATCAGAAAATGCTCCGTCATTCCATCGACAAAGGCTGTGCCTTGGCGTTCACAAATGTGTTCCGCCCGGTGCAGGTCGGCGCAGAAGAGCAAAAAGACCGCGGCAGTACGGATCTGGTCCTGGTCTCCCGCGAGCTGGGCAACCTGCGCCCGGAGATCACGATCATCGACCTGGATCACGGAGTACGCCTGGATGTTGCTGGAGCTCGCTGCCGCCTGGCCACAGCGTACAATCTCCTCTACCACGGCGTCCGCGACCGGCTCGGGACGAAACTGACGGATGGAGCGATGCGTCTGCAGAAGGGAAAAAACATCATTCATGCTATACCTCGGAAGTCAGCGAAGAGAGACAGCGCGGTTGAGCCACCAGACCGTACCGTTCAAATAAAAGGCCACGCAGAGCCAGAGCAGGTACGGGAGCATGAGCATACCGGCAACGGATTCGATTTGGAAAAAGAGGATGGTTGCGATCAGCACCAGGGCGAAGAGAAGAGACAAATCCAGCCAAGCGAGCAACATGCGCCTACGTCCAAAAAAGATCCACGACCAGGCGGCGTTGGCGACCAGTTGCAAGGCGCAGAGAATCAGGGCCGCACTGCGGATGGGCGCGGCGGGGGCGAGCCAGACCATCGCCGCGGCCAGCGCCATGAGGATGTAGAGCAGCGTCCAGACCAAAGGAAAAACCCATGGCGGGGGCAATCCCGGTGGCTTGCGCAGCGACTGGTACCACGAACCCGGCCGGTAGCGAGCCCCAGTAAAGGCAGTAGCAAAGCTCAAGGCCAGGCTGATGGTGTAGGTAAGTACGACCACGTTCCCTCCCAGCAACTGACGGGTGCCGGTATCACTTCCCCGCGCGAGGCGCCGCACAGGCGGGTAGAGTACGACGTCTACTCCGGGGATGTCATAGCCGCTCGATTGGCTGCGGTATCGGGGAGCTTATGCATTTCCAGAGTAATGTCCCCGGCATGCAGTCCATACCAGGTGACATCGGTGCGATCGATGACAACATCCGGCTGAATCATGTACATCCAGTCATCGGCATGGAGATTATAGTAGCTTTTCCCCACTGGCTGTTTGACGTTATAACTCCAGTGCAGGGCAAAGCCATAGGCGTCACCTTTCGCTGCCTTGACGTCCCCGGCCGAGCCTACCGCATAGCCCGAGAAATGATGGTCGCCATCGTCCTGCAAATACCACACGCGCTTGGCGTGGGTAATCTTGCCGTCGTTGGCAATATAGGTGAAATATTCATCCAGAGTGCCCTTGTTGCCGTCCCAATGGCCGAGCATGCGCACGGTGAAGCGGTTCACCACTTTACCGGAGCGGTTCTGAAACATGCCTGTAGCTAGCAGGGGACCGTTGAAGAATTCGCGCAGCGAAAAATGCGGCTGCGTGTGGGCGTAGTCTGACGGCAGTGTTGCGCAGCCCGACAGGGCTACGGCGATAGCCACGGGGGTTAGGATATAGGGGATCTTCATGGATGTGCTCCTGAGAGGGTGGTAAAACGAAGAGCGGCCCGGTCGACTCGCTCGGGTTGTAAAAGGTAGATGGCCCAGAGTTTGAACAGCGCGGGTACGAGGGCATATCCCAGCAGCAGGGCCCATAGATTCTGCCCTTCGACGCTGTACCCGAGCCATTGCAACAGGGGCAGAATGAGCCCAGCACCAATGGCGGTCGCGGCCTTGCCCACCCAGTTGTAGAGACCGAAATAAGAACCTGCACGAGCGTCCGGATCGGCATCAGTGTGATCGGCAAGAATACTGGGCGGCAACGCCTGATCGGCGCCGAGGGCCAGGCCACTGAACAGGCACACCAGGGCGTAGCCCCAAAGCAGACCAGGCCCAAGCAAGACCGCGCCGAGAAAGGCGAAGGTTGCCAGCAACATGGCCCAGCGCCAGGCGCGGGCCTTGCTCTGCCGATGGGAATACCAGAGCCAGAAGGGCATGCCAGCAGCTCCGGACAAGAAATAGAGCAGCAGAAATCCCGGCGCCCAATGCGGAGCTCGCAAGATCTGATCCACAAAAAAGAAGAAGAGGGTGGCAGCTACGGTGTTGGCGCTCTGCGAGAGGGTGTAGACGGCGAAGAGGCGTCGCGTTGCCGGCCGACGCAGAGGCTCGTAAAAGCGCCACCAGGCTCTCTGCGAAGTAACCGCTACCGGACGTCGCAGGCTCCGATTCCAGAGCGGAATGGCCGCAAAAAAGAGTAATACGACAAAAACCAGGGCAAAGGCCTGCCAGGCGGCCTGAGCGGGAAGATGCCGCTGCAGAAGCTCGGGCAGGATGGCCGCCAGGAGTACGCCAATCAATGCCGCCCCTTCCCGCGCCGTGGTCAACCAGCTACGCGCCTGATATTGGGTGGAGAGCTCGGCCGCCATTGCCTGGTAGTTCAACCCACTGACGCTGTAGGCGACGTAAAAGGCGATGAGTGCCGGGGCCAGAGACCACCAGATTGGGAGACTGCGAAGCGGGTTGAAGAGAAAATAAAAGCTGAGCGCAAGCGGCAATAGACCCCAGGCAATCAGGCCCACCCGCGCACCGTGCCGGGCTGCCCAGGCGTCGCTCCAGCGTCCAATCAGCGGGTCGATGACGGCGTCGCCCAGACGCGTCAGCAGGAGCAGCAGCCCCACCCCCCCCAACGACAGGCCGTAGCGGGTAGCATAGAGGTGCGGCAGGAGCAGGTATACTGGCAGAGCACCAAAGGCCAAAGGTAGGCCGAACGGAGCATAACGCAGGAGGATGGCAAATTTGGGACGCTCTGGTTCAGTCATGGAGACCCAACAGCTTTTTGCGCAGGCCGGGTACTCTGGTACGCGGATCGAGCCAGATGCCGAAAAATGCTGGACAGAATTTGGGATCGTCGATTTTGCTGTAAAGCTTTCCGTCAAAATAGAAGGCGGTGTACTGCTGTGGAACGCAGAGGCCGACCAGTTCATCGCCGCTGTGCACAGAGGGAAAGGCTTGTCGCAGCTCCCGAGCAAATTCCTCTCGCAGTGCCGGGTCGGGATGGCTCAATCGAT
>JBFXIU010000190.1:0-6367 GCA_050175615.1 Porticoccaceae bacterium | reverse complement strand
AATCAGCTGATTTAACGCTTTATTAGGCTACTGCACACATATGTCCTGGTGTTCAGTTGGTTTCGATTAAGGATTCCTGCCTACGCAGGAATGACGGCGTGAAATATTCCGGACAGCAGTGCGCCTGAGTGGGAATGCCATTAACCAGAGCTTCGTTTAGTGTCTTGCTAGCCCAGCAGACCAAAGGTTACCCAGCTCAGGAAAGATCTTTTCTCCTTTTTAGGGGAGTCACCTGCACTGCCTGGGTTGTATTTTTCCCGAGTGTCGTAATGGGGCGGTTTCCTGCTGTCGTAAAGCCCCAGCGACAGGCGTCTGAGCCAGCTTTTGCTTTCATCTGGAGCGACGCCCTGGTATTTAAAATTGCCATTTTCATCCAGTGACGGGTAGTCGGGGAAATTATTGGTAAGCACTCTGACGGCGTTGTCAGCGAGATCTTCCTTGCCGATAAGGTGATAGGCCTCTGCCATGATTGCCAGGCCGTCAGCAACGGCCGGTGTTTGCTGGAAGTTTTCAACCACATAGCGACCGCGGTTGGCGGCGGCCACGTAGGCGCCCCGTTCGAAATAGTAGTTGGCGGCATGGATTTCATAGCGTGCGAGAAGATTTTTAAGGAAAATCATGCGCTTGCGTGCATCCGCCGAATAAGTGCTGTTGGGGTACAGCGTCAGCAGCTCGCTGAAGGAGGCAAAGGCTTCCCGTGCCGCACCGGGATCACGGCTGGTGAAATCCGTGGGTGTGAGGCTGCTGAGAAAACTTCTGCTTTGGCTCAGGGAGGACAGGCCTTTGATGTAATAGGCATAATCCACATTGGGGTGACGGGGGTGGAGACGAATAAAGCGGTCTGAGGCGGCAATGGCTGCTTCGTAATCTGCCGAGCGGTGGTAGGCATAGATGAGTTCGAGTTGTGCCTGCTCTGCATAGGTGCCAAAAGGAAACTGGGCTTCCAGCGCCTGGAGGTTGGCGATGGCGTCATCCCAGCGGTGGCTGTTGAGGTTGCGCTGAATGACATCGTAAAAATCCTTCTCGGTGTAGCCCTCTGTTTCTGAGGCCTTGTCGTCGTCATCGCCGATGAAGGGCATCCACGAACATCCCGAAAGTGCCATGGTGGCCAACAGGAGCAGAGTGATTAGTCGCATATAAGTTAAAATTCTCTGTTGTTTTCGTTATGCCAGTTACAATGGCCGTTAGAAGCGTTATTTAACCACAGCTGTTGCAAGAGCAAAACACGAAAACCATGCCAGATAACCAGATCAACCTGGAAACGACCATTCCGCCAACATTTGCCGGACAGCGCCTGGATCAGGCCGCCGCCAGTTTATTCTGCGAATTTTCCCGCTCACAGCTGCAATTGTGGATCAAAGGGGGGGAACTTACTCTTAACGGGCAACTATGTAAACCCAGGGACAGAGTTCAGGGCGGCGAACGCCTTGCGCTAACCGCCTGCCTGTCGCCCCAGGGGGATTGGCAGTCAGAAGATATTCCCCTGGAAATCGTTTACGAAGACAGGGATATTGTCGTGATTGACAAGCCTGCAGGCCTGGTGGTGCATCCAGGTGCGGGCAACCCTGATGGAACCTTGCTGAACGCCCTTTTGCACCGGTACCCGGGTCAGGAAAACATTCCCAGGGCAGGCATTGTCCACCGTCTCGACAAGGAAACTTCGGGCTTGATGGTGGTGGCGAGAACGCTCCAGGCTCAGGCTTCCCTGGTGGCGCAGCTTCAGGCGCGCACCGTCAGCAGGGTCTACGAGGCTGTTGTCCAGGGTGTTCCCGTCGGCGGGGGCACCATCGATAAACCCCTGGGCAGGCATCCGCGAGTGCGCACCCGCATGGCGGTTGTCGCCCACGGTGGCAAGCCTGCGGTCACCCATTTCCGCATTGTCCACCGGTTTTCCCACCACGCCCATATCCGCATCGAGCTGGAAACCGGGCGCACCCACCAGATACGGGTTCATATGGCGGATCTGGGCTTTCCCCTGGTCGGTGATCCGGTTTATGGTGGGCGGCTGAAATTGCCTTCGGGAAGTAGCGCCGGGCTGCGTGAAACCCTGCGCCAATTCCGCCGCCAGGCGCTCCACGCGGTCTCCCTCAGTCTCAAGCATCCGCTTACGGGAGATACCATGACCTGGTCGTCTCCGCTGCCGAATGATTTTTGTGAATTGTTGGCAGCCCTGGAGGGCGGTTAGATGACATCAATTATTTTTCCGCAATGGCCGGCGCCCGCCCAGGTGAGGGCGGCCATTACCACGCGAGTCGGTGGCTACAGTGTTGGTTGTTGGCAGAGTTTTAATCTCGCCACCCATGTGGGTGACGACGCCGGGCACGTTCAAGCAAATCGCCGCAAGCTGGAAACCTTGCTCAAGCTTAAAATCTCGCCCCTATGGCTCAACCAGGTTCACGGCAATTCGGTGGTGTGCGCCGCTAACCACCACGGCTTATCTGTTCCCACTGCGGATGGTAGCTATAGTTGTCAGCAGGGAATCCCCTGCGTGGTGCTGACGGCGGACTGCCTGCCGGTTCTGCTGTGCGACAAGGCGGGGACGGTGGTTGCCGCGGCTCACGCTGGCTGGCGTGGTTTAGCCAATGGCATTCTCGGCAACACGGTTGCCAGTATGGAGGTGCCCGCGGCGGAGCTGATGGCCTATCTCGGCCCGGCGATTAGCCAGGATGCCTTTGAAGTGGGCGCGGAGGTTCGGCAAGCCTTCCTCGATCGGGCTAGGGACGGCGGTCACCGGCAAAACATTGGCGGTTGTTTCCGCGAAGCTGGGGTTGTCGGCAAATTTTTTGCCGACCTCTATGGCCTTGCCCGTGCCGAGTTAAATGCGCTTGGGGTCTCTGCAGTCTATGGTGGCCATCGCTGTACCTATGGAGAGCCTGGTTTTTTTTACTCCTTTCGTCGCGACGGTGTTACCGGCAGAATGGCGTCCCTGATCTGGCTCGATAGTAATCGTTAGCACAGGTAACCAAAGGCGTCCCCCTGCCAATGGAGCCCCATCTTTTATCGCTTCACGATGGTCATTGGCAGGTAACTGAAGCCACCGCTTGGGTAAACCGCCCGTATTGGCTCTAGATTGGGCGCGAGTTCAAGGCTATCAAGGTGACAGAGAAATTCCTCCATCAGCACCCTGAGTTCCATCCTGGCCAGGGGTGCTCCCGGGCAGACGTGAATACCAGCTCCGTAAAGAAGGTTGTGATCACGATTTTTTTGCGGGCGGAAAGCATCTGGATCTCCGAAAACTTCCTCGTCGCGATTGGCGGATGCCCACAGGATGGTGATCCTTTCGCCTGCCGGAATTTTGCGTCCGCCAATAGTTACATCGCAAGTTGTGATTCGGCGGTTGGACATCAATGGTGGATCCATGCGCAGTATTTCATCGATAGCGTCCGATAGCTGACTGATATCGCTGGAGAGACTTCGCCTTCGGCGCGGATGTTCAGCCAGATAGTTCAGCAAAATGGACACGCTGGCGCTGATGGTGGCCAATTCGCCCACAGTCCAGTTTCGCAGCAGGCTGGCGAGTTCATCATCGGTCATTGGGCGCCCGTTAATGGACTCTTCCATGAGCGATCTGGTGACGTCTCGGGGGGCGTTGGCTCCGGCCTGACGGCGCATTGCCAGCAGATCCTGGATGTAACCATCAAACTCGTGGGCAACGTCAGCCATGGCCTCGCGGTCGCGCGCGAGGGTGGCGCGGTGATTTTTCAGTACCCACTGACGGAGGGGAGCGTGGAGGGAGTCCGGCCACCCCATGAAGGCGCACTGAATCTGTACTGCAAAGACACGGCTAAATTGTTCGACAATATCAAAGGGCTCGGCATTGGGGAGATTGCGTACCAGGTTGCGGGCAATGGTGCGGCAGGTTGGTTCAAACGCGGCCATTGCCTGCGGTGAAAAATAAGGTTCGATCGCTTGGCGGTAGAGTGTGTGCTGGGGAGGATCCATGCCGTTGGGCACTGAAAGATGGCTGGAGGCGGCGCTGCTGAATCTGTGATGATCATTCAGAACTGCCACGACGTCGCCATATCTAAATAAAGTCCAGTGCTGATAGTCGCTCCAGGCCACGGGGCACTGGGCGCGCATGGTGTCGTAAACTCGTATCTGGTTTTTTAAAACCTCATCTGTTCGAGAGTCCCAGTCAGGCTCAGGTTTACGGGTATCGTCTGCCATGGTTTATCCTTGGGAGCAAGACATCTTGCTCCAGAATAGCAGAAAGCCGGACTATTTTCTTGAAGAGAAGTCCATGGATTTATCGGTAGTTGCGTTGAGCTCCCTGGCGCCGACTTTTGGCGGCACATTGGTCGTCGCGCCGGAACCCCACCCGCGTACCGAACCGTTTTCTCATCAGTTGGCGGTCAGAACTATTGTCCCTCAGGATGAACCAAGAAATGTTCGCTGGGCGCCCTCTGTGAGAAAAGGCAACGTTGCTGCTGTGGTTGTCGATCAGCACCGCCAGTTATGGCTCGCTACTCGAGATGGTGGCAATCAAAAGGAGGCATGTTCGCAACCCTGTCTATTGCCTGCTTCAAGTCGGCGATCAGGTCTGCGGAATCTTCAAGCCCGATGGATAGCCTGAGCATGCCGTCGCTGATCCCCCGCTTTTCCCGCTCTTCCCGGCCAATGGCGTGGTGACTGGTCATGGAAGGTTGGCTGACCAGGCTTTCGACACCGCCGAGGCTGGTTGCCAGCAGGAAAACGCTCAGGTTGTCGGCAACAGCGCTTGCTGCCCGCAAACCACCGGCGATTTCAATGGTCATCATGCCGCCGAAGCCGCTCATTTGCGCACAGGCCAAGCGGTGCCCCGGAAATGACGGCAGGCCGGGATAGAGAACTCGGGCTACGCCGGGGTAGCCATCCAGGGCGCTGGCGACAGCCATGGCATTTTCGTTGTGTTGCCGGATTCGCACGGGCAAAGTGCGCAGGCTGCGGGAGAGCAGGGCGGCAGTCTCCGGTGAGAGCAGCTGACCAAGGCTTTTACGCCAGGCGGCAACTGTATTGATTAATGGTATGGATGACATCAGGGCGCCTGCAGTGAGATCGCTGTGCCCGCCCAGGTATTTGGTGGCGCTGTGAACAACGAGATCTGCCCCCAGTGTCAGTGGGCGCTGGTTGATGGGTGACGCAAAGGTGTTGTCCACTGCCAGAAGGGCGTTTTTTTTGCGGGTGATTCTAGCCATGGCCTGGAGGTCAATCACGGTAAGAGTGGGGTTGGTCGGTGTCTCGCAAAATACCAGCATCCCCGGTCGGGTCAACGCCGCCTCGAGATCCTCGGCATTGGCTTGCAGCAGGAAGGAAACGGGAATACCCAGGGGCTGGCAATGGTTGATGAGCAACTCCTGTGTGCCGCCGTAAATATCGCCGACACAGACGACGCCCTGTCGGCCATGGGCAAGGATGGTTGCAGAAGTTGCGGCCATGCCGGAGGCAAACGCCAGTCCTGCATCTGCCTCTTCCAGTGCGGCAAGACCCTGTTCCAGCTCCTCAATGGTCGGATTGGTGCCCCATCGAGTGTAGAGATAGCCTGGCTTGTGCCCCTCGATAACATCCCGCTGGCTATCCGTATTCGGAAATCTGTAGGTTGTTGTGTTATAGATTGGTGAATACGGGCTGCCAAACTGATCCCGGTGGCGGCGATTATGAATGATATTGGTGGCTTGCGCTTTTGGGTGTTCGTTGGCCATGGTTAATCAAACCCGTTATTAAACCAGTACAGTGTTGGCACAGCCAACGCTTGGCAGGAAGTTAAGGTGCCATAGTATGTTCTTTGCCAAGGGGGTTTGTCATCATTCAGGCACGACCCTGGCGTTATTGGCAGTGACTTCAAAAATTATACATGACCTGAGTTTTACTTCTCCGCAACGGATATAAATGATGGCTGTTACAGCAGATGCGGCTCATGGCCGCAAAATAAAGACGCAACAGTGGTATCTGACTTTAATCCGGCGGCTTCAATTGCCGGCAATTGAATGGCTGCAGTTGGCCAGGTAAGCCACAACAGTGTCGGCTGAGGAATAGATCTCCTTTCGTTCTTTACCACTTTCGTTCCTTCGTTGTAGCGTTCTGCCGCGGGTAAGTCTATTCTCTCCTTCACCCTGCCCTGTTGAACAACGCGTACGGAAAAGATTATGTGTGCACCCGCAATGACTTTCCTTTCAAGGCTTTCATTCCTCGGCGCTGTAACGCTTTTCAGCGCCACCTGTTTCGCCCAGTTCGATCAGAACATCATGATGAAGTGGGCTGCCGTGACGACGGTAAAATACCATATTGAGGGAGAGTACCGGGATAGCGGAACCATTGTGGTGAAGGGTGGCAACAGTGGCAAGGGAGATGTCAGCGACCGGGTGGAAATTTTACTCACATGGGATCAAAC
>JBFXIU010000189.1:0-6374 GCA_050175615.1 Porticoccaceae bacterium | reverse complement strand
CAAGCATGATGGGATCAAAGCCTCTCGACCTCGCCACCAGGGAAAAGAACAACAAGCCGTATTCGTGGCGATCACCGGGAAGACAGGCCACCACCAGGCGACGGCCAATGCGCGAATAACTGCCGTGGTGCCAGCGGGAGCCCAGTTTGTTGCGCAGATAGAGGCTGAAAAAATGCTCCTCCGCCACGCCAGTGGCGCCGCAAGCCCAGTTGACACCGAGGCGATGAAGCAGCGGAATAATCAGTTTTTCCGTAACTCGGGCGTCGGAAAAACGCGACAGCACATCCTCATAAATCTCATCGAGACGGCTTTCATTGAATTCGCACACCGCTTCCAGCATGGCGTCTTGAAGTTGCTGCCAGTTATCGCCGGAAGAAGACGGCGTATCCTGAAAAGGCTGGCTTTCCCCTTTGAGCAGATCACCCACCCGGCTTACGGGAATACCGGAATCAATCAATGCCGTCACCCGGCGAATCATGGCGATCTGATCAACACTGTAAAGGCGGTGGCCCTTGGGGGTTCTGTGGGGCACCAAAAATTCATAACGGCGCTCCCACGCCCTCAGGGTCACCGTGGGCACACCCGTTGCTTCAGAGACGGCGCTGATAGGAAAAAATTTTTCATTCGCCATCACATCCGGCACTACTTTCGCTGCCATTTGCTGGCTTGCTTCAGAGCTGACCCTTTTCATTCCGCCAAACCTATACAAATTTGTATATGTATTTGTATACCTTTAGCGAAAATTTTGCAAGAAAAAAAACACCTGAACAGAAAAAATTTCTGCAACAGGGTTAAAAAACCATTTTTTACAAAATAAATCAAAAGGTTAAAAATGCACAAAAACAAAAATTATGTGCCAATGATTCAGCAAGCTATACAACTTTGTATAAGAATAACGAACATCTTAAGGATGGGCAGTCTTGCCGAAAAACAATTGAAGCCAAAAGTAGAATTGTGTCGCAAACTTTATGGTCGCGATTCTGCAGGCAAAACCAGGCTACAGTGGCAGCCAAGCCCCGGCGCCCATCAACCATAGCGAAGAGCGTTGAAGAATGGTGTTGGCCAAGAAATCCTGAAAAAGGCAAGGCCATCTCGACGCGAAGAAGTGATAATTAATATTGTACTTCGCAAGAGCCTGGGCAATCGAACAACCTGAGAATCGATTGGATCAGCAAGATCCTAAATCTAGCCCCTCTGGCGGAGGCGAAACGCTGTTATCGCCAATGCGCCATCGGCATTCCAGCTACCGGCGACTGCAATACCTGGACTGCGTCAATGCCCAGACCGCCCAAATAGAGCGTCTTCAGATCCGGCCCACCAAAAGCGACGCTGGACAGGTTTGACACGCGAGATCCACGGCTTTGCGCGATGTGCTGCCAGGTCAGGCAACCCTTGGCATAGGTCGAAACAATACTGCCTAACTCACGGGGGTCGATGTCTTCAAATAAAACAGTCCAGGTCAAATCCGGCGCCACGCGGATAAGGCGGTTGGAGATAACACAGGCTATCCATAGCGCACCTTCCGCATCAAAGGCCATGCCGTCCGGGTAAGTGTCTGCCGGGTAGGTGAGGCGGAAGGGATTACTTAACATGCCGTCTGCCGCCAGGTCATAGCGCGTGGTGCGGCAGGCAAAGGTTTCATTGACGAAAAGGTGCTTACCGTCGGGAGAGATGCGTACTTCGTTAGTCCAGTTCAGCCCATCTGCGGCAACGGTGACCTTGCCATCCTGCACCAACAGAATCTGGCCGGTATTCTCTTCGGCGGTGAAGTGCTCGTGCTTGCGCGATGTCGAACTGATGGTGATCCAGACCCGGTCGCCGTCGACCAGTACAAAATTGGTGCGCGGAATAGGCTGGCCTGCAAGCTCTGTTGCAAACGGGCGAACTTCGCCCCGGGAGCCGACCAGCCAGACGCCCCCCGCCCTGCCCATATTGGCGAACAAAAAATCGCCTTCTGCGGTCAGCGCTATGCCGTTTGGCCGAAAGCCCTGGCCAATCAAGTCGGCCTCCACAGCGGAGCTGGTGGTGTCATCGGGCGCGATCCGTGCGATCCCCAATGTCCAATCGCCAGTATAAAGGGATCCGTCTGGTGCCGCGAGAACGCATTCCGGCCGGTTCAGGCCACTGCCCGACTGGGCGAGATCCGTCGGCAGAAACGGCTCAATTTTGGTCAGTGTCATGTGATTCCTCATGTTTGCAGCGGTTGAAACCTCTGATCACAGCGCCAGATAACCGCCATCGACTGGGATCGTAACCCCTGTCACATAGGACGACATATCGGAGGCAAGGAACACGACAGGGCCGGCAATCTCATGGGTCTCGCCAACACGACCCAGCGGTACCCGTTGCAGGAATTTTTCACCCGCCTCGCCGGTGACCGTCATCAAGTCGCTCTTGATCCTACCCGGTGCCAGCCCGTTGGCTCGACCACCCGTGGGTCCAAGTGTGCGGGAAAAATACTGAACCAATGAACGGACAGCGGCCTTGGTGGCGCCGTAGGCAGCACTTGATCTTGGCGCGGTGAAGCCGGCAATCGACGAGACGAAGATCACGCTGGCGCCAGAATGCTTCAGCGCGGGCAACAGAGCAACGGTGATGTCCCATTGTGCGGTGAGGTTCACGTTAATCACCTGATCCCACTTTTCCGCCTGATCGGCATCATGCGGCCTGATGCGGGGCGCAATGCCAGCATTGTTCACCAGCACGTCGATTTTGCCGTATTGCGCCAACATGCGACCGCCAAAGGCCGTAACCGCTTCACGGTCGCTGATGTCGAGGATCTCGGCAGAGGCGGAGCCACCGGCGGCCTTGATTTGTGCAACCATGTCATCGGCGGCCTCCCTATTCCTGTCAACCACCACCACGTGCGCCCCTTCGGCTGCCAATGCCGTTGAAATGGCAGAACCCAAGCCGCGCCCACCGCCGGTTACCACTGCGGTCTTGCCAGAAAGTCGAGTCATCTGTTTTGCTCCTTCTTATTTGAATCAGGTTCTTATTTGAATCGCCCATTCCCCAGGCTTACGACATAATGAAGCCTTGGTAATCGTGTTCGCGAACATCGTCACAGTACTCCCGAAATCTCGGATTGCCGCCGACGAATAACAGCACTTCACGTTTATCGCGACCCTCAATATTCTTGTTGATCCCGGTGAACCAAGAGTTGGTCTGCCCCAGCAGTAGCTTGCCCATCAGCTTGGAGCAATAAAGCGTATAACTTTCGGCCGCTTCGATTTCAGGTTCAATGCGCTGGACCCCGGATTCCTTCGCATGAGCCATCATGTCGCTCAGCCAGTCGACAGCAAGAGCGGAACAGCGCGGAATATTGCAGAAGGTGGCGCCACTCTGTGGCCCGACCAGCAGGAAAAAATTGGGGAACCCCGGGCACTGCATACCCATGTAGGTGGTAACGCCTTTATCCCATTCGTCTTTAAGGGCAACACCGCCGGAGCCGCGAATCTCGATGTGGTTCCAGGATCCCTTGACTGCGTCAAAGCCTGTGGCGTAAATGATAACGTCGAATTCATGCAAGGCATCGGTGGTCTGTATGCCAGCGGGAGCAATCTCGGTAATCGGTGTGGTGTTCAGATCGACAACCGAAACATTCTCCTGATTGTAGACCTCGTAATAGTTCGTCTCCAAAGGCACCCGTTTCATCCCGAAACCATGATCCTTGGGTATCAGCAATTCAGCGATACGGGGATCCTTGACCCGTTCGCGGATTTTTTGCGCGACAAAATCCGACACATATTTATTGGCTTCAGGGTCTGACAGGGCATCCTGAAACACGCCGAGCCACAGCGAGAAGCCGGGGCCTTTGTACAGCTCTTCCAGCTTGGCATCGCGTTCCGCTTTCGGAACATCGAAGAGGTTTTTCGGAATGAATTCGTGGGGGAAGCCGGCGAGGGACGCATCGCATTTGGCGGTGAATTCGTTGTAGTGGGATTTGATATAGTCCATCCGCTCCTGGGTCATGGGTCCGTTGCCCAGGGGGGTGCACCAATTCGGCGAACGCAGGAACACCGTCAGCTGCTTGGCCATTTTGCCCATTTCCTGAATCACCTGCACGCCGGTCGATCCCACGCCTATGACTGCCACGCGCTTGTTGGAAAAATCCAGCTTGGCCGGACCAAAGCCATTGGGATCCCGCGGCCAGGTGGCCGTGTGGTAGCTCTCCCCCTTGAAGGTGTTGATACCAGGCACGTTGGGCATCTGGGGCATTGACAGGGGTCCAAGCGCCGAGAAAACAAAGCGTGCCGTCACCGGCGCACGATCCGGCTGCTGGAACTCAAGCGTCCAAAAATTGTTGTCGTCGTCGAACACCGCCTTTTTAACTCTGGCGTTAAAGATGTAATCCTTGCGGATATCCATAATCTCGGCGGCGCGATGGATGTATTCCAAAACTTCAGGCTGGGCGGCAAAGCGCTCGAACCAGTTCCACTCCTGCATCAGCTGCTCGTTCCAGAAATAGCCGTAGACTTCGCTCTCCGAATCGATTCGCGCCCCCGGATAACGGTTGTGATGCCAAACACCGCCAATGTTGTCAGACCCCTCAACTCCCAGCACGCGATAACCCATCTCGCGGAGACGATAAGTTTGGTACAGTCCGGTCAAGCCCGCACCAATGACGACAGCGTCGAAGTCTACTTTCGTTGTCATTTCAACTTTCCTCTTATTTCATTTTATTTCATTGGCTTGGTGTCGAATAATGCGCAAGAATCTGGAATCAGCTCATGTCGCGGAGTACAGTCGCGGCATCTGCATTGCCTGTACTTGCTCGGAACCACCCGACACAGTTGATCCGATACCCCGTCGAGTCGGAAGATATTCCTGTTCGAAAGGCCGACCATCCGACAGCAACAACCACTGCCGGCACACTAACCAGACGTCAAAAGAATTCACAGCTAATTTCTACCACCTCTTAAGGGCAGAGTAACAAAACAACCGTTTGTTTGCAATATTAAACTGAGATTACCCTCAGCAGGCGTTGTCAGTCGAGCCTATCGGGAAGGGATATTTCAAAAAACCTGTTCTTATGCCGTGGCCTTAGGCAGTGAATAACGCCGTAACAGGCACAGCGTTTAGTGGGCTAAAGCCCCCAGATCATCTTCTGGAAGCCAGTTCCCGAGGTCTGATGGCAAGAAAAACGGCTAACCTCTATCGACCTGAACAAATTTGTTCATCGCGTGATACGCCCATAGTCGCAGCCAGGGAACACCCTTATCATCTTCGATGAGAAGACTAGATCCGCCAGACTGCTAGAATCCTCGTTCTAGAATCCATGCTTGCAAAAGGTCATCAAGAGTAAATCAAGCTACACCAGCCTTCCCCACAAATCATACTCATCCGCATCCTCCACCGCCGCCCGGACAATATCGCCGGGCTTGAGGTGAGTCTGGTCATCGAGAAAAATCTGGCCGTCGATTTCCGGCGCGTCCGCCGTGGTGCGGCCTACGGCGCCCTCTGGCACTACTTCGTCGATAATCACTTCCACGGTTTTGCCGATTTTGGCCTCTAACCGCGCGGTGCTGATGGCCTGCTGGGTTTCCATAAAGCGTTCCCAGCGTTCCTGCTTCACTTCTTCCGGCACGGCGCCCACCAGTTCATTGGCAGGCGCGCCCTCAACGGCTTCGTATTTGAAACAGCCGACACGGTCGAGCTGGGCGTCTTGCAGCCAGTCGAGCAGGTATTGGAAATGGGCTTCGGTCTCGCCGGGAAAGCCGGTGATAAAGGTACTGCGAATAGTCAGATCGGGGCAGATTTCCCGCCATTTTTGAATGCGCTGCAACACTTTCTCTTCATTGGCCGGGCGTTTCATGGCTCTGAGCACGTCCGGGTGGGCATGCTGGAAGGGGATATCCAGGTAGGGCAGAATTTTGCCCTCCGCCATCAATGGCAGCAGGTTATCCACGTGGGGATAGGGATACACGTAGTGCAGGCGCACCCAAACACCGAGATCCCCCAGCGCTTCGCACAGTTGTTGCATATGGGTTTTGAGGGGGCGACCCTGCCAGAAGCCGGTGCGGAATTTGGTGTCGATGCCATAGGCACTGGTGTCCTGGGAGATCACCAGTAATTCTTTGGTGCCGCCTTTTACCAGGCGCTCGGCCTCATCCATAACATCGCCGATGGGTCTGCTCACCAGATCGCCGCGAATGGACGGAATAATGCAGAAGCTGCAGCGGTGGTTGCAGCCTTCGGAAATTTTCAGGTAGGAGTAGTGGCGTGGCGTCAGTTTGACTTCACTGGGGGGCACCAGGTCGACAAAGGGATCGTGGCGCTTGGTGACCGGCACCCAGTCGTGAACAGCGCCCACTACAGCTTCATACTGGTGGGGACCCGTCACCGAAAGCACGCCGGGGTGAGCCTGGCGAATG
>JBFXIU010000188.1:0-6403 GCA_050175615.1 Porticoccaceae bacterium | reverse complement strand
CGCAATACAGACACCCACCAGCATTCCAACGATACCCCACACCACCGTCATGATGGCAAATTGCTTCACCACTTTGACGTTGTAATCCGGCACTGGGCCGGTTGAAGTGACATGGCTCATTGCTTAGTTCCCATTTCTCAGTATTTAAAAGGTGGTACGCCTACAAACTGTCGGTCAGTTTTTCACCCGCTCCATTATCCCCCGTTGTGGGTATAAAGGGCTTGACTTGAATCAAGTGGCTCTGAACCACAAGATAAAACGGAGAGAAAATCGGCTGAATTCATCGAAAATTCACCCTAACCGCACAATCCGGGCAATAGCTGCCGTCGCGGCAAAGAACACCAGGACAGCGCATCAATATTTAAAAACGATCAAAGCAAACACCCCCAGCCTGACTTCTGGAGGCGAATTCAACGATCGCGATCCCTATGGCGCCGAAACGGTGGCATAGGGATAATCTTTCCTCTTGCCTTCGCGGAACTGTTGGTAGGAACAGCCTCCGCGAAGGCGACTTCCCCAAGCCTAGAGCAATTTGCGGTTTTTACCTGCCGCAATCCGCAAGCGCAGGGCATTGAGCTTGATAAAACCTTCAGCGTCCTTCTGGTTGTAGGCGCCGGCATCGTCGTCAAAAGTGGCAATCTTCTCGTCAAAGAGGCTGTCGGCAGACTTGCGACCAACGACGGTGACATTGCCCTTGTAGAGCTTGACGCGAACAAAACCATTCACAAACTGTTGTGACGCATCAATCATGGTCTGCAACATCTCTCTTTCCGGCGACCACCAGTAACCATTGTAAATCAGTTTGGCGTAACGGGGCATCAGCTCATCTTTGAGGTGGGCCACCTCCCTGTCGAGAGTCAGGGATTCAATCGCCCTGTGTGCGGGCATCATCACCGTGCCTGCGGGGGTTTCATAACATCCCCTGGATTTCATGCCCACATAGCGGTTTTCAACGATATCCAGCCGGCCAACGCCGTTGGCGCCTGCGACCTTATTCAGATGTTCAATCACCTGGGCGGGCGACATGGCCTGGCCATCGATGGCGACGATATCACCTTTGCGGTATTCAAGCTCGATATAGGTGGGCTCATCGGGCGCCGCTTCGGGAGAAATCGTCCAGCGCCACATATCCTCTTCCGGCTCGCACCAGGGGTCTTCCAGGTTGGCGCCTTCATAGGAAATATGAAGAAGATTGGCGTCCATGGAGTAGGGAGATTTCTTGCCCCTCTTCATCTCCACAGGAATATCGTGGGTCTGACAGTAGTCCATAAGCTTATCACGGGAGAGCAGATCCCATTCCCGCCAGGGGGCAATCACTTTGATGCCCGGCTTTAACGCATAGGCGCCGAGTTCAAAGCGCACCTGGTCATTGCCCTTGCCAGTGGCGCCGTGGGAAATGGCATCGGCGCCGGTTTCATTGGCGATTTCAATCAGGCGTTTGGCGATCAGGGGGCGGGCAATGGAGGTGCCCAGCAGGTATTCTCCCTCGTAAATGGTATTGGCACGAAACATGGGAAAGACAAAATCCCGAGCAAACTCTTCGCGCAAATCATCGATATAAATTTCTTTGACGCCCATTTGCAGCGCCTTGGCGCGGGCGGGTTCAACCTCCTCTCCCTGGCCGATATCGGCGGTAAAGGTAACTACCTCACACTGATAGTTTTCCTGTAGCCATCTAACGATAACCGAAGTATCCAGACCGCCGGAGTAGGCTAGCACGACTTTTTTAATTTCAGACACTGATGTCTCCCGGAGTGGAAATGAAAATTTGGACTGGAGGTGTTGCACTGAATATCAGGGTGCACAATTTTAATGCTTTGAAGCGACAAATAACAGGGCGAAGCCCTCCCTGTGACAAAAGTTTTATTCTCAGCCAGCTCAAAAGGACTTCCGCCTGTTGCAAAGGCAGCTGTAAAGGCGGCGTGGTTTCAGGTAGGATTCCACCTGATTTCAACAAATACCTGCCGATATTCTTTCAATTACGACCCAGGTTAAAACTGACCTGACCACAACGCGACTACGGATTTCATGGAAAAGCTTGTTATTACCCGCCCCGACGACTGGCACGCCCATCTGCGGGACAACGAAGCCCTGACCACCACAGTACCCGCCGCTGCGCGCTATTTTGGCCGCACCATTGTCATGCCCAACCTGGTTCCGCCCGTGTTGACCACAGCCCAGGCGCAGCAATATCAAAGCCGAATTCTGGCGCAGCGCCCCGCAAACAGTCAGTGGCAGCCCCTGATGGTGCTCTATCTCACCGATCGCACCACCCCTGAAGACATTCGCAATGCCAAGGACAGCAGCTTTGTCAGCGCAGCAAAATACTATCCCGCTGGCGCAACCACCAATTCGGAATCCGGCGTTACGGATTTAAAAAACATCTACCCGGTGCTCAGTGTCATGGAAGATGTGGGCCTCCCCCTGCTCTTGCACGGCGAAGTAACCAATGCAGAAATTGATATTTTCGATCGCGAAGCGGTGTTCATTGACCTGCATCTTAGCGCCATCGCCTCCCGATTTCCGGCACTGAAAGTGGTGCTTGAGCATATCACCACCAAAGAGGGCGCCCAGTTTGTCGCCGAGGCCAGCGCCAATATTGCCGCCACCATTACACCCCAGCACCTGCTGTTCAACCGCAACGCCATGCTCGCCGGGGGAATTCGTCCCCACTTTTACTGCCTGCCCATTCTCAAACGCAATATTCACCAGCAGGCACTGATCAGAGCCGCCATCAGCGGCAGTCCAAAATTTTTTCTGGGCACAGATTCTGCGCCCCATTCCACCGCCAACAAGGAAACCGCCTGTGGCTGTGCTGGCTGCTATTCCCACCACGCACCCCTGGAGCTTTACGCCGAACTCTTCGACCGGGAAAATGCCCTCGACAAACTCGAGGGTTTTGCCAGCTTTCACGGCCCGGATTTTTATGGCCTGCCCCGCAACACAGACCGCATCACCCTGATCAAAAAAACCTGGCAAGTGCCCGACTCGGTGATGCTGGGCGGCGAAGCCATGACCCCCCTATGGGCCGGGCACCCACTCAAATGGCAGATAATGGATGAGCATCAGCACTGATGGACAATAGCTCGTTTGCAGACAGCATGGACAGTTTCACTACCCTGGCAACCCGTTTTCGCGGTTTTTTGCCCGTCGTGGTGGACGTGGAAACCGGCGGCTTCAACGCCCGCGAACACGCCCTGCTGGAAATTGCAGCCGTAACCCTGGAGATGGATGACAATGGCAACCTGCAGCGTGGCGAAACCGTGGCCGCCGCCGTCATACCTCATCCGGACACACGCATGGAGCAGGCCGCTCTGGATTTCACCGGCATAGACCCCAACGACCCCAACAGGAAGGCGATGCAGGAAAAAGATGCTCTCAACCATGTTTTCAGCAAGATTCGCCACTGCGTCCGCGACAACGACTGCACTCGAGCGGTTATAGTTGCCCACAACGCCCATTTTGACCTCGGCTTTATCAACGCAGCATCGGAACGGGCGGGCATCAAGCGCAATCCGTTTCACTCGTTTTCCTGTTTTGATACCGCAACACTGGCTGGCCTCGCCTATGGCCAAACCGTGCTCGCCAAGGCCTGTGCGGCGGCGGGAATTCCCTTCAATAACCGCGAAGCCCACAGCGCCGCCTACGACGCTGAGCGCACCGCCGAACTATTCTGCACTATTGTCAATCGCTGGCGCGACCTGGGGGGATGGCCCTAATATTCCGCAACTGCGACCCGCGCAATGTCTTGCCAGACTTTAGGCAAGTTCTGATTAATGTCATTCCCGCGCAGGCGCATTACTGTCCGGAATAAATAGAGGCTGCTTTCCTTAAGCCTGAAATAGTAAGGAGGTTGAATGGTTCTGAGCGCCTCGAGACTTAAATGAAAGCTGTCGTTCCTGCGTAGGCAGGAACCTAGGAAGATTTTCAGGGTAGTTTCTCAGGGCTGCTAACATTGTTGAAAAATCAGCTGATTTACCGCTTTATTAGGCTACTGCACACATATGTCCTGGTGTTCAGTTGGTTTCGATTAAGGAGTCCTGCCCCCGATCAGGTCGAGGGTGACGTTCCTTCGCAGGAATGACTGCGTGAAATATTCCGGACAGCAGTGCGCGCAGGCGGGAATCTATAAGCGCTTGATTTTTATGGACTCCCGCCTGCGCGTGAGTGACGAAAGCGGAATTAATCAGAGTTTCCTTAGGTTTTTAGATCTTGGCCAGCTTTTTTACCGGTGAACCGCAGCAGCACATAACCGCCGACGGCTGACATCAGCGTGCCGACAAGAATACCCAGGCGATCGTCCACGGGAATAGTGCTTTGATCACCCTGCCCAAAAGCGAGAGAACTGATAAACAGGCTCATGGTAAAACCGATGCCGCAAAGCATGCCAACACCGTAGAGCTGCACCTAGGTGGCGCCCGCGGGCAGTTTGGCCACACCCAATTTTACCGCCAGCCACGACAGAACAAAGATGCCGAACTGATTACCCAAAAAAAGACCGGCGGCAATGCCTAGGGGTACTGGATGGAACAATGAATCCAGGCCGAGCCCGGCGAGCGGCACTCCGGTATTGGCAAAAGCAAAGACCGGCAGAATGCCATAAACCACGGCGGGGTGAAGGTCATGCTCAATACGTTCAAGCTGAGTCAGCTTTTCCCCCGGCAGTTTCTTAAAAGGCACAAACATGGCGATAAGCACCCCGGCGAGGGTGGCATGTACCCCGGATTTAAGCACCGCAGCCCACAACACCAAACCCACCAGCAAGTAGGGAGCAATGCCGAGCACGCCCCTGCGATTCATCAAAAACAACGTCAGCACGGCTGCGCAAGCCACAATCAGCGACAACAGGGACAAATCAGAAGTATAAAAAATTGCAATAATGATAATGGCACCGAGGTCGTCCACCACCGCCAACGTCATCAGAAACAGCTTTAACGAGTGGGGCACACGATTGCCCAAAAGGGCGAGCACACCGAGGGCAAAGGCGATATCTGTGGCGGACGGAATCGCCCACCCCCTCATCGCCACCGGATCATTCCAGTTAATAAAAGCATATATCGCCGCGGGTGCGGCCATGCCACCCACGGCGGCAATAATAGGCAATGTCACTCGCGCGGGATCAGAGAGCTCGCCCACAAGCACTTCGCGCTTGACTTCAAGACCAATAAGAAAAAAGAAAATTGCCATCAGACCGTCGTTAATCCACAACAACAGGGGTTTGGCGATGACAAAATCCGCCACTCGAATCTCGACCGGAACAGACAACAGCGCATTATAAAGAGGTACAAAGGGGGAGTTGACCGCCACCATCGCGAGAACAGCGGCTATCACCAGCAAAATTCCACTGGACGACTCCAGGCGCAGAAAGTCGCGAATAAAATCAGCGACGGACACTCCCCGCCCATCACCGCCGGGTTTGGCGGCCAATGTTTTTTGTGACTCCATGGAACCTCTCTACCAACTCAACATCGACCATAGTGCGAATCAACCGAGCGCTAAGATAACCTGTTTGACTGGCGATTGAAAAGCATTTATGGCACCTCTGTCTGCTCAGCCGAAGCCTCAGGGCGCTCCAGCGCCACAACCAACCCCGTCGCCATCAAAGTGAAATACCCATCCCGTTTGCCCGCTCAATTTTCCCCGCCTACTGACAAAGGCGCTTTGCTGGCCATAAGATGCCGGCACCGTTATAATCCCCGCCTTTAGCCCCCCCATCGATCCAAATTAACGGAAGGCACATTATGAGCTTCAACTCCATTCCAGCGGGTAACGATCTGCCCAACGATATTAACGTCGTCATCGAAATTCCGGCAAATCACGACCCCATCAAATACGAAATCGATAAAGAGCACGATGCAATTTTTGTCGACCGTTTTGTCGCCACCCCCATGTTTTACCCCGCCAACTATGGCTTTATTCCCGCCACGCTGTCTGAAGACGGCGATCCACTTGATGTGCTGGTGATCTCCCCCTACCCCGTCATGCCGGGCTCGGTGATTCGCAGCCGCCCTGTCGGCATTCTCAATATGACCGACGAATCCGGCAGCGACGCCAAGCTGATTGCTGTCCCCCACAGCAAGCTGTCGAAAGAATATGAACATATTCAGGACATCGACGATGTCCCGCTCCTGCTGCGCAAGCAGATCGCCCACTATTTTGAGAACTACAAGGATCTGGAAGAAGGCAAATGGGTTAAGGTGGAAAGCTGGTCCCACGCCGAAGACGCCCGCAAGGAAATTCTGGCCTCACGGGAGCGCTATCTGAAAGATAACACCTGATCAATTAGTGCTATCGCCGGGCTCTCCAGCCTGACTCAGCCACAAAAAACCCCGCATTGATGCGGGGTTATTTGTGGCAACTGATTATTGTAAAAGACAGCAATCAGAGTGACCCAGAGTTCTCC
>JBFXIU010000187.1:0-6491 GCA_050175615.1 Porticoccaceae bacterium | reverse complement strand
GCAAATTCCCCTGGGAATGCTGTCGGACAAAATTGGCCGTAAAACCGTAATTCTCGGGGGCATGGCGGTATTTCTTGTCGGTAGCCTGGTAGCCGCTACGGCAGATTCCATCTACGGCCTGATTATTGGTCGCGCCTTGCAGGGTGCCGGAGCCATTGCCAGTACCATTATGGCGCTGCTTGCCGATTTGACCACAGAAGAAAACCGCACCAAGGCCATGGCCGCCGTGGGCGGCAGTATCGGCCTTGCCTTTGCCCTGTCGATGGTGGTGGGGCCTGTTGTCGCGGCCTATGGCGGCCTCAGTATGATCTTCTGGCTGACCACGCTGCTGGCTGGCATTGGCATTCTCCTGGTGCTCTTCTGGATTCCGACACCACAAAGAGTGAGTCAGGTTGCCGTCAGCGAGGCGCTGACAATGCCGGGATTATTTAAAAGTACTCTTAAAAATACCGAGTTGTTGCGGTTGGATTTCGGTGTTTTTGTGCTCCACCTGGTGCAGATGGCCAGCTGGGTGGCTATTCCTTTTCTGTTGCAGCACCAGTTGCAGCTGCCTCTGGCGCAACATTGGTGGCTCTATCTGCTGACCATGGGTTTGGGGTTCATCGCCATGTTGCCGCTGATTATTATTGGCGAGCGCAAGCGCAAGCTGAAGCAGGTGTTTGTAATTGCCATCAGCTTGCTGGCGGTGGCGGAGTTGTTTTTGTTTGTCGCTGAGACAAGCTTTCCCCTGTTTGCCTGGGGTATGTTTGTCTTCTTTGTCGCCTTCAATTTGCTGGAAGCTTCGCTGCCATCCTTGGTGAGCAAGATCACCCCCAGCGGCAGCCGTGGCACCGCCATGGGAATCTATTCCAGCAGCCAGTTTCTTGGCGCGTTTGTCGGCGGCGTTGCCGGCGGTTTTATTGCCCATCAGTTTGGTTACGCCTGGGTTTTCCTGTTTTCCGGTGCCGCCGCGTTAATCTGGGTTGCGGTTGCCGCTACCATGGCTGCGCCCAGGCACTGGAGTACATTGGTGGTAGATCTTGCCGATCACCCCCACTTTCCACTCGACGGGTCAACCATTAAAGAGTTGCTCAGCGGTGTGGAGGAGGTCACCTGTATTGTGGATCGCGAGTTGATGTACTTGAAAATAGACAGAGACAACTTTGACCAGCGCAAATTCGAAGCGCTGCTCAACGGCAGGTAACCATCAGGTACAACGATGACAGCGGTCTTGTAAACAGGGTAAACTGCACACCGTAAAATAAAACGCAACGGAGATTTTCAATGGCACGGGGTATCAATAAGGTTATTTTGGTCGGCAATCTGGGACAGGATCCCGAAACCCGCTACATGCCCAATGGCAATGCGGTTACCAATGCCAGTATCGCCACCTCAGACACCTGGAAGGATAAGCAGACCGGTCAACAGCAGGAACGCACCGAATGGCACAGGGTCGTATTTTTCAACAAGCTCGGCGAAATTGCCGGCCAGTATCTGAAAAAAGGCTCAAAAGTCTACATTGAAGGCTCATTGCGCACCCGCAAATGGCAGGGGCAGGATGGATCGGATCGCTATACCACCGAGATTGTCGCCAGCGATATGCAAATGCTGGACGGCAGACCCAGCAGCGGCGATTATTCGCCTCCTGCCGACAGCTGGAGTCAGAGCGCCCCACAATCATCAGGCGCACCAGCAAAACCCTCTTCGCAGCCTCCGGCTCAGGAAAGCAGCGGTGGCTTTGCCGATTTTGATGACGATATTCCGTTTTAACCCTGATTAGTATTAGTTTGTTTCCGCAAAATTTAACGATCAAGCCAAAAGCTCCGCAGATGCGGAGCTTTTTTTGTCGGGGTTAAAAAAGGAAAGAGAGCAGCAGGTTTTGGATACGGGGCATAGTCTGCCCCGTATCAGTGACAATGGAGAGATACCTAGCCTTTGAAACGCTCCATCACCAGGGTGGCATTGGTGCCGCCAAAACCAAAACTGTTGGACAGGACGCGATCGAGCTGCACATTTTCCTTGAGTTCGGTGACAACAGGGAGATTGCCAACCTGCTCATCGAGATTAAAGACGTTGATGGATGGGGCAATGAAGTTGTTGTTCATCATCAGCAGGCTGAAAATAGCCTCATGGACGCCGGCAGCTCCCAGGGAGTGGCCAGTGAGGGATTTGGTCGAGGCTATTGGCGGACAGTTATCGCCAAACAGGGCGCGAATGCCTTTGAGCTCCTGAACATCGCCCACGGGGGTGCTGGTGCCGTGGGTGTTGATATAGTCAATATTGCCATTAACTGTGGACAGCGCCTGTTCCATACAGCGAATAGCGCCCTCACCGGATGGAGCCACCATGTCATAGCCATCGGAGGTGGCGCCGTAGCCGACAATTTCTGCGTAGATGGTGGCGCCTCTGGCCAGTGCGTGCTCCAGCTCTTCAACCACCAGACAGCCAGCGCCACAGGACATGACAAAGCCATCGCGATCGGCATCGTAGGTGCGTGAAGCCAGCTCTGGCGTGTCGTTGTACTTGGAGGAGAGGGCACCCATGGCGTCAAACATACAGGCCATGGACCAGTGCTCCTCTTCGGAGCCGCCGGCAAAAAGAATATCCTGTTTGCCCAGCTGGATTTGCTCAACGGCGGCGCCAATGCAGTGGGCGCTGGTGGCGCAGGCCGAGGCAATGGAAATATTTAAGCCTTTGATCTTAAACGGTGTTGCCAGACAGGCGGATACGGTGCTGGCCATAATCTGGGTTACCCTGTAGGGTCCCGCGCGTTTTACACCGCGCTCTCGCACCACATCGATGGTCTCGACAAATTTTTCGCCGGAGACACCGCCGGAACCCATAATAATGCCGGTGCGCGGGTTCGATACCATTTCTTCGGTAAGGCCGGAATCCTGAATGGCCTGCTCCATGGCGATATAGCCATAGGCGGCGGCGTTACCCATAAAGCGCAGATGTTTTCTGTCGATATGCTCGGCAAGGTCGATGTCGATCTGGCCGGCAATATTGCTGCGCAGTCCCATCTCTTTGTATTCTTCCTTGAAGCGAATGCCGGAACGACCCGCTTTGAGGGCTTCTGTTACCTGGTCTTTATTGTTGCCGATACAGGACACAATACCCATACCTGTTATCACAGCACGTCTCATGGATGACTCCTTAAGTATTCAGCATTGAAGGCTTGCTCACTAGTGTAGTGGAAGCGATCAGAAATTGTCAGTAGATGTGAACAGCCCGACGCGAAGATCTTTGGCGCTGTATATTTCGCGGCCATCAACTTCAACGGAGCCATCGGAAATGGCCATTACCAGTTTTCTTTCGATAATTCGCGAAATATCGAGTTTGTAGGTGACCTTTTTCGCCTGGGGCAGAACCTGGCCAAAGAATTTTACTTCGCCAGCGCCCAGGGCGCGGCCGCGACCCTTGTTGCCGCGCCAGGCAAGGAAAAAACCGGTCAACTGCCAAAGGGCGTCCAGACCCAGGCAGCCGGGCATTACCGGGTCAGTGGGAAAATGGCAGTCAAAAAACCAGAGATCCGGCGTAATATCGAGCTCGGCAATAATCTGACCTTTGCCGTACTTGCCGCCGCCGTCTTCAATAAGGGTTATCCTGTCCAGCATCAACATATTTGGCGCTGGCAGTCTGGCGCGCTCAGGGCCAAAAAGCTCGCCTTTGCTGGAGGCGAGGATCTCTTCTTTGCAGAAGCTGGACTGGCGGGTTGTGTTCTCCATTCAGGGGGTTCCTATAGGTTGATCCCCTTCATTTGCGGGGAAAACAAAATGACGCAACATTCTAGCGAAAACCGCTGTATTGTCCAGTAAAATAGCCGCCGAAGTGGGTTAAGATGTTGTAGATTAAAGAGAAAGCGCTCAAGGGTTGCTATCGTGTTAATCTTTTGGCTGTAACCGCCATGAAATACGGTTATATCAAAATGGCATATGATTTCCGTTGTTTTTAAAGCTTTATTCTAAAGATAAAGGGTTGTCCATGATTAAAAAATGTCTTTTTCCTGTTGCCGGTTACGGCACAAGGTTTTTGCCCGCCACCAAGGCAATGCCCAAAGAAATGCTGCCTGTGGTCAACAAGCCCCTGGTTCAGTACGGTGTCGAAGAGGCGATTTCCGCCGGGCTGGATCAGATCGGCTTTATTACCGGGCGCGGCAAGCGGGCGATCATTGATCATTTTGATGTCAGTTATGAACTCGAACACCAGATTGCTGGAACATCGAAAGAAAAGCATTTGTCCTGTATTCGCGAGGTTATTCAAAAAGCGACGTTTGCAACCACAAGACAGCCCGATATGAAAGGGCTTGGCCATGCAATCCTGATTGGCGAGCTGTTGGTGGGTTTTGAACCCTTCGGTGTGGTTCTTGCCGATGATCTCTGCCTTGTCGATGAGGGCGAAGCCTCGGTTTTGGAGCAGTTGGTGAAAATCTATCGCCGTTTCGGCAAGTCCGTTGTCGCGATTACGGAAGTGCCCAACACTGAGGTTCACAAGTTTGGTGTTATTGACGCAGAAGAGCTGGAGGAGGGGCTGTACACAGTTTCAGGCATGGTGGAAAAGCCCAGGCCAGAAGACGCCCCCAGCAACCTCGCCATTATTGGGCGCTATGTGCTGACACCGGATATTTTTGAAGTGCTTCGCCATACCCCCCCCGGTAAAAACGGGGAAATTCAAATAACGGATGCCCTTTGCACCCTGGCAAAAAAAGGCCGGGTGCTGGCCTATAAGTTCAAGGGCAAGCGCTTTGACTGTGGCAGTGTCGATGGTTATGTTGAGGCCACTAACTATGTTTATGAAAATATCTACAAAAAGGAAAATCCGTGAGTCGAGGTAACGACATACTCAATTTGACCTGTTTCAAGGCCTATGACATTCGCGGTCGTGTTCCCGACCAACTCAACGAAGAGATTGCCTATCGAATTGGCAGGGCCTTTGCCCAGGTTCTGGAGGCAAAGCATATTGTGGTTGGCCATGATATTCGCCTGACCAGCCCCTCTTTTTGCGAGGCCGTGACCCAGGGAATTCTCGATGCCGGTTGCGATGTCACCCATATCGGCCAGTGCGGCACCGAAGAAATCTACTTTGCCACCTTTAATGGTGGCTACGATGGTGGCCTGGTGGTCACCGCCAGCCACAACCCCATGGACTACAACGGCATAAAGTTTGTACGCGAAGGTGCGCGGCCGATCAGCGGCGATGATGGTTTGCCGGAGATCAAAGCCATTGCAGAGCGCGGCGATTTTCTGACTTCGGAAAAACCCGGCAGTTTTCACTTAAGAACCGACAAGCGCGCCTATATTGAGCATCTGCTGACGTATGTGGATACGGCTGTTCTCAAGCCGCTGAAATTGGTGGTGAATGCGGGTAACGGCGGTGCCGGAGCTGTGGTGGACTTGCTTGAGGCGCACCTGCCCTTTGAGTTTATTAAAATTCACCATGAGCCAGACGGTCATTTTCCCAACGGTATTCCCAATCCGCTGTTGCCGGAAAATCGCGCAGCCACCGCCGAGGCGGTTAAAACCCAGAATGCCGATATGGGCATTGCCTGGGATGGGGATTTTGATCGCTGCTTTTTCTTTGATGAAAACGGTGAGTTTATTGAGGGCTATTATCTGGTTGGCCTGTTGGCGGAGGCCTTCCTGCGCAAGCAACCCGGCAGCGCCATCGTTCACGATCCACGGCTGACCTGGAATACCATCGCCATGGTTGAGGATCATGGCGGCAGAGCCGTACAAAGTCGCACCGGCCACTCTTTTATCAAGCAGGTTATGCGCAACGAGGATGCGGTCTATGGCGGCGAGATGAGCGCCCACCATTATTTCCGCGATTTTGCTTATTGCGACAGCGGTATGATTCCCTGGTTGCTGGTGGCAGAGCTTATTTCCACCTCGGGGAAATCCCTGTCCCGCTGGGTTGAGGAACGTATTCGCGCTTATCCGTGCTCGGGGGAAATTAATTCCGAGGTGGAGGACACTGCGACAGTACTTGCCAGTATTGAAAGCCATTTTGGCAGTGGGGGGGCGAAGATCGACCGCACCGATGGTTTGAGTATGTCATTTCCCCAATGGCGCTTTAATGTGCGTATGTCAAACACCGAGCCGGTGGTGCGCCTCAATGTGGAAAGTCGCGACGATATTGCCTTAATGGAGGCAAAAACCGCCGAGCTACTGGCGCTGATCAGGGGCTAACCAGTTTCAGCCCCAGGTTGAAAATGCCCATTAAAAAGCCCCGCCAAATTTGGCGGGGCTTTTTAATGGGCTTGATGTATGGCCGCTATTTAAGCGGAAGAAACCTTGTTACAAGGTGTCCAGAGCCGCTGTCATATCGATAATCGCTTTCTTGCCGTCACCGTAAACCATGTAAGTGTGATCCAAGGCGAACAGCGGGTTTGGCAGGCCAGCAAAGCCGGGCGACAGGCTGCGCTTGACGACAATAACGGTCTTCGCCTTGTCGACGTTGAGAATAGGCATACCGTAAATGGGGCTGCCCTTGTCTTCCCGCGCCATGGGGTT
>JBFXIU010000186.1:0-6500 GCA_050175615.1 Porticoccaceae bacterium | reverse complement strand
AAGCAGCACACCAGAAAAAACAACCACCGGGACGAGCGAACCACCAGATGGCGAATAAGAATTTCCGCGCCAAAATGGCGGGTACAAAACCCTGAATCACATGGGCAAAGCGGTCGTAATGGTTGCGCTGTAATTCTAAAATTTCGCTAATCCAGTTGCCGACGGGAACCCTGGCGTAGGTGTAATGGGCGCCGACAAGGAGAATCACGCCGTGAAAAATAATCAGGTAGTAGGCGAGCCTGGTGAGGGGAAAGGATTTGTAGGTGGCAATTAAAATGGGGACGGCAATCATTACAGGAAGCGCCTCCATGAACCAGGTGAGACCGTCGTGGGGGTTTATCAATGACCAGATAAAAACCGCAATCAGCAGTATCGCCAGGGCAATTAATTCTTTTAGTGTTGCCACTCTTTTGGTCTCCTCACGGTGGTCGCCATCGCCAAACCCAGGCTGTTAGCTGTTGTCTTCGGCCTCGTCGTCATCATCGCTGACAAGTTCCAGGCTCAATCCCGAAGCTGTGGTCGAGGGTTTTTTCTCCGCACCTTGCTCGGCCTGGGATTCAATTTTTTCAAGCAGGCTGTCGCTGAGATCCCCGGTTTTCTGCTCGCCGTAGAGCTTGATACGAAGGCGAAGATTGTTGGCCGAATCGGCATTTTTCAGGGCTTCGTCGAGGCTGATTTTACCGTCTTTCCACAGGTGAAAAAGTGCGGTATCAAAAGTCTGCATGCCGAGATTTTCCGATTTTTGCATCACCTCCTTGATGCCGTCGATCTCGCCGCGAAGAATCAGCTCCGCCACCAGCGGTGTGCCGAGAAGAATTTCAATGGCGGCGCAGCGTTTGCCATCGGTGGTGGGAATCAGCCGTTGGGAGACAAAGGCCTGGAGGTTGAGGGACAGATCCATCAGCAGTTGATGGCGGCGCTCTTCGGGAAAGAAGTTGATGATGCGATCCAGCGCCTGATTGGCGTTGTTGGCATGGAGGGTGGAAATGCAGAGGTGGCCGGTTTCGGCAAAGGCGATGGCGTGTTCCATGGTTTCGCGGTCGCGAATTTCGCCGATCAAAATCACATCCGGCGCCTGTCGTAGGGTGTTTTTCAGCGCCGCCCTGAAGCTGCGGGTATCCATGCCCACTTCGCGCTGATTGATAATGCTTTTCTTGTGTTGATGGACAAATTCCACCGGGTCTTCAATGGTAATGATATGACCGGCGGAGTTGGTGTTGCGATGGTCGATGAGCGCCGCGAGGGAAGTGGACTTACCCGAACCCGTGGCACCGACAAAGAGTACCAAGCCTCTTTTTTTCATCACCACATCCTTGAGAATGGGCGGCAGGCCGAGCGCCTCCGCAGAGGGAATATCGGTGACAATATTGCGGGCAACGATGGAAATTTCGTTGCGCTGCTTGAAAATATTGACGCGAAAGCGGCCAACACCGGAAATACTGTAGGCGAGATTCATTTCCAGCTCGACTTCAAACTCCTTTCTCTGCTCGGAATCCATAATGGCGTCGGCAATCTTCGCCACTTCCCCAGGTTGCAAAGGGGTGTCATCTATGGGCATCAGTTCGCCGTGGAGCTTGGCGCTCGGGCGCGCCCCGGTGCTCAGGTAGATATCTGAGCCGCCCTTTTCGGCAAGCCAGGTGAGGTACTGGTCAAACTTCATCAGCAACATCCTTGGGGTTTCACTGCAATTACGGTTATAACGTGGTTATGGCGAAGATGTGGTGATTGTCTCTAGTCTTCTCCTTAAAGCCTAGGATCAACTGATCAAGCCGTCAAAGATAACGACCAGCGTAACCACCTCGACCATTGCTATGGTTATTGAGGGGTCTGTTGGCGCGGAGTGGTTGGGTGGTAATGCCTGTGGCGAAAGTGGCTCGGGAATGACTTTGGTTAGTCTTCGCCCCAGCGCGGCAGCAAGCCCTGGGCGACGCCCAATTGGTCGAGAATGCGGGCAACCATAAAATCCACCAGGTCTTCCACGGTTTCCGGGTTTTGGTAAAACCCCGGGCTGGCGGGCAACACGGTCACCCCCAGTTTTGCCAGTTTGAGCTGGTTTTCGAGGTGGATAACCGACACTGGAGTTTCCCTGGGCACGACGATCAGCTGGCGGCGTTCCTTGATGGCCACATCTGCGGCGCGCTCTATCAGATTGTTGCTGGCGCCGTGGGCGATCGCGGAAATACAGCCGCCGCTGGCGGGGCAAATCACCATGGAGGTGGGTGCGCCAGAGCCGGACGCCACCGGGGAGAACCAGTCCTCCTTGGTGAACACGCGAATCTGACCCAAATCGGCATCGAAATAGTCGCTGAGAAAATCTTCGAGATCGTCGTCGCCGGGCAATTCCAGCTCGGTTTCCGTTTCCACCACAATGCGGGCGGCGCCGGAAATCATAAAGTAAATGCGGCAACCGGCCTGGATCAGGCACTCCATTAATTTGAGGGCGTAGGGCGCCCCTGAAGCCCCGGTCATCGCCAGGGTGATGGTTTTTTCATAATCCCGCATTTAGAGACCCTCGCTGGTCAGTCTGTCGATCAATTTGCTGTGAAAGCCCATAAAGCCGCCATTGCTCATAATCACCACATGGACATTGTGGCTCGCTTTGGCCTTTGCCAGCGCAGCGACCTCAGCCAAAAGCCTGTCGAAATCGCCGGTGACTTCTGCTTTCTGGCTGGTTTCAGCAATCACCTCTGACAGTGACCAGCCCAGGGTGTCAGGCTGAAACCAAAAGACCTGATCCGCAACTGCTGTTGAGCGGGCGAGCTCATGGCGATGAACGCCGAGCTTCATGGTGTTGGAGCGGGGTTCAAGGACAGCAATAATTTCGTCATTGCCGACTTTTTTGCGCAGGCCTTCCAGAGTGGTGGCGATGGCGGTGGGGTGGTGGGCAAAATCGTCGTAAATATGGATGCCGCCAACATTGGCGAGCAATTCCATGCGCCGTTTGACACCGGAGAATTTACTGAGTGCTTCACAGGCCATTGACGGTCTGACGCCCACATGGCGGGCGGCGGCAATGGCGGCGAGGGCATTGTGGACATTGTGAAGCCCGCTGAGTGGCCAGCTGACCATGCCGACAGGCTGGTTTTCAAAAATAACATCAAAACAGCCGCCATCGTCGCTGTGCAACTCGGCTCGCCAGCCGTCTGCGTCCAGGTATTCGGTTTCCGACCAGCAACCCTTTTTCAGGACGGCGCCGAGATTGGTGTCCCCCCGGGGGTAAATAATTCTGCCTTCAGAGGGCACCGTGCGAATAAGGTGATGAAACTGGGTTTGAATGGCGGCCAGGTCGGCAAAAATATCGGCGTGATCGAATTCGAGATTGTTGAGAATCAGGGTGCGCGGACGGTAGTGGAGAAACTTGGAGCGCTTGTCGAAAAAGGCGGTGTCGTATTCATCCGCCTCCACCACAAAAAACGGCGTATCGCCGAGGCGGGCGGAGGTGGGGAAATTGCCGGGAACCCCGCCGATCAAATAGCCCGGCGCCATGCCCGCATAATCGAGAATCCAGGCGAGCATGGTTGCGGTGGTGGTTTTGCCGTGGGTGCCGGCAACCGCGAGCACCCATTTGTCTCTGAGTATGTGATCCCCCAGCCACTGGGGGCCGGAAGTGTAGGGCAAGCCCTTGTTGAGCATGTATTCGACGCAGGGGTTGCCCCGGCTCATGGCGTTGCCAACCACAATCATATCCGGGTGTTTGCCATCGGCGGAGATCAGCTGGGCGGGATCAAAGCCTTCGATGAGGTCAATGCCCGCGTCGATAAGCTGGGTGCTCATCGGCGGGTAAACATTGGCGTCGCAGCCGGACACTCGATGTCCCGCCGCTTTGGCAAGCTGGGCAAGGCTGCCCATAAAGGTGCCGCAAATGCCAAGGATATGGATATGCATAGGGTTAAGTGCCTGTAAATTTAAGGTCGGTAAGTTGTGGCGGATTATGTCACTCTGGCTGGGGCGCTGTCACTGTCGTCGGTAAAGGCTGTTCCTTGCACTAAAGAGCTCGAGCCCCAGCTGCGCCATTCGGCGCCCTGTTCTCCCGCCGGTTTGGCAACGAAATCACAGGAAAATCCTCAATCAGGGAATAAACCCCCGTTTCCATCCGTTATCACAGTGTCACTAACAACACACTGGAGATATCTTATGTGGAAACATAGCCTTTCATTCACCGTCACGGCCCTCGCCAGCCTCTATGCCTGGAGTGGGGATAACGCCATCAGCACCGACGCAAACGCCGGGGTTGAACATCAATCAGCATCTGAGTTCTCGATCAGCAAGGGCAATTCCAGCCTGGCGCTGGCCACTGCCAATGACAGCAATGTTCGAGCCGAAACCAGCCTCGGGGTCGGAAGCCTGTTACCTGCCAATACCGCCACAGGGGCAAGCGCTGAAAACCACCAGGACGTTTCCACAGAGGGATCTGCCAATGCCGCCAGCGAAACCGTTGAGTCCCTGGACGGCGAACAATCCGGCGACATCAGCGACGGCCTGGAAAATACTGGTGAGGCCGCTGTGGCGGTGAAAAACACCCTGGAAAGCCAGCTGCAAGGATCTGCACATGTCATCGCCGATGGTGTGGCAGCGCTTCCCGGTACGGTGCAGAGCGTTCAGGAGATCGCGCTGGAACAGGGCAGTGATCTTTCTGCAACCGCTGTGGGTCTGGTGCCGTCGCCGGATGTGACCGCCGCTGTCACCTCCGCCGTCAACTCACAAATCACCGGCAGTGTGCAGGGCGCGGTTAGCGACAGGGTGAATGCCACGGTTAACGGTGCTGTCGAGCAGGCTGTCAGCAACAGTGTCAACGCCGCTGTCACTGAGACCCTGGAAAGCTCGGTGCAGCAGTCCATTGAGCAAACACTGAGTGGCGCCCTCGGCGGCGGACTTTGATCATCGTACTCAACCCGAAGGCCGGTATGACCAGGGCGGGATTGCCGGCCTCCTCAACAACTTGCGGGAGGCACGTGATGTTAAGCAGAAAAACACATTTTGTTCTTGGTTGTTGCCTGTTTACCCTGGCGGCTGATGCGGTGCTGGCGTCACAGAATAAAACCACCGACATGAACGTGGAGCTGGAGTCGGGCTATGGCTACGATACTAATCTGGGAATTGAAGAATTGGATCGTGCATCCAGCAACAGTGACGAGGCTCTTTTGCTCGGGGCAAAAGTCGATGGCAGCTGGCGCGCGCTGTCCGCACTGACCCTGACCGGCGGCTACCAGTTGAAGTCCCGGGACTACCGGGAAATGGATGCCTTCGATATTCTCACCCATTTGATACAGGGTGGGGTGCGCTATGACCTGGATGGATACAGCCTGGGTGGCACCTTTCATTACGCTGAGGCCCGCCTCGACGGCGATGATTTTGTTCAGATCCGCCAGCCCTCCCTGTCTGTGGGCAAGCTGGTGAATGATCAGTGGTACTGGCGGGTTGCGCTCAGCGAACAGCGGAAGTCGTTCGCCGCGCTGCCACACCGCGATGCCGATAATCAGAGTATTGGCGGCGATTTATACTACTTCCATGAGCCGGACAATTATCTGTCCCTGAGTGTCGCGACCATGGATGAAAAAGCCGCCACTGAAGCATTCGACTATCAGGGCTGGCGCATGCGGGTGCAGTGGTCTCGCGAGTTTGACTGGCAGCAACTGAAGCCAGCGCTTCAGGTCAGTTGGCAGCACGGCCGCCGCGACTACGGGGAACAGGGCGCAACCGCGCCGGGAGCCGGTAATGAACTGCCGATCTTTGCTGATCTGTCCGGCGCGACCACTACGCCGGGAGCCAGCAGGGACGACCGTATTGACAACCTGAACCTCGCCCTTGAGCTGCCCCTGAATCAGCTCTTCAGCGTAGTTGGCCAGGTGCAATACAGCGATCATCAATCCAGTGTCGCTACCTGGAGCTACGACAAAACCCTGTTTGCCCTGTCGGCAAAGATGAGGTTCTGACTAACGCCGCAGCAGGCCATGACCGAAAACCGAATCATGGCCTGGTTCACCCAGATCTTCAGTAGCCCGGATCAAGATTTCAAGCGCCTCGGCAACATTGTCCGAGGTTGCCTGTGCGCAGGCGAGGCGGGCGCTCACCAGGGCGGCGGCCATGGATGTTCCCGATTCCAGTCCGTATTCTTGTTGCCCTCTCGCGGTGAGGACGCCAACGCCGCGCGCTGCAAAATCCACATGCTTGCCGCGATTGGCCCAGCGATAGATTTTGCCGGTCTCGTCCACTGCGGTCACCGCCACCACCTCCGGATAGGCGGCGGGATAGAGCGGTGGCGCCGCCGGCCCCTCATTGCCGGCGGCTGCGACAATCTGTATCTGTTGCCCGGACAGTGCGACAACAGCCCGTTCCAGCAAAGTATTTGGGGGGCCGGCGAGGCTCATATTGATCACCGGCACCTGCTCTTCCGCCAGCCACTGCAGAGCTGCGAGCATGGCGTCCAGGGTGGCGCCCTGGGAGTAGGCATCCCGGCCGTAAAAAATGGCGGCGGCATAGAGGGTCGCATTGGGAACCAG
>JBFXIU010000185.1:0-6505 GCA_050175615.1 Porticoccaceae bacterium | reverse complement strand
GCGACATTCGCGCCATCAGCTCAGCCACATCTTCATTTGTCTCGGCTGCGATGTTGCCGCGGCGCAAGCCATCAGCAAGGAGCGCCGCAACGGCTGGGTGACGCTCCACCATCACCACGAAGGAACCCAGTCCCGCAAGTGCGCAGGCGTCCCCCCCCATACCTGCAGTCAAGTCTGCGACAAAAGGGCGCTGCTTGTCCTTGATACCTACGGCCTTGGCGATGGCCTGAGACTTGCCCCCGCCATAACGCCTGCGGTGTCGCGCCTCGCCACCAACAAACTCACATTGCACGGGCCCCATCGCTTTGGAACCCGTCTGCCGCAAACTGACACCGGTTTCATCAACCCACAACACCAGCGGTTCGACAATATCCTTGAGCGAGTCGTGCTCACCGTAAAATTGACCACCGCTTTCCCTGGCCAGGTGTTGGCTCCGGAGTGAAAATCCGGGGGAGCAATAGATAGGAGGCACCACTGCAGTCAACGGCACGGCGGTCGCGGCAGAAGCCGATGCCCAATCGGGGGACAGTTTCCCGTCTCTATGGGTATCCAGACTAGCCAAGCTTTTCGCTGTTGGTGTAATTTCATTCACCCGTCGGCACCAACTCCAGTTCGACCCGACGATTGGCCTGACGCCCACTCTCAGAGTCATTGCTCGCTACCGGATACCGCTCTCCGTAGCCACTGGTCCAGACGCGCCCGGACGCTACACCCTGAGCGATCAGGTAGCGGCCAACACTGTCGGCGCGACGTTCAGATAATGCCTGATTGTAGCTGTCGCTGCCGGTGGCATCGGTATGCCCGACAATGCGAATATTGGTTTTGTTGTATTCCTTCAACACCAGGGCTACAGACTCAAGGGTTTGGTAAAAGTCTGATTTGACCTGATCCTGGTCGACGCCAAAGGTGATACTGCTTGGCATTACCAGGCGAATAGTATCGCCTTCGCGGACAACACGAACTCCTGAACCTTGAAGACGGTTGCGCAGCTCGGTTTCCTGCTTGTCCATATAGACACCAACCCCCGCACCTATGGCGCCACCAGCCGCAGCGCCAGTGAGCACGCCTTTAGTGCGATCGCCTTTACTGGACGTAGCCGCGCCAACAATGGCGCCGCCCACCGCCCCAATGGCTGCGCCCTTGGTGGTGTTAGTGGTCTTTTTCTCACCGGTATAGGGGTCAGTGGTCATACAGCCAACGAGAACTGTAGCCGCCATTATCGACGCGATCTGGATACCCACTTTTTTTGTTGATAGGGTTATTGTTGCTTTCATGTAAAACTCCTTAACCTACTTCAATTCAATTGCCTGATACCTCGGCGGGTTTGCACCGATGATAAAAAATAAAATTCATCGATAGTTCTATTGATGTAAACTTCCGTATCCCGAACCGTTCAGCTGCCGGAACAGACTTCGTCCAAGGATTTCGCCATGAAACTGACAAGCGCCATCACCCTCATGATTGTTGCCGGTATGTTATCAGCCTGTGACCGTTACAGAGTAACACTGAACGACAGACCTATTTCGGAACCTCTACCCCTTTTCACCAATTTTCAGGTTGCAGATGCCGCTCTTCAAAACTGTTTGCAGCAAGCAATCATTGATCAGGGCATTCGCCGCAAACAGGATCTGCAGACTTTGATTTGCAGCCATGCAGGCATTACCTCCCTTGAAGGTATAGAGTTTTTCAGCAGCCTTCACACCCTTAATCTTGCCAACAACAACCTTAGCAATGTCAGCCCCCTGCTCTTCCTCGGCAACCTCGACGCCGTTAACCTGGAAGGCAACCCGTCACTGGATTGTGACAGCAGTGACAAACTGGCAGCACACTTACCCGAAAATGGCACACTTATTCTTCCGGAGCACTGCGCTGCACAAAAATAACGCAACGCCACTCGGTTAGTTGACCTGAGTGTGGATAATTTTAAATTGCCACTGTGCAGGCTTCGTTTCCATGGGTAACAAATACAGCAATTATCCCTTGACCGTTTCAAATTCACCCACTACGCCCCCTTCAAAGTTACCCACAAAATCTGTGGATAACTCTGTGAATTAGTTTCGTATAAACTTGGCAAATAAGCGCAAACCGTGACCTTTTGACAAATTGATCATTTTTTGATCATTATATTTTATCTATAAAAATCAAGCGGTTATGAAATCAAAATCAAAAAATCAACGACTTACAGCAGACTCCAAAAATGTTAGTTAGCATAGAGCGCTAACTCAACTCCGCAAAAACCCGCAGTGGATAAAAATCTGCACAACTTGCAGTCATGGTCTTTTTTGGGCTTGACACGCACAAAAATCAGGCACTTGAGGAAAAGTGCTCTAGCCCCTTGGCAATCCCAGGCTATCGCATTACCATAAGGCCACCGAAAAGCTGCCAGGCTTAGGCATTGGCAGCGAGACAAGATCAAACCCGATTTGTTTGGCAGTAGATACAAACTCAAATCCAACAAGCCCCTTAATCGCCTCGCGGATCTTTAAAACTAATGCTGCTGATTACCAGACCCAGTCTTATTGTTGTCGCCCTTGCGTGCCTGTGGCTGGCGGGTTGCGCCAATCACCCACAACAGAGCAGTTCGACACCAGAAAACCAGCATGCCATCAAATTCGCACTCTACAGCCAGTACGATGAGTGGCAGGGGGTTCCCTATCGAATGGGCGGGCTTTCAAAAACCGGGGTTGACTGTTCTGGCCTGGTTTATCTCACCTTTCGCGATCAATTTAATCTCCACCTGCCCCGCAATACTCAAGAGCTGGCCAAGGCAGGTGCCACGGTAAAGCCCGAAAACAGGAGAAGTGGTGATCTGGTCTTATTTCGTATCAATTCCAAACTCAACCACATCGGTATTTACCTGGAAGACACTCGCTTTATGCATACGTCCGCCCAAAAAGGCGTGATGATTTCAGACTTAAACCACCCCTACTGGCAAAAACGCTACTGGAAAACTGTGCGCCCCCGCCACTCCCTTCTCGCTGCCAATGATTAACCCGCCACTTATTTTGCCTGGGCTTTGCTACTCAGGATTCACCGCAGCGCCGCCACAAATAAAGCAGTCAAACTATGGATCCCCCTTTCGACAACAACCCACATATTCTGTGGATAAGTCTGTGAATTTATTTGGGACAAGCGCCTAAGTCCCTCGAATTCAATGACAATAGTGAAAATGGCCACTTTATAACCAAAAAATTTAAATTTATTAATTTCAAATAGTTAAAAAATAAATCAAGGGGTTATGGAATGATTCGGGGATTTTTATAAGGTTAGCCCCCTAACTGGAAAAGCGTTTTTCCCAAGTGGATAAATATTTGCTGAAATTATCAGCAGGCAATTTTAGAGAATAAAAAAGGGAGCTTCAGCTCCCTTTTTAGGCTATGCACCTGATGGCGGGTTAGTCAAAACTGATGCCAAGCCGCCTGCCCACCATTTCATAGGATTCGATGACATTACCCAGATCCTGGCGAAAACGGTCCTTATCAAGCTTTTCACGAGTGTCCTTGTCCCAGATACGGCAGCCGTCTGGACTGATTTCATCGCCGAGGACAACCTCGCCTTTAAAAAGGCCAAACTCCAGTTTATAGTCCACCAGAATCATGCCGGCGGCATCAAAGAGTTTCTTAAGGACATCATTGACCTTAAAGGTAAGCTCTTTCATTTTTTCCACATGGGCATCTTCAGCCCAGCCGAACGAGCGCACATGATATTCGTTGACCATAGGATCGTGCAGGGCATCATCTTTGAGGAAGAGCTCAAAAGTTGGCGGATTCAAATCGATGCCTTCTTTGATTCCCAGTCTTCGCGTAAGACTGCCAGCGGCCACGTTGCGCACCACGCATTCCAGAGGGATCATTTTCAGGCACTTGACCAGGGAGTCGGTGTCATTTTGCAACGACACGAAATGGGTGGGCACTCCCGCTTCTTCCAGGCGCTGCATAATAAAAGCGTTAAACTTGTTATTGACCATGCCTTTGCGATCGAGCTTGGCCAGTTTCTGGCCGTCAAAGGCAGAGGTGTCGTTGCGAAATTCCATGATCATATAATCGGGATGATCGGTGGTATAGACAGATTTCGCCTTGCCGGAATACAGTTGGTTACGTTTTTCCATTGAGCCTTTTTCCATTGATCGTTACACCTTCACAGAGCTATTCAATCACCTGCCAGGAAAAACCTTGCTCCTGACAGGCATAGACGACATTGCCAATCGTTTCGATATAGGGGGAAACGGCCTCGGAGATCCGCTCCCAGCTATTGTTCTTGAGGCTGATATGCCCAAGCACCAGGGTCTGAATTTTGCGCCTTTCGATCCGCGACAACAAGCTGGCGGACTGGTAATTGTTTAAATGTCCCCAATCGCCCCCTACCCGCTGCTTAAGGTAGTACGGGTACTGACCGCTGAGCAACAGTTGTTGATCGTGATTGGCTTCAAGGAGCAGGCCGTCACAGCTATCAAAATAATCAATAACGTTCTGGGTAATGGATCCCAGATCCGTCAACACCCCCACTTTGCGCTGGTTACGGCCAATCACAAACTGAACCGGCTCACGGGCATCGTGGCGAACAGTGACCGGGGTTATTTCGAGGGAATCGACATAAAAACACTGGTGGGGTGCAATCAGGGTCAGTTTTTCATATCCATTCATTCCGGCGACAGCCGCTGCCGTGCCCCTGGTCATCATCACTGGCAGCCGGTATTTCCGCGCCAACGGCAATACGCCACGAATATGGTCACTGTGCTCATGAGTAACCAGAATTGCACTGAGATCCTCACCGCTGCGACCCAGGCGGGAAAGCCGCCTCTCGGTTTCTTTCACCGAAAAACCGCAATCGATCAGCACACAGCCACTGCCACCCTCAACAATCGTACCGTTGCCTTTACTGCCGCTTCCGAGGGAAGCAAAGGCCAGTGCCATCAGGACAGGTTGACTCTGATGCTTTTCAGCAAGCGAATGGCGTCTTTGCGATCCATACCGCTGCTGTCCTTGTCGGTAACGCGGATCTGGACGCCATCATCGGATCTTGACACTTTAACAAGGCAATTCACTTCGAGAGTTTTCTCACCGCTGCCAAAGCTGAAAAAGCGGCTAAACCAACCCTCGCCGTCTTCATCCTCCTGGGGCGTATAGTTGACATAGAAAATGCCCGCGGACTGATCCTGATCAATGGTGGTAAACCCGCCGCGCCCCAGAGAATAGGCAAGCGACGCCCAGGCGCGCTCGTAGTCCAACTTCATCAGCAAATAGGGATCTGCAACCTGGGGAGTGACAAAGCTGACTTTTTCTTCGCCGCCAATGGACTGCGCCAGCAACGACACAGTGCCGCTGGAAACATCGCCGGCAAGGGCATTGGCGAGAATGTCAACCATGTCTTTTTCGCGGGCGTCATCCACAGATTCTTCTGGCCAAACGACCTTGGCTTCTCCTTCCTTGCCAACCTGATCGTGAAGCACTTTAATTTCTGTGCTGTTCAGCTGGACACCGGGCTGGACATAGAAGCGATAGCGGTGGTTGTAGGCTTGATCCCCCTTAAATTCAAGCCACGCAGTTTCAAGAATACCCTGGGTCGCCTCTGCCTTTGTGGTGGTAATGCCACTGCGATTGAGAATATTGCGCACCCGCGGCCAGATTTCACCGGGATCACGATTACTGAGAATCCAGCGTTCGTCACCCAGATTCTGAATTTTTATCACTTCTTGGATGCTGTTTTCAGACAGGGGCTGTGGCCGCGGCGCACCCTCGAACTCTTCGAGGACATTGGTTTCAGGAATGGCTGGCACCGGATAGAGCTGGCCGAGGGCATCGCTGTCGAGATCATCGGGAACCACCAGAGGCGGCACCTCTCGGGCAGAACGGTACTCGCCGCTGCGATCTTTAATAAGGCCACAACCGGAAAGCGCTGTAGTAAGAGTCAGTAAAAACAGGACTTTGTTATTCATTTAAACAGCATCTCTAAAGGGCGGGCGCCAAAGCCACACCGGATTTAACCATTGCATCACGAACCAGACCATGGAAACGGGGTGACAGATCTGTCAGCGGCAGACGAATGGCTCCGTGCTGACAAAGACCAATTTCAGCAACAGCCCATTTCACGGGAATGGGGTTGGATTCAATAAACAGGGCTTTGTGCAAAGGCAAAAGCTTTTCTTGCAGCAGCCTCGCTTCAGCCTCATTGCCAGCCACCGCTTCAACGCAAAGCCTGTGCATATCAGCTGGCGTCACATTGGCGGTGACGGAAATGTTACCTTTTCCACCACAGAGCATCAATTCAATGGCGGTAAGGTCATCCCCGGAATAAACCGCAAAATCTTTTGGGCAACCGGCAATCAATACCTTGGCGCGATCAATATCGCCTGTAGCTTCTTTGATGCCGACAATATTGTCGATGCTTGCCAGACGAATGACGGTTTCGGCCATCAAATCGCATGCAGTTCGCCCCGGCACATTGTAGAGGAGTTGGGGAATATCCACGGCTTCGGCAATCGCCCTGAAGTGCAGATACATTCCCT
>JBFXIU010000184.1:0-6543 GCA_050175615.1 Porticoccaceae bacterium | reverse complement strand
CGGGGTCAGTAATGGCGTGATTTTTACCCGCAAGCTACTGCGCCAGTTGGGCTTTGAGTCGGAAATCTACAGCCTGCACACCTACGACAAACTGGAAACGCCGGTACGCCCGGTGGCGGAGTTGTCTGGAGACGACTGCGACCTGCTGCTGGTGCACCACTCCATGGGGCACGATTACGCGCAGAAAATCAATCGCCTCTCCTGCGCCAAGGTACTTGTCTACCACAATATTACGCCCCACCATTATTTTCCGCCCCAGAGCCACAACTATATTTATGCCCAGAAGGGCAGAGAGCAGCTGGCGGCATGGCCGACCTTCTATTGCGGCGCCATCGGCATGTCAGCCCTCAACAGTGCAGAGCTTGAAGCCTGTGGTTACACGGATATAGCAACCCTGCCTCTGCTGGTTGACCTCGATCTTCTCGGCGGAGAGGAGAGGGCGCCGAATTGGCTTAATGCCAGCAATCCTTTTTTACTTTCTGTTGGCCGCCTGGTGGATAACAAGCGTCAGCACCTGTTGATCGAAGCATTGTGGCATTTGAGAAAACAGGGACAACTTGCCGAGCTGCCCCTGTTGGTGTTGGTGGGCGGCACAACCAATGAACACTACCGCGCCGCCCTCGAATATCGCATTAATGAGCTCGGTCTTGACGGCCTGGTGCTGTTGCCAGGCAAGTGCCCGGATGCAGAGCTGCGCTGGCTGTACCGCCATGCCAATGCTTTCTGGTGCGCCAGTGAGCACGAGGGTTTTTGCATGCCCCTGGTGGAAGCCGGTTATTTCGAGCTGCCGGTAGTCGCGGTGGCAACCTCCAATATCCCGGACACCCTGGGCGAATCCGGCCTGTTGATTGAGCAGGCCGATCCAGCGCAACTGGCAACAGTGACCGCTGCTGTGCTCAACGATACTGCCTTGCGCTCCGCGTTGGTGGCTGGCGCCAAGCGCAATCTCCAGCGTTTTAAGGCGCAAACCCTGTTGCGTCAGTTGGCGGATTATCTCCAAAAACTGGGTTTTGCAAGCCCCAGGCCACCTGAGCACAGAGTCGACTGATGCCAATTCGCGCCATACACCAGTTTTCCACCGGCTGCAGCCCAGGCGATGGCATTACCAACGGCATGCTCTTTACTTGCCGCCTGCTCAATGAGGCGGGAATTGCATCGACCATTTATTCTGCGGATGTGCATCCCCAGCTGGCGGATGTGATTCAGCCCAAAAGTGCCTTTCAAGACAGCCCGGACAGCCTGCTGCTGATACATCACGGTATCAGCAACCTCCATGAGGACTGGCTCAGGGGTTTGCAGGCGCGCAAGTTGATGGTTTTTCACAATATTACCCCAGGGGAATTTTTTGCCGACGACGATCCTATTCAGGGATCACTGCGCCACGGTTGGCAGCAGGTGGACAGCTGGAAACACTGGCTCGACGGCGCTATCGCCGACTCCGCAGAAAACCTGAGTGCGCTTCTCACTCACGGCTACGCGCCAGAGCGCTGCCAGGTAATACCTTTGCTGGTGGATCTGGACAAGCTTGGCCGCCAGATTCCTCGCGCCGCGGCCAGAGCCATGGCTGACGAGTTCAGGCTGCTTTTTGTCGGTCGCCTTGTCCCCCACAAAAATCAACTGGGACTGGTGGAAACCCTCCATTACCTGCGTTCAGTGTTTGCCATCAGGGCAACCCTGGTATTGGTGGGCAGTGGCAATCCGGATTACGAAAGCAGTATTCGCCATGCCATTGACCGCTATGGTCTCGGCGACGCTGTAACCCTCACGGGAAAAATTTCCGATGAAGAGCTGGCGCAGCACTTTGCCCAGGCGGATCTGTATTTAAGCCTCAGCCGCCACGAAGGCTTTGGTATGCCGTTGGTTGAGGCCATGGCTCATGGGGTTCCGGTCGTCGCTTTTCAGGCGGCCAAAAGCAATATTGCCACCACCGTTGGCGATGCTGGAATGGTGCTGACCTCTGACTGCCCCAAGGTTTGCGCCGCAACCATTGCTACCCTGGTCAACCAACCCCGGTTGCGCCGTCAAATGGTGGTCAGCGGTTTCAAACATCTGGACAATTTCCAGCCCGCCGCCTTGCTGGCGGCGCTGTGGGACTTTCTTCGCCGTCTGGGTTTTGATGTACAGGTTTCAAAGCCAGCAATTGGCGAGGCTGGGTGCCCTGACGGCGGCGAAAAACAGCTTGATTTCGCCATTGAGGGGCCTTTCGACAGCAGTTACAGTCTCGCCATTGTCAATCGCGAACTTGCCCTGGCGCTGGCGGATTTAAATGTAAAAGGTGCAGAGGGTTCAGAAGCTACAGAAAATGGAGAAGAGGGTCTTTGCGTAGGGCTTTTTGCCGCCGAGGGTGGCGGTAACTATAGCCCCGATCCGAATTTTATCGCCAGCCAGCCCCAATTGCAGGAGCTGTATCAACAAAGCCAGCAACACAGCGGTTTTCAGGTGAAAAATTTGCTGAGGCTGATGTATCCGCTGCGCCTTACTGGCATGCGCGGGGTCACCAATATCGCCAGTTGCTACGGCTGGGAAGAATCCCGTCTTCCGGAAAGCACTGTTCGTCACATCAATTTCCACAGCCATCTGGTGACCACCATGTCGTCCTGGGTGAGCAAAACCCTGGTGGATAACGGCGTCACTGCGCCTGTTGCCACCGTGGGGATAGGGGCGGATCATATTCTCCGCGTTACCCCAGACCCGTCCCTACTCCCCTATTTGGGGTCGGGATTGCGTTTTCTGCATATTTCTTCCTGCTTTCCCCGCAAAGGGGTGGATGTGCTGCTGGCCAGCTATGGTCGAGCGTTTACCGCCGCTGAGGATGTCACCCTGGTGATAAAAACCTTTGCCAACCCTCACCACTGCATTGAAAGCACGGTGGCGCGCTGGCGACAGCAGCACCCAAATCCTCCTGCCGTGGTGATCATCAACCAGGATATGCCCGATGCCGCACTGCGGGCGCTCTATCAGCGCTGCCATGTGCTGGTGGCGCCCAGTCGCGGCGAGGGTTTTGGTTTGCCCCTGGCGGAAGCCATGCTCCATCAAATGCCAGTGGTCACCACCGGTTATGGCGGCCAGATGGATTTTTGCAGCGACCAAACCGCCTGGCTTGTCGATTACACCTTTGCCCCTGCCCGTAGCCATATGGTGCTTGATGGTTCCCTTTGGGTGGAGCCTAGCGAAACCCGACTGGCAGAACATTTATCTGATTTCTACAGCGCCTGGCAATCACAAACCTCCCAACCAAGCGCCTGGCAGGATATGGTCGGCGCCAAAACCGCTGCCGCCAAAACCCTGATCGAATCCCAATACAGCTGGCGCCAGGTGGCAAAAAACCTCAGGGCGGCGCTCTGCTGGCAGGATCAGCTGCCTTCGCGCCCACCGCAGCAACGACGGGGCTGGGTGACTACCTGGAATGCCCGCTGTGGTATTGCCACTTACAGCCAGTGTCTTATTCGAGAAGGCCTGGATGATATTTACATACTGGCCAACACCAATGTGGAGCGCCTTGACGATGATGGCGCCAATGTGCGCCGCTGCTGGCAATCCGGTCAGGACGATGACCTCAAAAACCTGTATCGGGAAATTGTTGCTCTCGGCATAGAGCAGGTGGTGATTCAGTTCAATTTTTCCCTCTATCGCCTTGACGCTCTGGGAGAACTGCTGACCAGTTTGCAGCAACTGGGCATACAGACAATTTTGACCCTGCACTCCAGCGCCGATGTCTGGTGGCAGGATCAATTCAAAACCCTGCGCGACATATTCACCTCCCTCAAGGGCTGTACGCGAATTCTTGTCCACACCAGCAACGATCTCAATCGCCTCAAGGATATGGGACTTGTGGAGAACAGTACTCTGATTCCCCACGGCGTCGCCCTCGCGCCCCCCGTGGGGCAGGTGGATAACCCCGTGGCAACAATACTGCGGGGTAAGCGCGTCATTGCCAGCTACGGTTTTTTTCTCCCCCACAAGGGCATTTTTGAGCTTATCGAAGCCTTTTCCCTGTTGGCTGAAAACAGGCCGGAGCTTCACCTTTTACTGGTCAATGCGCAATATCCAACGGAGCCTTCCTCCCGTGAAATCGCCCGTTGCCAACAACTGGTTAAAGACCTGGAGTTGGAGCAGCGCGTCACCATGGTGACTGAATTTCTTGACGACAGCCAATCCCTGGCCTGGTTGGAACTGGCGGAAATGATTGTCTTCCCCTATCAGCACACCAATGAATCAGCCAGTGGCGCCGTGCGCTGGGGTCTGGCCATCGGCAAGCCCGTCCTCTGTACGCCACTGGGTATTTTTGATGACATCGCTGATGTGGCCTTGTTTTGTCCGGGAGTCATTCCGCCAATGATTGCCGAGGGTATCGCCAGAATTCTCAATTTTGACGAAAGCGAAAAAGCTCGTGTCCATAAACGCCAGCAGCAGTGGTTGCAAGCCCATGCTTGGGGCGTTGTATCGAAGCGCTTGCAGGCACTGCTGGATGCCCTTGCCTGGGAGGCGTGCTCCAAGACGGATGGGCAATCCGCGATAGCATCACAAAGGCTCTTGCCATGAATATTGTTCTGGGTTGTTCCGCCTGGCAGCGAGGGCTTAACCTGGGGCATCTCGATGGTATCGGCGTTTATTCCAGAGAGCTTGCCACGGCACTGCTGGCAAAGCAGGTTCATATAGAAGGTGTTGTTTTTGGCCGCCAGCAACCGTTACTCAGGGATGCTCAAGAAAACCAATCTGAAAATGCAGCGCCACAAATTCCCTTTCCCAGTTTCACCAGCGGTCGCCGGGTTTCCATAGAGGCGCTGTTGGCGCTACTGGCGGGCAAGGATTTTGTCCTGCCCAGGGAGCTCACCAGGCCGTTCGACCTTATTCACGCCCCGGATCATATTATTCCAAAGCAAAAAAAAATCCCGGTGGTGGCCACCGTCATGGATCTTATTCCCCTGCTTCACCCGGAATGGGTGGGTGGCAGGCTGTTGGCGGCAAAAAACTGGGTATTTGCCCGCAGTATTCAATCCGCAGACCATATCGTCACCATATCGGAATTCAGCAAGCAGAGTTTGATGGCTCACCTCCATATTCCCGAGGAGCGCATCACCGTAACGCCCTTGGGGGTGACGCATGTTGCGGATTGCCGGAGTGATTTCAGTGCCGAAAACTTTGTTGCCGGCCTGGGGCTGGCGCCGGGGTTTTTTCTGGTTTTGGGCACATTGCAGCCGCGCAAAAACCTGGAGCGGATCATTGCCGCCCATCAGCGTCTTCCCCGCGAGGCAAGAAAAGAGCACCCCCTGATTGTCGTTGGCCGCAATGGCTGGGGGATGGATCATCTGCTGCCATCCCTGGATGCGCTGGCACAAAAAGGGGAGGGCAAATGGTTGCGCTTCTTGCCGGATGAGGGTGTAAAAGCCTTACTGGCAACGGCTCAGGCGCTGGTCTTCCCGTCTCTTTATGAAGGCTTTGGGTTGCCTGTCATCGAGGCCTTTGCCGCCGGGTGTCCGGTGATTACGTCCAATACGACGTCTCTGCCCGAAGTGGCTGGCGATTGTGCCTGGTTGGTGAATCCTGGTGACGAAGAAGACATCGCCGCCGCCATGATCGCCGCCATCGCCAACCCGGTTCAGCGCCGCCAGTTTATCGACAAAGGTCGTCTTCGCGCCAAGGCGTTCACCTGGGAAGCCTGCGCGGATAAAACCCTGGAAGCTTACGCCAAGGTTCTCTAAATACACGTCGCAAATCCTCGCCTGCAGGGCAGGTTGCTACGGACAAGGTTTTGTTTTAGTAGGAGCCGGACACTCCGGCGATAGCTTCGGCTCGTGTCTCGTTCCCACACTCCGCGCGGGAATGCATCCTGCCACAATACACCGGGTTCCCACTCAGGGGTGTGGCAACCAGAAAACTTGCCACTACTGCACTCTGAGAGCCACGGCTTCCCCCGCATTGCCCAGTTGTTCATCCAAAACCTCGCCCTCGGTGATCAGTGCCAGGTAAGGCTGGCGGAATCCGATGTCTGGCCAGAGTTTCAGGGGCAGACCCTCGAACAGTGGGGCGAAATCCATATTGCTGCAATTGGCGCTATCGTTGGCGACGATTAAATAGGTGGAAAACCGCTCTTTGTAACGCTCAATAGTTGCGGCAAAGGATTGGTTGGTTTCTTCCTCTGTTGGCTCGCAGCTGTCGATATAAAGTAATTTCGTTGCTTCAGTCAATTCTGTGGACTTGCCCTGTGCTGGCAGAGCCACCAGGGTTAGTCCCCGTTTAAAGTGTAGCTCGCTACCGGTGTCTCCCGTTAATGGCCGTAGAAAAGACTCATTGCCTGAACCGCCACCGGATTTGGCCAGCCACTGGCCAATGCTGTCGTCTGCCGTCACGGTGCTAACATAGAGCGTATCCAGGGTAGACATTTGCTCTGCCCTGGCCATGCGTTGGCGGTAAAGGCGTGATGAATGGCCGCTATTTTCCAAAGCAGCCATAAGCTTGGCTTTTTTGATCAGCGCCAGGTTTTCCACTGTTGTCACCAGCGGGCTGTCGCTGTTCAGCGAGCCTGCGTAAAGGCAATAGTTT
>JBFXIU010000183.1:0-6623 GCA_050175615.1 Porticoccaceae bacterium | reverse complement strand
TGTGCCTCGAAACTCACCCTGAATGACGCACCTTGGCTGCATGTCTGGTTAATGGTACTTACACAGAAATGATTGCCAACTATGAGTTTTGACTGGCGGTCATAATAAATGCGTATGCCCGGGTTTGAGGCTATAAAGTGGTGACTTTTATACTATAGCCGACATCTTGTTCGGCTACTGTGATCCCGAGTTTTACCGGGATTAACACAAATATAACGAGTAATTTTATGCGTATGAAAAGCAATAACATTTTGAAAAAAATTGTGCTGTCATCGTTTTGCGCCCTGGCAGGCTTCAGTGTTCAACTGACTGCTGGTCAGCAGCTGTCTGCCCAGGATCCCCACCGCCAGGGTTCCAATGTCGAGCGCAGTGTATCCGATGATTATTCCCAGCACTGTGCCTCCTGCCACGGCAAAATTCTCGAAGGCGGTTTTGGCGGCTCCCTGGCAAATCAAGGATTTATCGACAAATGGCAACAGCAAGGCACCAAGAAACTACTCCATTATGTGGTGTCCACCATGCCCGTTGGCAAGGAGGGCAGCTTGACCAGGCCGGAGTATGTCAATGTTGTCAATGACATTATTCGCAAGGCAGGTCTTGGCGATGCTTTCGACAGCTCCGTTGTTGACAATGAAGCCTTTTGGGATGAAAGCGCCATCGAAATGGAAGTGGATTGGGTTTCAAAGCTACCCACCAACAATGACGCTATCGCCCTTGCAGCAATGGAGCGCCAGACTAACTTACTACAGTCAATTTCTCCGGTAACTCAAGATATGTTGGAAAATCCTCGAGATCAGGATTGGTTGCACTGGCGCAGAACCTATTCCGGTAGCGGTTTTAGTCCGCTTCGCCAAATCAACAAGAAAAATGTTGCCAAACTTGGTGTCGCCTGGGCACTGGCGTTGCCCGCAGGTACCAACGCCATAACGCCGTTGGTGCACGACGGTATTATGTTTGTTAACAGCAATGGCACTGTGCGTGCCATTGATGCTTTGAGCGGGGATATTCTCTGGCAATACAGCAGATCTGCCGAGCGCCGCATGCAGAGCAGCCAGCCCAAAAGCATGGCCATCACTGGCTCCAGTCTTTTGGTGCCGACATCCGATATGCATATGCTGGCTCTGGATATTCATACCGGCAAGGTGCTTTGGGATCACGCCATAGAGCCTGAGGGCACGCCCTACCATCTCGCCTCCGGCCCACTGGTGGTAAAAGACAAAATCATTCAGGGTGTTTCTGGTTGCTATGATGCATCCATTGCCGGTGGTTGTTTTGTTGTTGCCCTCGATGCCAATAACGGTGCTGAACTCTGGCGCTTTTACACCATTGCCAAACCTGATGAGCCGGGCGGTGACAGCTGGAATGGCGCCCCGCTGGAGCGCCGTTCCGGTGGCTCGGTATGGTCGACGGCATCCTATGACCCAGAGCTGAATTTACTCTATATCGGCACTTCCCAAACCTACCATATTGCCGCCCTAATTGAAGAACAGGAAAAACAGGGTCAGTCCAAAGACGCCCTTTACACCAATTCCACGCTGGCCATTGATCCGGATTCGGGCGAGCTGGTTTGGCACTATCAGCATTTTCCCGGGGATCTCTGGGATCTGGACTGGGCGTTTGAGCGCAATGTTCTTGACTTGCCAACCCCCGAAGGGGTGAAGAAGGCTGTTATCACTGTAGGTAAAATCGGCATTCTTGATGCTCTCGATGCCAAGACCGGCGAATACCTGTTTTCAATGGACATGGGGCTTCAGCAGTTGGTGGACAGGATCGATCCAGCAACCGGCAGAAAGTATGCCAAGGACGAATTTATTCCAAAAGCGGATGCGCCGGTTTTTGTCTGTCCGTCTTCCTTGGGGGTGAGAAGCTGGCCGGCCACAGCCATTGATGCTGAAGCCGGGGTTTTGTATAGCCCCGTGCTGGAGGCATGCATGGATGTACTCTACGAACCGGGCAAAGGCGTTGACACCGGCTGGGTACATAAGCCCCGCCCCGATAGTGACGGCAATATTGGCGGCGTTTACGCCCTCGATTTGAAGTCAAAGAAAATCACCTGGCAACAGCGCCACAGAGCCAATGGTTCCAGCGCCATTCTTGCCACCGCTGGTGGGCTGGTATTTGAAGGCACGCGCGACCGCTGGTTTCGCGCCTTTGATAACAAAACCGGAAAACTGTTATGGGATATCCGCCTCGACGGTGTGCCCAGCTCTTTCCCCATCACCTTTGCCGTGGACGGCAAACAGTTTATTGCCGTTACTGCCGGTGGCGGCAATGTTCACGATACCTTCTGGCGACCTTTTACTCCGGAAATTAATAGCCCCGCAGATGCGACTACCCTCTGGGTTTTTGCGGTCGATAAATAAGGCCTGATTCCCATGGGATCTAGCCAACTGCGAAAACATTATTTTCGATAAAACCTGCGCCTAGCCTCAGAGATGAAAAAAAATGCTATGAAACCTTCTCAATGCCAGCGAATTCAAATTCGCGGACTTGCCTACAATATTCGCCGCTGGGGTGCAGAGGATGCGCCACCACTGTTACTGCTTCACGGTTCACGGGACAGTTCTGCAAGCTTTCAGTTTTTTGTCGACGCCCTGCAAAATGAATGGTCGATTTACGCCCCGGATTGGCGCGGTCATGGCTTAACTAGCCATGTCAAAGGTGGATACTGGTTTCACGACTTTGTCGCCGATCTCGATGCCTTGATGACGGAATTATTTAACGATAAACCAGTTCCTGTGATCGGCCATAGCCTCGGGGGGAATATTGGCAGTATTTATGCCGGGCTGAAGCCCCTGAGAATTTCCCGGTTTGTTTCCCTGGATGGCTTTGGCCCACTTGTCGACACAGTGCCGGTGCAGGCTGCCGATATGCTGCACAGCTTCCTCCATAAAATAAGTCATGAGCGAGCACCTGCCCGTTATAGTTCTATTGCAGAAATGGCGTCGAGATTGATCAAATCCAATCGGCGCCTGAGTGAAGAAAAGGCTTATTTTTTGGCGGAAAATTCCGCCCGACAACTGGACGATGGCCGTTTTAGCTGGCTGTTTGATGCCAATCATCGCTTTACCTTGCCTTCCTTGCATTCTGTGGAAGAATGGGGGGATGTATGGTCAAACATTCAAGCCCCTGTGCTTTGGCTGGTGTCGGCGGATGAGCGCAAAGTGGCTCCCGCTAACAATCCAGAACTTTTTTCCCGGCGTGTTGGAATGATGCCGAATTTGACCATGGAGAAAATTGCGGAAACTGGCCATAATCTTCATCATGATGAACCAGAGAAGGTGGCTGATCTCGCGGAAAAATTTATTCTTGGTGGTTTCTGAGCATTTGATTTTTCGAGATGCCCTTTAAGGAAACTCTAATTAATGTCATTCCCGCGCAGGCGCACTGCTGTCTGGAATAAATGTAGGCTGTTTGCCTTAATCCTGAAATAGTAAGGAGTTTGAGTCATGCTCGGAACATTAAGACGTAAAGGACATCCGTCGTTCCTGCGTAGGCAGGAACCCAGGAAGGTTTTCAGTGCTGTCTCTTATGCTACCAATGCTGTTAGGGATTCCTGCCCCCGATCAGGTCGAGGGTGACGTTCCTACGCAGGAATGACGGCGTAAATATTCCGGACAGCAGTGCGCGCAGGCGGGAATCTGTAATTCGTTGCTTTTTCTCGACTCCCGTCTGCGCGGGAGCGACGAAAACAGAATTCCTTAATGAGCTTTATAAGTAAGCTGGACATACAAGTTAGAAAAACAGCGAGTTCCGCTCGCAATTGTTGCCCGTCTGATATTGGATATCACTCGGTAAAAATAGAGAGTAAGCCAATAGACAGTAAACCAATAGAGAGAAACCAATAGAGAGCAAACCAATGTCTGATTATAAATTGATAAACCGCGCCATCGACATGTTCAGGGAAGCGACTCCCCCGCTGGGTTCCCCCATTGAAGAATACAGAGCCAAATTTGATAACCTCTGCATGAGCTTTGAGGTTCCCGCAGATACCAGCGTGGAAGAATTGAACGCCAATGGCGTACCCGCGTTCAAAGTGACTGCTGCCGGTGTCGCAGCGAAAAATATCCTTATCCATTTCCATAGCGGTGGTTATGTCATGGGTTCGGCAAAAGGTTACCTCGAATTTGCATCAAGACTTTCCGCTATCGCCGATGCGCCGGTTGTGGTGCCGGACTACCGTCTCGCCCCTGAAAACCCTTATCCCGCGCCGCTGGAGGATGGACTCGCTGTTTATCACTGGCTTCTCGATCAATACGCCCCCGGTAATATTCTGATAAGTGGCGATTCTGCCGGTGGTGGCCTCACCCTGGCACTATTGATGAGCGCCCGCGATCAGGGTATCCCCTTGCCTGCGGCCGCAGTGGTGATTTCTCCACTCACCGATCTTGCCGCCGAAGGCGCCTCCTATCAGGAAAATAAAGACACCGATCCCCTTATCGATCGCGATTTGGCGGTGGGCATGGGCGTTGTCTACATCGGCGATCGCGACCCCAAACAGACACCCCTGGCGTCGCCATTATATGGCGATCACAAGGGGCTGCCGCCACTGTTTTTTTTAGTGAGTGCATCGGAAGTCCTGCGGGATGACAGCATCAGAGTGGTCGACAGTATTTTGGCCTCAGGTGGCGAGGCAGAGCTCGTCCAGTTTGAGGGCATGGTGCATATCTGGACAATCTTTCCCTTTCTGCCGGAAACCACAGAAGCTATGACAAAGGTTAAAGATTTTGTCGCCAAACATTTACCAGCTCAAGGAGCTCATTAATGGACGCTCAACATAAAGGACGTCTGGCTGTAGTCACTGGCGCCGCCGGAGAGATTGGCCGCGAAGTGGTTTCCCGCCTGGTGGCCGCAGGCGCCAAAGTATTGGCGGTCGATTTGGATCCTCTCGCCCTTCAGCAAATGGAAAAGGACTTTGGCAGTGCAGTTAAAACCGTCGTTGCCGACGTTGCCGACGAGGCTTCAGTGCAAAACTATGCCGAAATGGCCGCGAGACTCGGCAATGGCAAAGTGGATCTGTTTTTCAATAATGCCGGTATCGAGGGCCCGGTGGCGCCCGTAACGGAGCAGGATGTCAAGCGCTTCGATATGGTCATTGGCGTCAACGTTCGCGGTGTTTTTCTCGGCCTCAAACATATCCTCAGGCTTATGGGGCAGGGCGGGGTTGTAGTCAATACGGCCAGTACTGCGGCGCTGCGCGGCGCTGTCGGCCTGAGCCCTTATATTGCGTCCAAACACGCTGTTCTCGGCTTGACCAAAACCGCAGCTCTCGAAGTTGCCGACAAAGGTATTCGTGTCTGCGCTGTGTGTCCTGGCCCTGTTGAGGGAAAAATGATGAATCGTATTACCGAAAAACGCGGCACGGTTAAGGGCGCCACAGCTCCCTCGCGCGGTGTTGGCCTTGGCGGCGGTCGCCTTGCCAAGGTCGACGAAATTGCTGCGGCTATTTTGTTTCTCTTCAGCGATGAAGCCAGCTTTGTCACCGGTGTCCCTTTTATTGTCGACGGCGGGCGTTCAGCATGATGACATCTACAAATAATAAAGTTGCTGTGGTCACCGGTGGCGCCACCGGCATTGGCGCTGCCTGTGTTCGCCTTTTGGCCAGCCAGGGTTATACCCTGGTTGTTGCTGACAGAGATCTGGCTACCGCCGCAACGGTTGCAGAGTCCATCGTCAATGGCGAAGCCGTGGCCTGCGATGTCAGTGATGCGCAATCAGTAAAGGCCGCTGTGGACCACACTATGGCGCGTTATGGCCGTCTCGATGTCGCTGTGAATAATGCTGGAGTCGGTGTGCCTACGCCCTTCAATCTGGGGGAGACCTCCATTGAAGAGTGGCGGCGGGTACTTTCCGTTAATCTCGATGGTGTCTTCTACAGCCTGCGTTACGAAATACCGGCGATGCTCGAAAATGGCGGCGGTTCCATTATCAATATGGCCTCAGTGGCCAGTGTTGGCGGCATGCCCGGTGCCTGCACCTATACTGCCGCAAAGCATGGCGTTATTGGTCTCACTAAAACTGCCGCCGCTGAGTATGGAACCAAAGGCATTCGCGTCAACGCAGTTTGCCCGGGGTTTATCGATACGGCTATTTCTCCGCGCACCGAACAACAAAAAGCGGCACTGGCGGCTCGACACCCCATAGGTCGTCTCGGTTCTGCCGAGGAAGTCGCCGAAGTGGTTTCTTTTTTGGCATCCCCCCAGGCGGGATTTGTCACCGGCTCCTGTTATCTGGTTGACGGCGGTTACACGGTTTTATGAAAATCTGTCATTTTTATTGTGCAGGCGGAGCATGTTTTCTGGCTTTATGCCTGCGCAGGAAGAAGTGATCCACCAGCGTCTATTCTACAAAAGCCAGTTTTTTCAGCGGCAGGCTGCAGGGTTTGGCACAATAATTAATCTCGCCCTGAAACCCAGTCTCAAATTGCGACAACTGGCATTTCTCCCATTTTAAAAAATCCTTAGTTTTCAGAGGGGAAATGAGTTTCTGATTTGGCGCAGTCTTTGCTTTCTCTGGTGCGGCTGACTACTTTTTAGTGGTTAGAACAGCGCATAAGAAAAATCACTGAAGAGCAGAACAACGTAGAAAAGAAAAAATAATGATGAGAATGAAAGATAAAATTG